>NZ_CP064923.1:5534556-5881945 GCF_018336915.1 Acaryochloris marina S15 | reverse complement strand
GATAGCTCAGGGACGAATAGCCTGTCCCAAAATCATCAACAAAAATGCGGAATCCCAGCTTGTTCATATCATTCAGATTCTTCATCACCAGCCCCGAGTCTGCGAGCAAGTAACTCTCAGTAATTTCCAACACAATGTCATGGGGACTGAGATCGAATATATCAAGGGTGCTCAGGAGAAAGGGGAGGAGATCGGATCGTTCTAGCTGACCACAGGCAAGATTCACATTAAACTTCTGCTGGGGGCTGGCAATGCCATTCTCTCGCCACTGGTGAAACTGCTGACAGGTTTGCTCAAACACAATTCGGTCAATGTCTATGACCAGCCCCAACTCTTCTGCAAGGGGAATAAAGCGACCGGGCGCAATCATGCCTTTTTCAGGATGAATCCATCGCACCAAAGACTCCATCGAGAAAATGCCGGACTTGGTGGTGTCCACGATCGGCTCAAAATTGACGCAGAACTGTTGCTCACGCACAGCGATTTCTAATTCTCGTTCTAGCTCAAGTCGTTCCAAGTACTCTATTCGCATCTCTTCGTCAAAGAGTTGATAGCAATTACCGGTTGCCTTCGCGCGATACATGGCAATATCAGCATCACGAACGACGTCGTCCGCAGACTGGTAAGATGCATCCGCTAAGACGATACCCACACTCGCAGACAGAGGAATCTCGGTATCGCGAATTCGAATGGGTTGAGCAAACGCAGCGGTCATTTTCTGGGCGAGTTTAATCGCTTCAGTTTCCTGAAGTTGCCCCATCAGCAACACAAATTCGTCACCCCCCAAACGAGCAAAGCAGGCTGTATCGCCCACCAATGTTGATAAACGATTGGCCACCTGAATCAACACCTTGTCACCCATCAGGTGGCCGAACCGGTCATTAATTTGCTTGAAACGGTCGAAGTCGATAAAGAAAAAGCACAGCCCCAGGTCTGCATCCGTAGCAAGCTTAGCCATATACCGATTCAATTCCCGCATGAGTTGGTTGCGATTGGCCAACCCCGTTAAGTCGTCGTGGGTGGCATCATACTCCAGTCGCTGATTGATTTGTTCTAGATGGAGCTGGGCCGTTTGTAGCTCAGCAGTTCTTTCCTGCACCAAATGTTCTAGTTCTCGCTGGTGTAAGTCTGCTTGGGCCAGCCGTAAACTGGATTCGGTTTTTAGATCTTCGTAGGCTTGCTTGAGCTTGAGTGACGTTGACTGCACCGACTGTTCTAAAAGTTCGCGATTGGCACTGAACTCTTTGATGGTTTGATCGACCGCTAAGACAAAATTGGTCCAGCCGGCAAAATCAGGAATTTTATCAACCGCTACACCTTGACGACGCATTAGTCGCTGAAGCATACGGTTGAGTAGGTTAGAGCTTTTATCAGATAAGGGTTGGGTTGGCATGGTCAGTCCCTAGTACTCTCGTATTAGCCCCATGGTCAGGGTCTCATTGTGAACCTGGGGCGGCCCCGATGATGTCGTTGAGATTTCTCCGAAGGCATACATGCCGATTTGATGAATCCCATGCCCCAAGCCATCGTAGGCAAGGGCCGCTTCTTCCCTTGTTTTATCCAGCAGTACCGTGCGTCGGCCCGCACAGCTCACACAAATGGCGAGGGCGTTGTTTTGGGGCAGGATTGTTTTGCTCCGCATGCGCTCGATCGCTTCGTCGACACCATCCAGAATTTCGTCTGCCGTCGTGGTCATCACCTGCACGGTCACACCCTCTGGAATATCACCTGCCAATTCAATCGCACCAGAGACTTCATCCACGGTGTTGACGTCGCGAACAATCTGCATTTCCAGGTTCGGTAGGCGAAGGGTTAAAGGGTAGCGAGTAGACGACTCGTGCAACCCGAACCCCATTTCCCTGCCCACCTGTCGCTGGTAAACATCATGGGCGGGCTCACCATCTAGTTCGAATAAGGTCCGACCTGCGGTCCGCGTCGCCTGACATTCTGTGCCGATCAAGCGCCACCCCCCTCCGGTTGCTCGCGTCAGTTCCACCCTGTTGCCAATAAAGCCTACGGCACAGGCATGAAAGCGTTTGAGTTCTCCGTCACAAAGCATCCAGGTATCGTCAAGGGTATGACCGCTGGCCAAACCGCCAGCAATAGTCACATCTGGCGGCAATCGTTCCTGCAAACCTCGCACTAACTCTGTTGCTTCTGTAGTAACGCCATCGGCAAACATCAGAACGCCTTTCAGGTCAGGATTCGTCAATTGTTCGCCAAGCTGTTGGCCCGCTGCATGAGACTCCTCAAAAGCATTGACTGATGCAGAAAAAAGTCGGATTTGGGTGTTCTCAAAACGGATGATACCGACTGCGATCGCACCTTCGAGCAACAAGCCATCACAGATCACAACTGGCGAACTACAGCCGATAATCTTCGATTCTGGAAAATAATTGCAGATTTCTAATAATGGTTCTGGTGCATCACAGTATTCATGGGCAGCGAACACAACAACCAGCGTATTTTCAGAATCTAAGCTTGGGAAAGGTTTCGACCAACCATTATCCCGGTCATAGCTCAACGTCCCCGTCGTCTGTTCTTCAATATCTAAATGCGAAAAGGTTCTCATTACTGAGCATTTCTGACGTTAACCAATCCTATAAACCAGCTTACTCCAATGACAGTGGCCATTCATCAATCTGACAAACTATTGTCATAGGAAAAGCCTCAACTATTTCTATCGTTCTTATTCTGTCAGCCACAATCGTTAAGTGTTAGGTGATTCCTGACCTTTATTTTTCCCTTGCGATTTGACTTGCTAAAGTTTGATAGATTTGTGGTAACTCAGCTATGAGTCATAACAGTCGTAGACTTCACCTATAGTGGTGGCAAATTGTTGGGCAAAGAGGGTTTGCTTAGGGTTAACTACATGGCTAACCAAGACGAGAAAATAGAAGTCGAAAATATCAATGTTCCAGGACAAGTGACTCGGGTCAATGCCGCCAAGTATGGGGCGATGAAAGGGGCATTTCTAAAAATCCTCCCCAATCAGTCACCGGGGCTGACCCAAAAAGAAATTCAGCAGCAGGTGAAACCGCATCTCCCTGATGATCTGTTTCCCCAGGGTCAAACGTCAGGATGGTGGGCTAAAACGGTGCAGTTGGATCTGGAAGCGAAAGGCAGTGTCGTTCGCGAACAGACGAAGCCCTTACGCTGGTACAAAGTATAGCTTTCACGCAATTTCATGGCCCCCAAAGTTTCATGGATAAAGAAATCGTCGTGAACAATATAAAGCTTGCATTTGCTGAAGTGATGCTTGGTGCTGGTATTGGCCTCTGGGAAGCCCAAGCCATCGATGATTACGCGACAGAGGAAGAGCAGAAGAGAAATCGCGATAAGGACGAAAAGGAAGCGTGGAATCGACTGAACTGCGAGGATTTGCAGAGATGTCACAGCAGCCTTTCATTCTTTGATGCGGAGGGGATGAAATTTCATTTGCCAGCCTATATCGTGGCCAGTCTTGAAAATAATGTAGATGATCCACTGTTTCATTTAACGCAGCTAGATGAGTACGCAAAATCTAAGTTAACGGCACTCAATACTGTGCAAAGGCGAGCCATTGTTATGTATCTGGAATGGTGTCTTGAGCAAGAAGAATATGAATTTGAATACCCAGTGATTCGTAGGGCACTAGGTGAATATTGGAAGGTCTAATCGAACAAAAATCCATACTCAAGACATCTGTTGCTTCTCTTAGTCAGTAATGAACCACAACCCTATTTAGGGCACTGAGAGTACTCCGATGATTCGCGCAATGAGGCGACTCAATAATGAATCCAGATTTTGAATTTGTCATAGAGAGTCTCGGTTTACTGAACATTCTGCATGACTTTAATCCTTGCATTATTGGAACACCGCCTTTAGGTATCGACATTTCTACTAGTGATATTGATATCGCTTGCTCGGCCAAGGATCTATCTCACTTCCGCTGCTGTTCTCACCAGAATTTTGGCAAACTGAAGGACTATCGATGCTACGACTCTATCGCTCAAAATTTACCTGCAGTGATTGTCCAATTCCATTCCATGGGATGGGAACTCGAATTATTCTGTCAAACCATCCCGACTGAACAGCAGTGGGGCGTCCGCCATTTCAGAATAGAGCAACGCCTGCTTGAACTGGAGCCAAGACTTAGAATTGCAGTACAGCAGCTCAAACAAAAGGGCATCAAAACGGAACCTGCTTTTGCCCAAGTGCTTGGGTTGGAGGGCGATCCCTATGTTGCCATGCTGGAACTGGAACAGAGTTGCGATCTCATCCTAAAACATCTCATCAGCACCAAACTCCAATGATGCATCATGCAAAAGGCATTCTAGGCACCATAGCGCAAGGGCACGGGACCGACGTTCAGAATCCCTCCAATCAACCTCGTCATATATGGCAAACTAAGCTTTCTCGCCCGAAGTATCAGCCACCATCCGTATAATTATCCCCAGGTAGCAACCGAGCATAACGGGACAGCCCCTATGAATATTAAGCAGGTACTTCTTGGCAACTGGTTCGGCGACCTGGCAATGTTCTCCAGGGAGAAAATCGATTTATTACAAGCAGCGATTTCCCAGTCAGAAGCGGTAGGCACCATTGCCAATGATCAGCTGGCCGGACGCTTGATTTGCTCAATCTGCGACCCCAACAAAACATTTCTCGATATTGGTGCCCATATTGGCAGCGTCACCTCAGCCGTCCACAGATACGATTCAACGGTAAATATCATTGCCGTAGAAGCCATCCCAGAGAAAGCAGAAAAGCTTCGACGCAAGTTCCCACACATCACGATACATGTCTGTGCAGTGGGAGAAGAAGAAGGCGAAATTGCATTTTTCATCGACCTGAAGCAAACAGGCTATAGCTCTATCAACCGCCCTAACAACCTGTCCCAGATCCGAGAAATCCAGGTGCCGATCCAGCGAGTAGATAATCTAATCTCCAGGGATACTGAAGTTGACGTGATCAAGATCGACATCGAAGGGGCCGAGCTGGGGGCGCTTCGTGGAGCCGTGGACATTCTATCGAGAAGCAGGCCGACGGTCATGTTTGAAAGTGCCCCATCGGATGCCAGTGATGCCAAGAAAGACCTTTTTGACTATTTCGATCAGCGCCACTACGCTATCCTTGTGCCCAACCGTCTAGCCCACAACGACAATGGACTGACTGAAGCAGGCTTCCTTGAGAGTCATCTCTACCCACGCCGCACAACCAACTATTTTGCGGTACATAAAGATCGCCACCAAGAGATAAGAGATAAGGCCCGTCGAGTCTTGAGGATTAGGGTCGAATAAATCATCCGATATGCTGTACGCCACCCGCCCTGCACGGGAAGGGACTGAATGTTGTGGAATCCAAATGGAACCTGCTCTTGCTTAGACGCTGGAGCTGGAGGATGATCCATAGCTCGTCAAGATTAAACTGGAGCATAGTTGCGATGGTTTCCAACCGGCCTGTGGCCATCGCAACCTAACACCTCTCCATCCAACACCTTGATCATGCACAACGAGCTGAAGCTCAGATACCGAAACGCACTACCGGATAAACCACGATGGGTCGAAACTCGGGACCTTTTGGCCTGGTCCGATTCTTCATGTATTGGCGACGATTGCAGGAACTTCGTCGTCTGGAGTGGAGAAGATGACTTGGGTGCTATCGTCGGTGAACCTGCCCCCACAGCGATACATGCAGCTGCCAAAGCGTGTGAGGAACTGCTAGCATTTCCAGAGCATATTCATTATGCGAGAAAACATCTACAACATTTTGACGCAGAATTAGTAACGCTTTTCAAAGCACCAACTGGATCTATACCCGAGCCTGGTCACCCTTGTCGTGTATTAACCAGAGGAGAAGTGGTTGCCTTATCGCACCTACAGTCTGAATTAAGAGATGAGCTAGCTGATGTAGAAGCAGAGGGTCAGGAAATTTTGGCAGCTCTCGACGGTGACCTCCCAGTTTCTTTTGCCTATGTTGCCTCAGAAACTGAGACACTCTGGGATATATCCATTGATACAGTCGTAACTCATCGTCGCCGGGGGTTTGCATCAGCAGCAGTCTTAAGCATGATGCAAATCATGGCTCAACGTTCCCAGACAGCAGTTTGGGGGGCGGTCCAAAGTAATACCGCATCGCAGAACTTAGCTCGCAAGCTAGGCTTTATTGAAGTCGACCAGTTGTGGGTTCTCAATCGCAAGATTTCAACAATTTTGCCAAGGAATTAGAAGACAGGTAGATTTGAGGTCTGTTACATTACGAGCGCCTCGCTACTTCTGAATCAAATTCACATTAAGGAGTGGCACTCTTGAAACTTTCTAGTTTGTGGAAGAGAAATGATGTCATCCCCCATTAAAATTCTGGCTTTTGCCGGTAGTGCCCGTCTTGAATCTTTCAATAAAAAACTGGTCAAGATTGCTGCTGCGGGGGCGACGGGTGCTGGCGCTGAGGTCACCCTGATCGATCTGCTGGATTATCCCATGCCCTTATTTAATGAGGATTTGGAAGCCAAAGACGGTCTTCCAGAGTCAGTGCTGCAGTTTAAGGCACTCCTCAAAAGTCACCAGGGTTTTCTAATCTCCTGTCCTGAATACAACGGTTCCATCACGCCCCTGCTCAAAAATGCCATCGATTGGGCCACCCGCCCTGAGCCGGAGGAAACACCCATGGGCCTCAATTGCTTTAAGGGTAAAGTCGCCGCGCTTCTGGCAACCTCACCGGGAGCCTTAGGAGGTATGCGGGGGCTAGTCCATGTGCGTGCCATTTTAGAAGGGATTGGAGTGCTAGTGATTCCTGAACAAAAGGCGATTCCGCGTGCTTATCAAGCCTTTGATGATCAGGGCAATTTAGTCGATGAGAAACAGGTTGATGCCGTAGGTGCGATCGCAACTAAGCTTGCCACCGTAACTGCAAAACTATCCCCGTAATCCCTGCATCATCGTCACCTACATGCCCCTAAGGCTTTATACCTCGGGGCCTGCGGAAACTCCAGCTAGAACCAAACGCACCACTTCTTCCGTCTGCCGCTCCACCATTTCGGGACTTAACAGCTGTTGTTGGGAGTCCAGATATTTCAAGTTCTCGTGGGCGTCAAAATAAAACGAACAGACCCCCAAAATATTGATCGCCGTCAAAAACGGATCGAGCTGTCGGAACTGGCCTATTGCCATCCCTTTGTCTAAGACACTCACCATCGATTGAAAGCCTGCCTGCCACCCAGTCTCCTCTCCATATCGGCCCTGATTCTGAATCGCTTCCTGAAACCACAACATGCCGTGCCATCGGTTTTGAGACTCAAAGGCAATGTAGGCCCGGATCATTGACGCCAATGCTTGTGCTGGGGTTTGCATATCCCAATCTGTGGGTTGAAAGGCTGCATTAATGTCACTGACTAGCCGCTGCAATACTGACCGATAGAGGGTTTCCTTATTGGTGAAGTAGTAGCACAGCATGGCTTTTGTGACTTGGCTTTGGGTTGCGATCGCAGCCGTGCGCGCCCCCGCTAATCCATACTTAGCAAACTCTTCCGTTGCTGCTTCTAAGATCCGAGCTTTTGTGGCTGCAGCATCCCGTTTCTGCTTCCCCTTTTGAGTAGAGTTCGACTTTGGATCAAGACGCGCCATTCACATATCCTTCGTCACAGTCATGAGCACTAGCGTAAAACTTGACAGCTCCATTCAGCAGCGATAGCCTAACTAAACAAGTGTTTAATTAAGTCATCATCTTCTTGCTAAGGAGTTAGAGCATGTCTCACTTCGATCCTAGTCGCTTGCAAAAGCAGCCCGACCTATTTCAGCGTTTTGAGGTCATTGATGCAGGGATATCCATTGCATCCACCCGACTACCGGACACTGCTGAGCTAATTGTATTTGAACGGCAAGGTCAACGACGCGCTCTGTTATTGCAAGAAATGGCGTATCACCATCTGGCTCAAGGAACGTTGGCGGATCAGCCTTACATCGTTTCATTTTGTGGGGTTTGTCATAGCGGTGTTGGGCTAACGCCTGTAGTGGAGGGGCAACGCTATCATTTCCAGGTGGGGGGACTGTACAACGGGGTTGCCATTCTCACGGATGATGAGACGGGCACCTACTGGGACCACATCACAGGGCAAGCGGTCTATGGACCATTGGCAGGGACTCAGCTTGAAGCTTGGAGCCTGGAAATGACCACTGTGGCGGCGGCCCGTCGGCAAGAACCCGAGTTACGGATTTTGCGATCGCATCAGCGTCCCATTTTTCGACGAGTGATGCGCTTCGGCCAGTGGACCTTCGGGCAAACAGGCTATTTACCGAAGCTGTTTACCCAAACTATGGCTGCCGAAGATCCACGATTACCCAGAATGACGATGGGTTTGGGGGTTGTAGTAGATGGGATAGCTCGTTTCTATCCCCACGTCGGGATTGAACAGCAGGTCACCGATGAATGGAATGGGCAAACGCTACAGGTATCCCTCAACCCGCTAGATGGTGCCCCCAGTGCAACTTGGGCTGACAGCACTCGCCCCTTACAATACTTTCTCCGCTGGTATGGCTTTGCGCTGACATTTCCCCACTGCAGTATTTACGGTATGGAAGAGAATGCTAATGCCGAGCAATAGCTGTTGCGCTCATAACGTAAAGCCTAACCAAGAGGGAGCACTGCTAACAAAATTGTTGGCAACAAAGTTGTTGGGAAATATTACTGGCACTCGCTCAACTAGAAAACGCGGTTGGAAGCTGGATCATAAGAGACTGCCTTTGGGGGCAAAAACGATCATGGCTGATACTTCGCGTAATAGTCCCGTGTTCCCTTAGCTGTAACTGCTTCCCCAATCCGATTTAAAGCATGCACATAGGCCGCAGTCCTTACTGAAATCTCCTTAGTTTGAGCAATTTGCCAAATCGTCTCCGTCTCCTCCACCATCTTTTGCTGAAGCTGCTTCTGCACTTCTGGTTCCGTCCAGTAGAGACCACTCCGATTTTGTACCCATTCAAAATAGCTGACCGTGACTCCCCCCGCATTCACCAAAATATCCGGGAAGACTGTCGTGCCCGCCTCCACCAAAATTGCGTCCGCCGCTGAAGTCACCGGACCATTGGCAACCTCAAAAATATACTTTGCTTTGATCTGCTCAGCATTATCAGCAGTAATTTGATTCTCCAACGCTGCGGGAATCAGCACATCTACATCCAGCGCCAGCAGCTCTTCATTGGTGATCGTGTCATGCTCAATAATGCTGCAGACACTGCCATCACAATAGACCGCCTTCATGGAGCGGCTGGCTTCTTTATGCTTGCGGATACTGGCAATATCCAAACCTTGAGGCGCATAAATCCCCCCTTGTGAATCGCTAACAGCAACGACTTTATAACCCACTTGATTTAGCAGTTCAGCCACAACAGCGCCAGCATTTCCAAACCCTTGGACTGCGACTGTGGTTTGCTCAGGAATCAATTCCAGCTTGGGCCCCATCGCCTCAATCACGAAAAAGGCTCCCATTCCCGTGGCCGTATTTCTGCCGACGCTGCCACCAATCGCCAGGGGTTTCCCCGTCACCACCCCTCGGCAAATTTGGCGTTTGATAATGCTGTACTGATCCATCATCCAGCCCATAATCATCGGGTTGGTATAGACATCAGGCGCCAGAATATCAACATCAGGCCCAATAAAATCGGCAATGGCATCAATATAGCCCCGGCTTAAACGCTCTAGTTCCATCCGCGAGAGAGCTTTGGGATCTACCGTAATGCCCCCCTTACCACCTCCAAAGGGTAAGTTTAGGGCAGCACATTTAAAGGTCATCCAAAAAGCTAGGGACTGGACTTCATCAATGGAAACACCTGGATGATACCTAACTCCACCCTTAGCTGGACCGCGAGTATCGTCATAGCGGACGCGATAGCCTTGAAAGATTTTCAGTTCGCCATTATCCATGCGCACCGGAATAGAAACCCCGAGTTGAGCCTTGGGATATTTCAAAGTTTCTAAAACATCTTCGGGCAAGTCCACATGCTCTAAGGCAGTGGTTAAACGGTGAGTGGCATCGCTAAAGAGTTGATTGTCCGTACCCACGAGAACATCCTGCTGTGAAAGGCTAATTCCAGCCTACTCCCGACGTTGGGTTTGCGATTGCGATCGCAGCGTTGATTCAACAAACATAACGAAACGCAACCATAAACCATCTAAGAACAACTTGCTGCTAAGTCCTTTGTCCCAGTCTGCGTTCCTCGTCTCGTCGCTCATGTCAAATCTCTTAAAAAGTGATCAGTATTCGCATCGAATTCACAATGGTAACTGATATCTCATGCTTGCAACTTCATCAGATTTTTCTGAACCACGAAGATAACAATATTCTAGAGGTGATTTAATCCTTATTCCTAGAATGCCCATACAGAAACACTCTCACCTCTAGAACTAACGACTGAAGATGCGATGAAGTCCAAAAATCTTGGCTACCAAAGTAGTCCTTGTCCTGTCAAAGTATTGATCTGTTTTAAGAACTGATACTTCAGAAGTATCGTGTTTCGCCAAGGGAGTACTCCCACTTCTTGACCTGCTGGATAAATTTGTTCAGACAATTTCTGAATTGGGGTGTAGTTGTTATCGGCAAAAAGATTAAAAATCCAATCTAGATACTTAGTTATAGGACGACATATCAAAAAACTTGGTGATTGAGCGTCATTCTCTTCAAATGAACTAGCAGTAAGCCATCCACCTAAGAACAACTTACTAAGTATCTTCAGCAATAACCTCCAGTTTCGAAATGGGAGCAAAGTTATCAACCCCTCACCCCATATAGCTTTAATAAAATGAGCTAAAGCTTGATCAAAAGCCTCTTCTTCATAAAATTGGCGTGTCATTACAGATAAATGACTACTAGAAATTCTGCGCTCCAACATAGGGCATTGAAAGGCGAGCTTGTCCTTTAAACGTTTCAACGTCAGATATTGAGATTTCATCATTACGACAGTATTCTTGGACATGCCGTTCGTGAGTTGTCGATAGCCCACTAAAACTTCTGGTATGACCTGTACTTGGTAGCAAATAGCAAGTCGAATATACAGATCCCAGTCTTCAGCCCCTTGGGCATTATTGTCTTTAAGCTCAGTTGAATATCCCCCAATGTTGTTGAAACATTTACTGCGAATCATTGTGGAACTGGCATTACCGATAAAATTTGACAAACATAAGCCAGGCAAAACATTCCCGAAGTATCTGGCAACATGGGTATGCCCCGTGAAGTATCCAAGTTCATCAATATCAGCAGACCAAGAATAGACCATACCTACAGATGCCTCTTGCATAAGGAACATCTGGAATTTCTTTTTAAGATTATCCTTATGCCAAATATCATCTGCATCTAAGGGTGCAATATACTCGCCTTGAGCAACCTTGATGCCGTGATTTCGGGCAGAAGCAACACCTTGATTTGCTTGCTGAATCAGCATTATTCTCGAATCCAATTCAGCAAAATGGCTAGCGATGGAGGCTGTCTCATCTGTAGACCCATCATCGACCACCAATATCTCAAAATTCTGGTAGGACTGATTAATGACTGAGGTCAAGGTTCTACCAATATATTCAGATGCATTATACGCAGGAATAATGACAGAAATAAGCGAATTATTCATAAAACAATCAAGACAGCTGCTTATTTTAGGTAGTGCCCTAGCTTCAAAATATATCCAGCTCTAACGGACTGAAAGACAAATTCAGGTGCTACAGAACAAATCAAACTCAACCTTCCTAGAACTATTTCAAAAAAATGCCATACAGAATTTTCCTGAAATCCAAACAGCACTAAAAAACAAACCATCCCATAAGAGGACTGATATTACTATTCTCCAAACGAGTGAATCAATTCAATTTTCTTTACCTGGCTATTCCAAATATACGATGTAAATTGGAATCTTTCTGACAATAATACCAGACTTTTCAAACTTCATAACTAATATTAAATTTCTATTAAACAGCAAGAAGTTTTTGGTTTTCTCAATATTTTGCAATCAAGAACTAAAAGCTGATAGGTACAATTCTACATTAATGCTTCATCAAAAAAGCAAGGATTTGTTAGCATTGATCAAATTCAAAACTTATCCAAAGATTACATGGAAATTAACGCATTAGCGATTAATTCAAAGGCAAGTTATATTAGTTCAGGCTCAATTAAATTGCTGATATTTTCTTTGAAATATACCATAGAAATGGTATATTATTCTATAAAATAATACATGCAAATGGGTTCATCTCTATGCTTGATCTAAGTAACCTCTCAATAAAGATTTGCCATCTTTTTGTATCAAAAGATACTCAGCACTTCGCCTTAGCTACATTGGGCCAATTTCCCAGGACGTACTGCTTCTAGCACCTGTAGATAAAATATTAGTATTATCTAATATCCACAATATTATGGGAGATATATCTCAGCCACTCGTATCAGTGATTGTTCCTGCATATAATGCTGCAGTTTTTATTGGACAAACACTAAAATCTCTCCTTAACCAAACATATCGTCATTTTGAAGTTCTAATTATTGATGATGGCTCCACAGATGAGACAGCGACCATTGCTCAGAACTTTATAGATCAAGATGAGCGATTTAGGCTGATCCAACAGCCTAATGCAGGTGTCGCAGCCGCTCGAAATCACGGCATCAAGGTTTCTCAAGGGGAATTTATTGCTTTTCTAGATGCTGACGACCTTTGGCATAGAGAAAATATTGAGAAACAAGTCAAACGCCTTGTTGTTGAACCTGAAAGTGTAGGAATGGTTTTTTCTTGGTCCGCAGATATTGATCAAAAGAATCTGTGGACGAGTAATATTCGAGCCTCACCCTACTATGGGAATATCTTTCCCATCATGCTTGTCTCCAATGTTGTTGGGAATGCAAGTGCCTCTACCATTCGTCGGAGTTGCTTGGAAGATATTGGCACCTACAACACTGATTTTGTAAATCAACAGGCTCAAGGATGCGAGGATTGGGATCTTTACCTCAGAATTTCTGAAAAGTATCAAGTAGTGCTAGTTCCTGAATTATTAGTGGGCTACCGTCAACTACAGGGCAGTATGTCTAGAAATATAGATGACATGAATCGCTCTAAAACTTTGGCACTGAAGCGAATCAATGAGCAGTATCCACAGGTTTATTCCACAGTGATGCAATGGTGTCATGCAATTGACTCCTTGCAACTAGGTAAAAAATATTGCAATGAAGGCTGCAATCAACAAGCTTGGAGTGCAGTCTCCCAAGCTTATAAAACAGATTGGGCAATGACCTTATGTGCATTTGGGAGTTATAGCCTGGTAAGCCAACTGCTGTGGCAGTCTACCTATCATCTATTCACACAGCAGCAGTCTGCAAACGAGCATTCTATGGAGGTCAATGCTCCTAGTTCTGCCCAATTCACCCTAAACAATCGATTTTTAATTAAACGCTATATCACTGTTTTTTTGCTGCAACTATTCCCAGAAAATTTACTGAGGTCTTTGAGAATTAAATGGATTCACTCACAAATATGTCCTGATCGTCATTTTCCGCAATCTGTTTCTCTCAAGACACTCTTGGAGGCAAGGCTATCAGCTATTCATAATAGTTACCGAGAGTTTTATAACGGCTGCATCTCTTCAGCCCATGATGCGAGTGATCATGAAGCCATGCAAGTCTAAACGGGTCTGAGCAATGAATGAGCAGAAAGCCATTAAGCAGTTATTTCAATTAGCCAGCCCTTTCCCCTTGAGTATTGCTGCCATTGTTATCTTAGGCATTGCTTCTTCCTTAGCCGAAGGATTCGGATTAAGCTTATTCATCCCTTTTTTAGAAGGGATGAACGCTTCAGGTGCAGCATCCCTAGAAAGTGGCCTCCCAGCTCAGCTCAATAGATTATTTGGACCGTTATCCGCCCAGTGGCGCATTGTTGTCATTCCCTCATGTATTTTTGCGGCAATCGCCTTCAAAAATATCCTGCTCTATATCAATTTAGTCTTGTTTGCCTGGCTGAATAGCAAAATTAGTCATCAGCTCAGAACCAGTATCTTTCGGCAATTGATGGCCGTTAGCAATAGTTATTTACAGGATCAAAAATCTGGATCCTTGCTCAATCTTTTAGCCTCAGAAACGTGGCGGGTTAGTGATGCGCTCGAACGATTAGTCAAGATCTTAATTAGTAGCTGCACTGTTATCGTCTTTATCGGCCTACTACTGATGCTGTCTTGGTCATTGACGCTCTTTGTGGGCCTAGCACTTTTCTGTATTTCAACGCTGGTCCGTTTGTTAACTCAACAGGTCAAAAAACTAGGGCAGGAAGCCCTGCATGCCAACAGCAACCTAGCAGTAAGGATGTGCGAAGGATTGGCAGGAATGCAAACCATTCGGGGCTTTGGCCAAGAAAATTTTGAAACGAAACGTTTTGATGATTCTTCCCAAACAGTCAGTCAGGTATTTTTGAAGCTTAATAGGTTGTCCATGACCACTAGCCCTACCTTCGAAGTATTAGGTGCGATGTTGGTTCTATTGGTTTTGGTGATTGGACTCTTTTTCAATTGGGTCAGCCTACCAACATTGCTCATTTTTGTCCTGATTTTGTACCAGCTCCAACCACGTATTAAGGCAATTGGTAATGATTATGTCGCTTTACTCGGACTCATTAGTTCAGTCGATTCAGTTCTAAACTTTATCGATCAATCCAATAAAACCTATGTACCATCTGGTTATCAATCGTTTTTCAGTCTGAACCATGAAATACAAGTAGACCAGGTTAGCTTTTGCTATAGCCCAGACCAGAATAACGTCCTAAGTCACCTATCTCTTGCTATTCCCCAAGGAAAAACTACGGCGATAGTCGGACCTTCTGGAGCAGGCAAGTCTACTTTGATTCACTTGCTGTTTCGCTTCTATGACCCGACAACAGGAGAGATTCGGGTTGACGGCCAACCGCTGACTCAGCTCAATCTCGCAGATTGGCGTAGCCATATCGCTTTAGTGAGCCAAGATATTTTTCTGTTCAGTGATACGGTTTATCACAATATTGCCTATGGTCGTTTGGATGCCACGAAAGACGAAATTCTGGCTGCTGCTCAACAAGCCCATGCTCATCAATTTATTGCAGAGTTGCCTGATGGCTACCAAACATTAGTCGGAGATAAAGGCATCCGTCTATCTGGAGGGCAACGCCAGCGAATTGCTCTAGCGCGAGCAATTGTGAGAAATCCAGACATTCTAATTTTAGACGAGGCCACAAATGCTTTAGATACCCTTTCTGAATCCTTAATTCAAGAGGCTCTGGACATATTTTGTCGTGATCGGACGGTTATTGCGATTGCTCATCGCCTGTCCACTATTGAAAACGCTGAACAAATTGTGGTGATGGATGCTGGCCAAATTAGGGAATGCGGAACACTATCTCAATTACTAAATCAGCAAGGCCTCTTTGCAGAACTTTATCGACGCCAGTATCATCATGCCCTATCCAATCCTTGAGCTAGAAGTGTCTGAACCTTTGCCCACATTAACGACTGGGCCGAATGATACGGGGTTGGCACTCATCCTCCGATATCAAGATCAGCCTGTGGGGTTCTTAATGAAGGCGTTTCCGCCCCAAACAACTCTGTCAGCAGAAGAGGTATCCAATTGGTTGGGGCAAGACACTATACAGAAGATTTTGCAAGACAAGATCTATGCTCAGATCAATCCGGTCTCTACCATCAGCTTGCCATCATTGACAGTAGCAATTTGTACGAAGGATCGGACTGAAAATCTCCAACGCTGCTTGGGGTCTCTTCTGCTTTTGCAACAACAAAGCTCGTCTAAGTTAGACATCTTAGTGGTAGATAATGCCCCATCGGATCAACAGACGTATGAGTTAGTGAGCGACTTACCCACAGTTCGTTATGTCTGTGAGCCCAAACCTGGCCTTGATTTTGCCCGCAATCATGCCCTACAGAGTTCAACGACTGAACTCTTAGCCTTTTTAGATGATGATGTCACGGTAGATCGGTTGTGGTTGGAGGGTTTAACTGCTGCGTTTTGTGAAAATCCTGATGCAGGAGGTTTTACGGGATTGGTCTTGCCCTATGAGCTAAACTCCACCGCCCAAATTTTATTTGAGGAACGCGGGGGGTTTCAACGGGGGTTTGAGAAAATTCGATATGGTCAACAGCTAGCAGGAAATACACTTTATCCATGCGGTGCAGGGATTTTTGGAGCGGGTTGCAACATGGCTTTTCGTCGATCTCTGTTGTTAGAGCTGGGGGGATTTGATAATGCCCTAGATACAGGTGGACCGATGCCAGGGGGGGGAGATTTAGATATTTTTTATCGTGTGGTGAGAGCAGGGCATCCCTTAATTTATGAGCCCAGCTATTTGGTTTTTCATCAACATCGACCAGATCTAGCGAAATTACGTCGACAATATTGGAGCTGGGGGTTAGGTTTTATGGCTTTTGTGGGCAAATCTTATTTACATGATCGCGAGATGCGATCGCAATTCATTCAATTAGTCGGTTGGTGGTTTCAATACCAACTCACGCTGTTAAGTCGGAGCGTACTGAAAACGCATACCTTACCTATTGACATGGTGTTAGCGGAAATTTGGGGTGGCATCATGGGACTTCTGGGTGGATATGGGCGATCACAGCGCCGTACTCAATCCATTCAGAGTCACTTTGATACCCACCCTATCTAAGTCATTCATTTTTTTGCTCTTAATACATTGGGCTACTTGCTCAGGCAACTCATCCAGGAATCTTCTTCTTCAAAGACTATGTCCTTGTCATTAAGTTTAGTGATTTGCACCTATAACAATGCACCTTTATTGGCGCGCTGCCTGAATGCCATTGCAAACCAAACCCTTGATGTAGCTCTGGATTGGCAAGTTCTAGTTGTCAATAACAATTGTACTGATGATACAGAGGCTGTTGTATCCCAGTACCAAAGCTGTATAGACCATCTGGCGATAGTCAACGAATCCGTTCAGGGACTGACCCCAGCCAGAGTATGTGGCGTCAAGCAGACTCAAACAGACTGGATTGCATTCATTGATGATGATTGCTTAATCGCACCCAATTGGGTCGCAGAAGCGGCTAAGTTTGCCCAATCTCATCCTCATTGTGGGGCATTTGGGGGGCGAGTGATTCTGTCCTGGGAAACCGCTCCCCCTCCTTTTGTCGAACAGTTTCACTACTCCTTCGCTGAACAAGAAGGAGGAGCAGAAGCCAAAATCATTCAGTGCTTAGTCGGGGCTGGAATAGTAATTAATCGCCATGCCTTGATCGAAACAGGGTGGATTGACCAGCCATTGCTAGAAGATCGAATTGGCAAACGTCTCGTATCAGGGGGAGATGTGGAATTAGCGTTAAGGCTGGGTGCCAAACGTCCCTTATGGTATGCTCCGACTTGCCAATTGCACCATATTATTCCCAGCCATCGATTATCTTCGGGTTATCTCATGCAGATTAACCATGCTTTAGGGACATCCAAACTTTACGGGGACTCTATGTTGTGGGCTAACTCTTACCAACAATGGTGGTTCGCATCTCTTCGCGAAGGTATTCAACAGTTCCAAATATTGACATTTGAAGGGATGAAAGCGCTGTTGGGTAACCAATCCAAAACAGTAGTCGTGATCAAAGCGTACTTTTGGTGGGGCTGGCTGCAAGGCATTTGGAAATTATGGATGATGGATGCGACTCAGCGCCAGGCTATTTTAGGCAGTGCGATTCCTAAGGAGTCACAGTGATGGCATACGACATTATTCATATTGATTTAAGTCACCCTTTACCTCAGTTAAGGGCAATATCACGGTCACTTTATCTGATTTTCTGGTGGCATCATCTTCCCTTGGGATATGCAACTGTTACACCGGAAGAATTGCCTTTATCAGATGCTGCCCTAGCGACGTTAGCCGCTCAAACGATCCAGTCAACAGTTCGCTCATACTTAAAGACAAGTTCCTGCGAACTGACGCTGACTCATGTCAGTGACCTTGTAGCACCGCTAGATGATATTATCCCTAGCCCCGCTCACTCAGATCTATCTGTCTCCTTGATTATTTGTACGCGGGATCGACCTGAGTACCTCAAACGATGCTTGCAGTCATTGCAACAACTCACTTCAGCAGCAAATGAAATTATTGTCGTAGATAATGCACCTCAAGATGACAGTACTCAGACATTGATCCAACAATTTGAAGGGGTTCACTATCTACTTGAACCACAACCGGGCCTGAGCCATGCTCGCAATACGGGTATTCAACATAGTCAGGGAGACATTGTTGTATTTACAGATGATGATGTTTGTGTTCATCCCCTCTGGCTTCAGCAGCTTTGTGCGGGTTTCTCTTCACCAGAGATCATGGCTGTCACTGGAATTGTGTTGCCCAAAGAGTTAGAAACAGATGCTCAGGGCCTTTTTGAACTATCCTACGGCTATCTCAACAATGGCTATCAACCGATCACCTTTGAAACGCAGTTCTTTAGGCAACATCAGGCCACTGCTGTGCCGGTTTGGGATATCGGTGCTGGTGCGAATATGGCGTTCCGGCGAGACATTTTCAACCAGCTTGGAGGCTTTGATCTTCGATTGGGGGCAGGTGCGGCTGGGTGCAGCGAGGATTCGGAAATGTGGTATCGGATCCTCGCTCATGGTGGGCACTGTCGCTATCTGCCGACTGCCGTCGTTTACCATTCTCATCGACGAGCCTTTGCAGGTCTCCAACAGCAAATGCAGGCTTATATGCAAGGCCACGTTGTCGCCTTGCTGATCCAGTTCGAAAAACATCGACATTGGGGCAATCTTTGGCGACTAGTTGGCCTACTGCCCCTCAACTATTTACGCTTACTGATCAGAGCGATTCGGAATGGGTTTCAAAGGCAGTACAGCACTTACTGGTCTGAACTTCTAGGGTGTTGTTTAGGACCCTTTACTTATCTATGGATGACACAACATCTGGATCGTCGTCATCCCCAGGAAGCGATCGATTCAGTGACTAACCGTTATTGATTACATTATGTCTAAAGCGAATTTCCACGACTTCTTGGCGCATAATCCATTCCCGAAACCCTTAACGCTAGGCTTCTTCTATCGGGAGAAAATGAGAGCAATCTATCAGATCACTCCAGACGCCGATTATTCCAAGATTCTAGAAGTGGGAGGAGGGGAAAGTGGCCTAAGCGCTATGCTCTTCCCCACTGCCCAGATTACTAACATTGACTTCAACCCTGACTATGCCAATTCTGCTTGTAACCAACAAGCACGTGTGACCTATATCTGTGGAGATGCTACAGAACTTCCGTTCAAGGATGGCTCCTTTGATGCTGTGACCATGTTTGATCTGTTAGAACATATTCCCAACCATCAACAGGCAATCGCTGAAGCCATCAGAGTGCTGAAGCCAAGCGGCTATCTACTCATCAGTACGCCCAATGAAAACTGGCGATTTCCCTATTACCCATTGATGCAAATGATTTGTCCTCAAGATACAGACCTGATGGCAGAATGGGGCCATGTCCGACAGGGATATTCTATGACGGAGTTGGAATCTCTTATTCCCCTGTCTCGTTGTCACTGGATGACATTTATCAACCCACTGACCGTCTTCTGTCACGATATTTCTTTTTCCAAACTGGCTGGTTATCAACGGCAATTGGTTTGTTGGATCTTAAGTCCACTCACCTGGATAGGCTACTGGTCGCATCAACCCCATGCCATGGGTACTGAAACTGCCATTTCTTGGCAGAAAATATGACATCCGTGTCAACGATTGCCCTCTTACCGTGGGGGAATGTGATTGAAGATTTTCTAGATCCGCTAGATATCTCTCTCAAAGCATTTCAACGAGACATGACAGGGGGATGGCTATTTGGCTACATTGAAGCCCTCCAGAAGGTTAACATTCATAGTGTTTTAATCTGTATATCTGCGCAAGTCCGCTCTCCCATGCGCTCTATCCATCAACCTACCGGTGCTGTCATTTGGACATTGCCGTCTCCTTCTGTTTATCTAGCGATTCGTCACCAGATGGTGAATCCCTATGGATTAACGGCTCAAGCAACTTTTGGGCATCAATCCCCTTGGTGGATTGCCCTGCGAAATCTTGTCCCCTATTTGGCAACGCCCTGGCGATCACTAGCAAAGGTAATCCAGCAAGAACATTGCAATGCCCTTCTTTGCCAAGAATATGAATATGCCCGTTTTGATATCAGCATATGGCTCGGTAAAAGGCTGAATATTCCTGTTTTTGCTAGCTTTCAGGGAGGAGATTTTCAGATTACCCAATTAGAAAGATATGTCCGCCCGACTACGTTACGCGCGTGTTCAGGACTCATTATTGGATCTCAGCAAGAAATCAACCGAGTCATGACCTGTTACAACGTGCCCCAAGCAAAAATTGCCAAAATTTATAATCCCCTTAATTTAGAGCAATGGGCGACCAGAGAAGACTCTCCGATCCGTCAACATCTTGGTATTGCGACTGATGCTCAAGTCGTGGCTTGGCATGGACGAGTCGATCTACACCGCAAGGGATTAGATGTCTTACTACAAGCCTGGCAATGTCTGTGTCAAGATCATCCAACCCGAGATTTGCAATTATTGCTGGTGGGTACGGGTAGCGATGCAGACACACTGCAACAGTTACTGGATGATACACAAATGGCCAACATACATTGGGTCAACGAATACATCCTTGATAAGCCCACGATTCGCAACTATCTGGTCGCTGCCGATCTGTATGTGTTGCCCTCACGCCATGAAGGATTTGCAGTTGCTCTCATTGAGGCAATGGCTTGCCAATTACCAGTAGTGGCTACAGATGTTCCAGGTGTTTCAGAAGCTGTTATCAGCGGTGCTGATCCAGGTGGAGTAGTGGTACCCGTCGAAGATCCTCATTCCCTGGCTGCCGCGATGGGCCAACTTTTAGAGGATGATGCCTTGCGGTTGCAATTCGCCTATCAAGCTTATCAACGAGCACAATCATTGTTCTCCATTGAGGCGATAGGCAGGCAATTGCGTAGTTTTCTCAGTCCCATAAACACCGTTCATTTATAGAGATTTTAGGTGTACACACCTACTCACAGCCTTTACGCTTCATTGATGGTGTTTCTCTGGATCATTGAGTGCACACTCCATCCCACACAGCCTCAAAGGGCCTCAAGGTGCAACTGCTGATAATGGTAAAAATCACGCTATTATTCTCTAAAACCAATAGAAGGGGGCACAATGCAATCACTTCGATTCATAGCAATGGGACTGCTGAGTCTTTGCCTATGGCTTGGTTGGAGCACTCCAGGCTTAGCCGTAGACAACCTAGAAGAGCAGGTTCTCCAGATCCTTCGTAATCACCCCGAAGTCATTATTGAATCGGTGCAAACTTACCAACAGAATCAAAAACAGGCCCAGCAACAAGCCCAGCAAGCTGCCATCCAGCAGCTTAACGCTAATGTTCTAGTCGGCAACTCACCCACTACTGGCGCTCAGAATAACCCCAACCTATTGGTAGAATTCTCCGATTTTCAATGTCCGTTTTGTGCCCAAGCGGCAAACGATGTCCAAGCCTATTTAAAGCAAAATCCTGACCAGTTTACTTTCACTTACAAACATCTCCCTCTTCAGGCGATTCACGATCAGGCCCTGCCCGCCGCTCAGGCCGCTTGGGCGGCTCAGCAACAGGGGCAGTTTTGGTCTTATCATGATGCCCTCTTTGCCCGCCAAGAGGAATTAGGGGACAAGCTCTACACCGATATTGCACAGCAACTGCAGTTGGATCTGGCGCAGTTTGATCGCGATCGCAACAGTGTTGCCGCCACAAAAGCAATCGATGCTGACTTAGCCCTTGCCCAACAACTTGGTATCACCGGGACACCTTTCTTTGCTCTCAATGGTCAAATTCTTCAGCTCCCCTTCAATGCAGCTGCAGTCGATGCCATTTTAGCTAGAACTTGAGCAGCTCAAGCGCAAAAAAAATGCCCTCTGCTGTGCAGAGGGCAATCAAAGGAATTTATCAGTGGAACGTTTTAGACAGCTAGAGGCTCTTCAGTCTCTTGAACATGCTGCTCAGACTGCACATGGGTTTCAGGATGCACCTTAGCCAGCATTTCTCTGAGACCATCTCCCTCAATCACTTCCTTCTCCAGCAACTGCTCAGAAATCATCTCCAACAGCTCCTTATTTCCCTTGAGGATAGTGAGCGCTTCTTGATGAGCCGTCTCCACAATACCCTTAACCTCCTTATCTATCTCCTTAGCCGTCTCATCACTGACTGCACGACGAGCATTCATTCCCCCACCGAGGAAATTATTCTGCTGACCCTTGTCATAAGCAAGGGGTCCTAACACCTCGCTCATGCCGTAGGACGTCACCATCTGCTCCGCTAGATCCGTCGCTCTTTGTAAATCATTAGAAGCACCCGTCGTGATACTACCGAAGATGACTTCCTCAGCTGCTCGTCCACCCAGTAGAGTCGCAATCTGACCTCGAAGTTCAGCCTCATTCAACAAGAACCGATCTTCCGTAGGCACTTGCAACGTGTAACCTAGTGCAGCCATACCGCGAGGAACAATGGAAATCTTCTCCACTTGATCCGAACCTGACATCTTGGCTCCGACTAAGGCATGGCCGACTTCGTGGTAAGCCACAATCTTCTTCTCTTTCTCGTTGAGCACGCGGCTCTTCTTCTCTAGACCCGCTACTACTCGCTCAATTGCTTCCGCAAAGTCTTGGGTCTCCACTACCTTGTTCCCTCGTCGGGCAGCGAGTAGTGCCGCTTCATTAACCAAGTTGGCTAAGTCAGCGCCTGCAAACCCAGGAGTACGAGTGGCCATAGCCTTGAGGTCAACATTCTCACCGAGCTTCACCTTCTTGGCATAGATTTCCAAGATAGCTAGACGACCTGTGAGATCAGGACGGTCTACCAGTACTTGACGGTCAAATCGACCGGGACGTAATAGGGCAGGGTCTAAAGTTTCAGGACGGTTCGTTGCAGCTAAGACGATAACCGTGGCATCGCCTGCCCCAAAACCATCCATTTCTGTTAAGAGTTGGTTGAGAGTTTGTTCCCGCTCATCATTACCACCAACGAAGCCATTTCCACCAGACCGAGATTTACCAATGGCATCCAATTCGTCAATAAAGATAATGCAGGGGGCTTTCTTCTTCGCTTGTTCAAACAAGTCCCGGACTCGGGCTGCACCGGTACCGACAAATAGTTCTACAAATTCTGAACCCGAGATACTGAAGAAGGCAACCCCTGCTTCACCGGCGACAGCTTTGGCCATCAAAGTTTTACCGGTTCCAGGAGGGCCTACGAGTAAGACACCTTTGGGAATTTTGGCTCCGATATCAGTGAAGCGCTTGGGAGACTGGAGGAACTCAACAATTTCTTCGAGTTCGGCTTTGGATTCTTCGACACCAGCAACATCATCAAAGGTGACTTTATTGTCATCGCCTTCGACGTAGACTTTGGCTTTGTTCTTGGTCACGGAGAGGGCACCTTGGGGACCACCGCCACCCATGCCACCACGGCTAAAGAATTGAAAAATGGCAACGAAGATCACGGGAGGAATCACCCAGCTCAGTAAGGTGGTGAACCAGCGATTTCCAGCAGGAGGGGTAGCGGCGAATTCAACGCCTTTGGATTCGAGAAGTTTGGGGAGTTCTAGGTCGAAGATAGGGGTGGTTTCTTGAACTTGCCCGGAGTTTCCATCCATATCTTTCATCTGATAACGAATGATGTCTTGGCCAACGGAGACCCGAGCCACCTGCTCATCCTGAACTTGCTCGATGAAAAAGCTGTAGGGCACTTTAGAGACGCGCGGACCATTACCAAAGGTCAAGACTAAATTGACCACTATTAACACCAAAGGCAGCACCAGCAAAATCGAGCTGAGAAGGCTTGGCCGTGGGCGTCGAGGTTTATCGTTTACAGGCATGAGAATGTCCTTAGTTAAAGAATGATCAGGATGGTTCAAGCAAGTGAAAAATCTTGAATTACCCGGAAGATGAGCCACCCAAAAGTAGAAGTTTGAACGGTTGTAGCGCTGAGTTACAGAAAGGGATGCGGCTCTTTGTAAGAATGAAGCCAGTTTGGTGATTGCGCCTCTGCTCTAGGAGGGAGATGGGCATCACGCTGACTCATCCTTTAGGCCAGCAAGCCAAGACGTTTGCCGTTATCGCGTGCTAGTCGAATCCAACCCTGACGACGACTCCGATCAATACCAATCTGATTACAGACATTGGTAATCGCTTTTGAATGCAGGGCAATGGCTTTCCCCCGGAGTTTGATAAATCTGGGTTGACCGACAATGTTGCGGGCTAGCACGACGAGGGGAGCAAACATGGTGAATTCTTTTGTGTAACGTTATGTTAACCATGTTAATTGTTTTGTAACAGAATGTCAACAAAAGTTGCGAGTATTTAAAACTGGTGGTATTGAATTCATCCAGGCTTAATAGATCTCAAAAAAGAAATTAAATAGGCTTATAAAGCTGTAAATCTAATCTATTTCGAGATAAAGACATATTTATACGGAAAAAATCAATAAAAGGATGAATCAGCATAATATAGTCGGCTCTGTTTAACACTCAATCTCCCTGGTAAAACCAAAAACCTAAGGTTCCCGACTAACACCATAGACTGCCGGTATGTAAATTTCTGTTACATAACCTGTCACAAAAAAAAGCTACTCTTTTAGACCGAAGAGTAGCTGATGCACAGATTGAGACTGGAACAAGGGGTTTAGCAAGCCATATATTCTTGCAGCATCACTTTTTGCGATCGCAAAACCTTAAAGGCTTCTCGCTCCACTCGGCGGACCCATTCCCGGCTGACGTTTAGACGCTCTCCCACCTTCGCTAAGGTCAAGGGGTTCTGGTCAATCAGGCCGTATCGCAACGTAATCACTTCTCGCTGCTGAGGGCTGAGATCCTGGAGTAGTTTTGCCAAATCGGACCGTAAAGAAGATGCCGTGGCATAGGTATCAGGGGATTCGTTGGGGTCTTCTAGTAACTCCCACAGTTCCGTATTTTTCTGGTCACCAATCTGCATATCCAAAGAAATGGAGCGACGAGCATAGTTGAGATAATCTTCAATTTTTTTAGGGGTAAGCTCCATCTCTGCTGCCAGCTCCGCCACGGTAGGGTCGCGGTGCAGGGTCTGAGACAGTTGGCGCTTCACTTTGCGCATCTTACTAAGCTTTTCATTGATATGGATGGGGAGGCGAATCGTTCGTTCTTGTTCTGCGATCGCACGGGTCATGGCTTGGCGAATCCACCAGTACGCATAGGTAGAGAAGCGATAGCCTTTCATAGGGTCAAATTTCTCGACACCCCGCTGCAGGCCAATCGTGCCTTCTTGAATCAAATCTAAAAATTCAACTTTGGCTTTGTTGTACTTCTTGGCAATGGAGACGACCAGACGCAAATTGGATTCCACCATTTTGCGATTGGCTTTGTTTCCGACTTTCAGTTCCTTCTGCAGTTGTGCGACAGACACCTGAGCCTTCTTGGCCCATTCTTTCTGGGTCGGCTCTCGATCGAGGTGGTCCTGTAATTCTTGCTTCAACTCCTGCAAAGTTGTTAACCGCTGTACCTGCTTGCCAAAGATGACTTCTTGTTCGTGATTCAACAGAGGAAAGCGGCTAATCTCACGCAGATAGGTAGTGATTGAATCTTTACTAACAAATGAATTTTTCATAATGGCGATGTTTGGGTAAACACAGATAACTGAGGAATAAAGCTCCCCGGCCTAGGCCGGGGAAAAAATATTAAAGATGAAATAGAGTCGTTCTAAACCCGAAACGCCAGTTTAGAAGTTTAGTAATGTAGCAATCTGACCGACAATGCCTTGACCAGTCAAAACTTCAGTCACAAGGGCGAGAAAGAATCCCATCATTGCCAAGCGACCACCAAAGGTTTCTGCAAAATCGGTGAAACCCCAGATTGGATTTTGTGTACTCATAGCGTTGGACTCCGTAAACGAGGAATGAATCTTATGTAAATAAATGTAACTTGCTGTGTAACGTTTTGTCAAGAATATGAAAGGATAGCACCTTATATATGTCTCAAAAGCCTGTTTTATAAGGGTTTCGACTTCTCATATTCAGCTAACTATTTGTTACATAACCGCCAAAAGAAAACCTCAGCCATGCAGCTGAGGTCAATTTGATAATGATTTAGTAGGATTTTTGACTGGGTAAACGGCAAGCCCGTATCTGGCGAGGACTAAAGACTTTTTTGCAGTTCGTTTAACTGGCCACCCCCAGAGGAGTATTAAGCTTTTCGATGCTGAACCCGTCAGATGTCCCAAGCTTCAGTCTTCACGAGCATTGCTAGATGGCTATTCTAGATCTCTATCAATGAATTGAAGCCTGGGAATGAGGGTTGAATATTTTTAGCCATTTCATCTCTTTCAGGGTGAGCTTGGGATGATTAGCCCATCCCATCAACCATTAGGAGCGCTTACATCAAGCCCCAGAAATGCAATACCCCTTTGCCAGTCACTAATTCAATGACGATGGCAGCATAGAAACCCACCATAGCCAGACGACCGCTCCAAGCCTCAGCAAAGGGGTTGAATCCAAAAAAGTTGTTAGAGGTGTTCATGGGATTAGACTCCGATTAATTCATGTGTGTTGTTGCTTTATGTAAATAAATGTAACGCAAATGTAACAACATGTCAAGCAATTAATAATTTGTTGTTCAAACCATGGAGTACCTAAGGTTTTGTAGGACTTAACCGTGTCGATATCCAGACCGATATTTGTCCAACCCACTGTAATCATTGAGTGGACAGCACCCATCCCATGCCAAAGGAAAGGGGATCATCGTCTGCCTCAAGTGGGGTCTCTTGCCCCGAAAGCTCAAACTTTGGCACAACAATGCGAATGAACCGACTACCAACTGCTAAACTCAAGTTCTAGAAGCCTCTGAGAATATGTAAAAAAACTTCATATTCATACTTTTTTTTGGGCTTGTTATTTAAGGTTCAAAGAGTACTCATCTCTTAAACGTTGTCTGTCTCTGGAATACTAAAGCAGTTTGAAAGATCAGCAGCAAACAATCCTAGTCGCTGATGATGAAGCTAGCATTCGTCGGATCCTAGAAACCCGTCTCTCCATGATGGGGTTTGTCGTCATCACTGCCGCTGATGGCGAGGAGGCCCTGCAAGTTTTTCAGCATCAAGAACCCGATTTGATTATTTTGGACGTGATGATGCCCAAACTAAATGGGTATCAGGTCTGTCAATCTCTTCGGCAAGAATCAGATGTCCCCATTATTATGTTGACTGCCCTCTCAGACGTGGCCGATCGGATTACGGGCCTGGAAATGGGGGCGGATGACTATATGGTCAAGCCTTTTTCACCCAAAGAGCTAGAGTCGCGCATTCGCTGTATTCTGCGGCGAATCACCAAATCCCACGCTTCCCACCAAACATCAGCCGGTGTCATTCAAGTGGGCCATCTCGAGATTGATACCAATAAACGGCAAGTCTACAAGGATCAAGAACGAATTCAGCTCACTCATCTCGAATTTAATTTACTAGAGCTGCTGGTTAGCCGCCCTGGAGAACCCATCTCTAGAGTTGAATTTTTACAAAAGGTTTGGGGCTATAGTCCCGACGGCAAAATTGATACCCGTGTCGTCGATGTTCATATGTCTCGCCTACGAAACAAGCTCAAAGAGGATACTGAAGAACCCGACTTGATTCTTTCAGTACGGGGCGTAGGCTATGCCATCCAACGGGGTGAATAAGGCAAGATATAGACCGACGTTTTAAAAGCAAAAAGCTGAGGTACTGCCTCAGCTTTTTATTAATACTGTTGTTGGCAACTATGCGCCGGTCACAATCTGTACAAAGGTGAGATTAGTGGCGAGTTCAATCAACAAAATTCCGAAGAAGCCGATCATGGCTAGACGGCCACTATATCTTTCAGCATCTTTATTGAAACCAAATACTGGCTCTGCTTTAGCTGTAGTTTTAGGCTCTACTGCAAAACGGTTGATGCGACCGCGATCGTCAGAGGTATATCCGCTAGATGTCATGTGTGTTAGTTCCGTAATTGACTATGTAAATAAATGTAACACAAGTAAATGGGTTTGTAAAGAAACATTGCGATACTCTGATCGCCCGTGAAGGTCACGGGCCATTGTCCGGTTGAGCCAGCTCATGCATCCGCTATATTCTGGGGACTAAGACCTGCCCCAACTTTCTTGCTCGAAAACGTCTTACTTCCCGCTTGTGAACACCCGATCCTCCTTCCCTAAACAACCTCACTATGGGCGCTTAGCACTTATCCTCGTCAGCGTCATAGCCGGTACAGGCGTGATCGCCTCCCAATTTTTGCAGTGGCCTTTAGGGTCTTCTTCGGCCGCCCAAGTCTGTGCTCAGATCCCGGCCACTGATGTCACCCAGCGCCTAGAAAATTTGGGCTCGCCTTTTACCACAGGCCAGTATGCCAAGGCTCAACCCTATGCCCGCAATGTGTGGGTGATGGTGCCGTTTGAGAACCAGATCTATCTTGGCCATGGTGATAGCAATGCCAATCAAGGACCGATTCCCTTATGGTTTTTCGACTCCAGCTCCAAACAGTTTCAGTTCAACTTCGTCGCCCCAGAAGAAGAGATTCGCAGCTTTCACACCATTGACTCGGCTTTGTATACACCTGGGATTGATGCCCGAGAAAGCTGGGATTTGGGCAATATCTACCGTCTACAGCAGGATTGGCAAAAAATTCGCACTTTGCCAGGAGGAGTGCATGTCTGGTCCATTGAAGGATTCGCAGGTCAATTATGGTCGGTGATTCGCAGACCCGATAACCAGGGCTATTTAATGGCCTCTGGGGATAAAGGACAAACCTGGCAGGATATCCAAACCCTAAACACGAGTCCTGCCCATCTGACACGGTTTGAAGACTCCCTCTATATCTTTGCAGGCGGGCGTCCTTGGCAGCTTGGGAAAACCCTCCAACCGATTCAGCGGCAAGATTTAGATCGAACCACCCTATTCCCCAATCACCCTCAAGCCACCCAGATGAAAAAAACGGCGGTTTTCCAATCCCAGCTGGCCTATGTGAGTCAAGGATCACGCTATATCTCTCACACCGCTCAAGGAGCCAAAGTTCTCAACAGTGAAGATCCCCATATCCAACCCCCTGGATTATTTGTCGCCAACTCCTTAGCCCCCAACAACACCCAGGTGCAGCGCATCCAGCTCAAGCCCCAGGAAGTTCCTTGGGATGTGTTGACTACCCCCAAAGGTCTGTTTATCCTGACCAGTGAGCGCCAGTGGATCGCTGGCAAACTCCGGTTTATTAATCGCGTTAGACAAGCGACGAACCCACGGCACTGGTGTGAAATTCTCCGGTTTGAATCCGATACGTTTGCGCGATCCCTCACCCAATACCAAGAACAGTGGTATTTCGGCTTAGGCACCGATTACGGCGCTGAGTATGGCCTTAAGTCCTATACCCCCACAGCCCATCCCCTCTCAGGCACCATCCTGCGAACGCAGTTATAGAGCTATCCCATTTCCAGGGTGGTCACCCCATAAATTTCATTTAACGGCAGCTCAGGAAATACCCCTTTATACATGCGGCAATTACTAAACAGGGGAATAGCCTGAAATTGCTTCATCAACTGATTCGCCTGTTCATTACTATGGGGCACATCCATATAAACGGGCTGGTCGGCAGGCGGTACCCGCAATAGAGCGGCCAAGAGCTGCTGAGCGATATCAGCCGTATCGGCAAACAGCGGTCCGATGCGATACCCCAGATCGGCAGGTCGAATCAGACCATATCCCAGGAGTTGATCTTCCTGAACAACTGCCCAGCCCTGCATTTCAGGGCTTGCTAGCCAATGATGCAGGAAATGCGATCGCATCCCCACAAAATGACGCGTATCGTAGTCCAGCACCTGCTCAAACGGGACGGAATGAATCGCCTGCAGCGACGCTGACACCGGATCACCCGTGCCAGACTGAAGTTGATGGCGAACATGCAAACAGGATTTGATAAACCCATGGCGGAGATAGGTATCCTGCAGCGCCACCGCCCCTTCTAAGCCAATACAGCGGGCTGGAAGTGAAGAAATCGCCTTTTCCCACAGGAATCGACCATAACCATGGCCTCGATGACGATGATCCACCAAATAACAACCTAAAAATCCAAAATCTGCATCATACGAGGCCGCAGAAATACAGCCAACGGGTTGATCCGCCAACCACCCCACCAGCAAACTATTTTGTTGCCAATACACCTCCAAGTCATACCGGCCAGGATTCCAGGACTCTTGTGCAGCCCAAGCCCAAATATTAGAGAGATCTGTTTTTTGAGCCGGTCGGATTTGGAAGTCCATTCATTGCCTCAGAGATGATTAGGGGTAGGCTTCCCGATCATAAAAGTGAATATGCAATAGATCCCTGACATCCCCACATCTTTTACAATTTGATCACAGTAACTGAAGGTCTATCCATGACCGAGTTAAATAATGCCGTTGTGCTCTTAACCGGAGCAACCGGAGGATTTGGCCACGAGCTGACTCAGCTTTTATTGGAGGCAGGCAGTCGAGTGATCCGCACGGACATCAATGCCGCCTTGCTGGAACAACAGGCCGAGCAGCTCAACCCAGACAGCCACCCAGGAGAACTGCTGCCTAGCTTTGTCACCAACTTGGGCACCGTGGACGGGTGTGAGTCTCTCTATCAGAACGTTCAAGCCCTCAATCATCCCGTCGACATTTTAATCAACAATGCTGGCATTGCCCTCTATGGGCGCATGGATGAAACTCCCACTGAACGGTGGGAGTTAATGATGCAGCTCAATCTCCTTGCCCCCATGCGCTTGAGTAACCGGTTTGTGGCAGATATGATTACCCGTCGCCAGGGCCATATCGTTAATATTTCATCGGTTGCTGGCTGGATCGCCCCAACCGGGTTAACCGGCTACGCGGCCAGTAAATTTGGGTTACGGGGGTATAGTGATGGCGTTCGCAACGAGGTCAAGGACTTCAACGTCCAGGTCACCACTGTCTATCCCTTTTTTAGTCGGACACCGATTCTCAACTCAGATAGCTTTGGATCCCTCGCTGAAGGGAAAGCGGATCTGCCTCACTGGATGACCACGGATCCCCATAAAATCATGCAAGCCACCCTTCAGGGCATTCAGCAGAACAAACCAGAGGTCTTTCCTGATCTGCCCTCCCGAGTCCTGACCCGAATCAAACGGTATTTTCCTGGCCTACTCCAATGGACCACGACTCAAATCAAACAGCAATACCAAAAACCGTCTTAACGCAGTTCATTCACTAGGCAAGTCGTGCAAAAAACCTCTGAGAAATATCTGATTATTGGTGCTGGCTACGCAGGCTTGGGAATGGCTCAAGCCCTCAAAGAGGCAGGGATTCCCTACGACCAGGTGGATGCCAGCGATAATATTGGCGGAAATTGGTATCATGGCGTTTACGAAACCGCACATATTATTTCTTCCCGCAGAATTACTCAGTTTACAAACTTCCCCATGCCGGAAACGTATCCTGATTTTCCCAGCGCCCAAAACATGCGGGATTACATTAACGCGTTTACCGATCATTTCGACTTACGAGACGCCATTGAGCTGAACCGCGAAATCACATTTGTCCGCCCCGTCGAAGATAATCTCTGGGAAGTCAGCTTCGCCAATCAAGAACAGCGACTGTATCAAGGGGTACTACTCTGCAATGGCCATCACTGGTGCAAGCGGATGCCTCAATTTGAGGGAAGCTTTAACGGAGAAATCATTCACTCCAAAGACTACAAACGTCCTCAACAGCTCATTGGCAAACGCGTTTTAGTCATCGGTTCTGGCAATTCAGCCTGTGATTTAGCTGCCGAAGCCGCTCGTGTGGGAGCTAAATGTGTTTTGAGTATGCGGGATACGCCTTGGTTTATTCCCAAAACCTTTGCAGGCATTCCGGTTGCTGACCTCAGCAAGAACAGCACAAGCCCCAGCCCCCTCTGGTATCAACGGCTGATGGTTTACCTGTTGATCCGGCTGACATTTGGCAAACATGAAAGTTATGGTCTGCCTAAACCAAAGCATCGAATTTTTGAGAAACATCCCACCATCAATAGTGAAGTCCCTTACTACATCAAACATGGCCGTATTATTTCCAAACCCGGCGTCCAAGCTTTAGATGGAGAGTCAGTCATCTTTGAGGATGGTAGCCGAGAAGACTTCGACCTCATCGTTTGTGCCACGGGCTTCTATGTGGCGTACCCGTTCTTAGCACCAGAGCTTCAGCGCGTGCAAGGTTCAATTGTCAAATGCTATGACGGTGCTTTTCTAGAAGACTATAAGGGTCTCTATTTTATAGGGTGGTATCAACCTCGGGGAGGGATTGGTTCGGTCATTAGTGCATTTGCTCCGGTCTTGGCTCGCTATCTCAAGCTGCAAGCAGATATCAATGTGCCTGTAGGTTTAGTACTCAAAGAACTGGGTAAAAAACTCCCGAATACTCATTTGGTCGATCCACAGCAGATGTTTAAGGAATTAGAATCGACAGACCATCACTTTGACTCAATTAGCCAAAAAGCGCATCAAGTTGACGCTCAGCATCCTAATTTTAAAAATCAACCCCTTCCTGCAAGAGAACGAGAAAGCCTTGAACCCACCGTCTCAACTTAGGGCGACAGGCTAGCGGGGAATGGGTGATGCCCCATAGCTCGTAAAGATAAGGTTATAGTCAAAAAAAAGCCTTTCTCATCCATAGACATGACCTCTAACGCCACAACACCTACCGCCAACACGTCGAATTTAAACGCATCCTCGTCGGCTTCATCCTGGCAAATAAAGCTACTTTATGATGGCGCTTGCCCTCTTTGCTTGAGAGAAGTGAATTTTTTACAGAAACGGGATGCAGGCCAGGGCTTAGTGGCGTTTGTGGATATTGCAGCATTGGATTATGCACCGGAAGATAATGGCAATATCGACTTTGAAACCGCTATGGGAAGCATTCATGCGGTATTACCCGATGGCACAGCGATGGTTGGTGTGCCCGTGTTTCGGAAAGTGTATGAAGTTTTGGGAATGGGATGGGTTTATGCCATCACGAAACTGCCGATTGTCGGCCCCATTGCCGATTTTATCTATGACCTTTGGGCCGATTGGCGGTTGAAATTAACCGGAAGAGCGGATTTAGCGACCATCCTGGCGGAAAGGCACCAGCAAATCGAAACCTGCACAACGGATCGGTGCCAAGTGCCTGCTGAAGAGCATTAATCCTGTGGCGAAGCATCCGGTTCTGGAGACTTCGCTGACAGAAGTTCCTGAGCGTATTGATAGAGTTCGGGTTCAGTCTGTTGTTTAAGCAGGCGATCTTTTAAATCCATTAGCCCCGAGGAGAGTGATTCTGCTTGATCACGGTAATGGGCATTGGCGGCCAAAAGATCGGTAAAGACTAGCCGCTCAATGTCATGGCGAGAAGGCAGTTCTTCTTGGTCGCTGATATAGCTGTGGTACTCGACACCAGTGACTTCATATTTAATCAGCATGATTAAGGCTTTGCTGAGGGTATGGAGTTGCGATCGCAACTCCTTCACATTCAAGTCAGAACGCTCAAAGCCAATCGTGCCCTGAATTTTTAGCTCTACAATAGCGTCTTCCGTTTTACCTTTTTTATAGGCCGTTTTAATCGTAGCAATCGCCGCCTCTTCCAACTCTGCAGCCGTTTGTTTTGGATCCGCTTTTAGGTTCAACCGCTCAATATGGCGTTGATCGTAATCAGATTTAAGTTCGGCTTTGATGCCTTGGTTAGTGAGATTAACCAGGAAAACCCCCCGAGGATTCTGATCCTGGTTTTCAATCACGCTGTTGGCTTCGGTAGAGCCGGGGTTAAAAATCCAGCTTTCGGCGGTGTAGCTACGGTGAATATGGCCGAGGGCTAAATAATCTACGCCTGCCGTTAGCAAGGGGGCAAAATCTTGATAGCGCAAGGCACCACTGTAGCGAGAGACATGACCTTCTAAACCATGATGGAACATCATCACCGTATGGTCAGGGCCAGGGGGGAGTTGTTCTATGAGAGGGGCTAAGGACTGAATCGCTTGCGGTGCAGCAGCGCCATACCAACGAGACCCAATCACCCGCACACCACAGTCGAGATCGATATAGCCTCCCCGTCTGACTTCAGGATCCCATGGTTCTAATTCTTCTTCAGCATTGGGTTCCAATAGCATCAGGCGTCCCCAATCAGATAGATACCGCAACCAGCTCGTACTGGTGCCATAAAGTCTATAGTCGTGATTCCCTTCAATCGCTAACACAGGAATACCCGCTGCTTGCAGCCGATCCAAACAGAGTTGAGCTTGATTGAGGACCGCAGGCAGTACCTGGCGATGCTCAAATAAATCCCCGACAATCAGCACAAAATCGACTTGGGGTTCGATAGCATAGCGTTCTAAGGCATCGTTAAAAGCTCGATAAAAATCTTTGGTGCGCTCAGGTGAATCGTATTTGGTATAGCCCAAATGCACATCAGCAACATGAAGAAAGCGGGGCATCGTGCTCTAACTCATAACGGCAAATTCTAGCGGGTCAGCTTAGACTTCTCTTCAGAATATAACGGACATTCACAAACCAGCTTCAACCCGAACAGACAAGCTCAAAGATCACGAGTGGGAAGTGATCCAAGTCTTAGTCCCGTAAAATTAAGTCGCTAAGATTAAAACAGATGCTTGTTTTTATTCATCAGAATAAAACCTTGTCTAACCCAAATCCGGGTTGGGGTATCCTCGATTCAGAGTCATACGCCAACTGAGTACACCCTTCAAGCATCGATTTATATGCCATTGGCATATTTATAGGACACTGCATGAACATTCCCCAAAAATTTTCCACCCTGCTCTTGGGAACGGTTGCCGCCATCGTTTTGGCACCACAAATTGCCCTCGCCCTCAGTCCCGCCGAAATCAACAAAGTGGCCAAACAGATCACCGTGCGGGTCGACAGCCAAGCCCCCGGATCCGGCGTGATCATCAAACGCAATGGCAATCGTTACACGGTGTTGACTGCCGCTCATGTTGTCGCCACCGTCGATGAATATATCGTCATTACCGATGATGGCCAAGAATATCCAGTCAATGTACAGACAATCACCAAATTTCCGGGTGTTGATTTAGCCATGCTGGAGTTTACCAGTGACCGTACCTATACCGTGGTCAAAATTGGTAACTCTCAAAAACTCTCAGAAGGGAGTGAGAGCTACGTTGCTGGTTTTCCCAGTCGAACTCAAGCCCTCACAGATATTATCTATAACTTCACGACCGGAACGATTACGGCCAATGCCACCCGTCCCCTGACAGATGGCTATGCTCTGGTCTATACCAACAACACCCTACCCGGCATGAGCGGTGGCCCGGTGCTAGACAAAGACGGCAAACTGCTCGGCATTCATGGCCGCGCCGACACCACCACCACCGTTCAGAATCAAAATATCAACCCCGATATCTTTATCAAAACGGGGTTTAACCTCGGGATTCCGATTCATACTTTCCTGAAAATGGCCCCAGCCAATACCGTCACCACTCCAATTAAACCCATTGCCTCTGTTCCTTCAGCGCCGTCTAGTGCTTCTGATTTTTACCTGCAAGCCTTAGATCAATATCGTCTGGGGAATATGGCAGGAGCATTGCGCAATACCACCCAAGCCATCGGCCAAAATTCAAAATTTGCCCCAGCTTATGCCTTACGAGGCAGTATCCGCCTTGTCAAACAGGATCAGACTGGCGCCTTACAGGATTTCAATCAGGCCATTCAGTTGGACCAAAACCTGCTGCAAGCCTATATTGGTCGGGCTTTGGTGCAATCGTCTTTGGGTGATGCCGGTGGTGCGATCGCAGATTACTCCCAAGCCATCCAGCTCCAAGGAGACCATGCCATTCTCTACTACAATCGGGGGATTGTTTACCTCAACCAAGGTCAACAAGGAGAAGCCCTCACTGATTTACGCACCGCCGCCGATCTCGCTCTCAAGAACAACAACCAAGCCGACTACCAGCGGGCTTTAGAAGCGATCAATATTGCCTCTAAAAATTGCCGACAGTCCATTCGGACCATCTGCGATCGCTAAACTTTTTTCTTCGTTTAGATTCTATCTATCAAGATCTGGAAACTGAATCTTCTTCACTACCGTCACAACCTTTAAGGATTTACTGGACGCTACTTTAATGAAACACACCGTTTTACCTATTGCTAAACTTTCTATTGCCCTCACAGTCCTCACGGCTTTTTGCGTTCCGGGTTCCGTCTATGCCAACCCTTCAGCAACACCAGGCATTGGTGTCGAGACCATTAAACCTAAAGAAAGCCGACGTATTGCTGTTTTAGACTTCGACATGGCCAGCGTTAGCAAAACAGGTCTCAGTTACGGGTTATATGGCAACAATGGGGCATCTAAAGGCATCAGCAACTTGCTCACTAATGAACTAGTGAAAGATGGCACCTATATCATGGTTGAGCGCAGCAAAATTGAGGCTATCCTAGCAGAGCAGAATTTTGGACAGTCTGGTCGTATTGAACCCACAACTGCAGTTCAAATTGGCCGAGTATTAGGTGTAGATGCAGTGCTCGTCGGTTCAATTACCCAGTTCAATGTTGAAGAGCAATCCAAAGGTGGCTCTGTTGGCGGCTTTTTCGGCATCGGCGGAAAGAAAAAGAAACAGTTGGCCACTGTTCAACTTTCTACCCGGTTAGTGAGCACCGCTACCGGAGAAATTCTCACGGCAGCAGAGGGGAAAGGCCAAGCCGATAAAAGTGAAGGAACGGGTCGTGTTTTTGGGATTGGCGTCGATACTGACTCTGATAGCAGTGACAGACTCCTGGGTGAAGCGTCTAGTCAAGCCGTCAATAATATCGTGACCAAACTCACCGCTGTTGCTCCCCAATTATCTGCACTACCATCAGTACTACCCGTAGAAGAGATGGTGGTCGCCGACATCACTGGTAACCAAATTACTCTGAATAAAGGGGGTGCCCATGGATTTCGACCCGGCATGGTGATGTCTGTGGAACGCGTGATCAAAGATATTAAGGACCCCACCACTGGCAAACTACTTAAACGCCAAACGGAATCCATGGGCCGCATTCAGTTGACAGAAGTCGATGCTCAATCCTCTGTCGGCAAGATTCTGACCGGCACAGGTTTTAAGGTTGGAGACGTAGCTAAAGCCGTTGAATAGATCCACGGCTTTCTACCGCCTAGAGCAGTTCTAGCAATTGCTCCTCAGGCGCATTACAGATCCAGTCACCCATACCCCCCAAAAGGCCAGTCTTTTGGGGGGATATTTAATGGAGCTGATCAATCTGTTTTATAAGCCCTAAGACCATATAGATAGTGAATAAATATCCCGAAGCAATCGTCAGAATAAGCAGCGAAGGATTGAGGGTAGTCATGGAAAACGCAAATGCGAATTTTGCCAGATTAGACCATAAAAAAAGTGATTGAACAAGCCTCAAATCCTATAGAAACCCATACAAATATGTGGTTTTGTGCCTTTTATGTAACATCCCCCACCTTTATTGTTCCTGCAGATCGCTTCTAGGCAAAGGATTGGAGTACGTATCATGTCTCTGGGTAACAGGTTAAGTTTCACCATAGACAGCCAAAACAGCCTGAAAGAGCTATAAAATTTCTGTATCAAAAGATACGGATTTTAGCTTAGTGATGAATATTCCTACGAAAAAGCCTCAACAACCCATAGCAGCATCACCCTCATCAGAGGTTTTCGTTCCTAAGGCACATCAATGGGTACAGCTCCGCAATTCCCTGTCTGAATACAGCGAAGATACCGCTTTACTGCTTTGCCCTGGTGTTCAAGACCACTGGATTGCATGGATTCCTGGCTTTGGGCAAGCGACCTTAGAGCGTTCACAATTATTGAAAGCGATAGATTAGATTAGCCTGATTAGCGTCAGTCCCCCATAAGCCATTAGTTTGCTTGAGGATCTGTTCAGAGGATTATATTTTGTTCGCTAATGTCTGCTAGCCTATCAATCACAAAAATGCCCTCGATAATCGAGGGCATTGCTTTTAGTAACTTGTACTAGCGGATCAGCGTTAATTCAACTGATGCTGCTCTTGCTCTAGCATTTGAACTAACCCCTGATCACCCTTGCGTTTGGCAACGGCAAGACGATGCTCTAAAGTCTGGCGAATAAAGGTGTTATGAACCTTCTCTAAGTCAGAGACATCCCGAAGACCCAGACGTCCTGAGGGTCTGGCATAATTCATGGCTGCACCCACAGCAATGGATTGAGGGACAACATCGGGGATTTGGGGTGTTGGAGAAAAGACGGGCTCTCGACGGGTCGTAGAGTTGTTCACTTCTTGACCATACTCAACGCCACGATAAGTCATAACGTGAGTGGGTTGATGAAGATCCGTAGTTGCATACTGCCGGCGGCGGCAGGGAGTGCCACGATAGTGGCCGATAATTTCAGTTTCTGTGACTTCTACTGAGGGAGAAACACGGGTGTACTCGACACCACGATAGGAATATTTCACGGTTGGCCTCCGACCGAATATATGGGATGAGGCGCGTTCCTTCAGGTAAATGCCTTACTTCCGTCTTGCTGACTTACCCTTGATCAGGAATCAAACAGATCAGTAATGCAAGATGAACGATTCATTTCTGTATCTAATAATACCCTTTTCAAATTAAAGATCCACTAACGAAACCCTATTAAAAGCTTAAAATTTACTTAAGTACAACTTTTCTGTAGTGTTTGATACTTTTTGGCCTAGGAATATAAAAATCTTTGCACTCTTCATTGTGCATGACCCGACTCATGACTGTTGCCCCAAAGCGATCTGATCGTATATATCCTTCGCCCCAGGCTCTCTGGGAATCCAACATCAACACATCAAAAAACAGCCTGCATCACTACAGGCTGTTTTGGAAGACTTAGACCGGTATTAGGTCGGCAAGATTCTACATCATGCCCATGCCGCCCATGCCGCCCATGCCGCCCATGCCACCCATGCCGCCCATGCCGCCCATGCCGCCCATGCCGCCCATGTCGGGCGCAGCAGCACCTGCAGGCTCAGGCTTATCAACCACTAGGGCTTCGGTCGTGAGCACCATACCGGCAATCGAACCCGCATTCTGGAGGCCCGAACGGACTACCTTGGCAGGATCAATTACTCCAGCAGCAATCATATCTTCGTAGGTATCAGTCATGGCGTTATAGCCATAGCTGAAGTCTGCATCACGGACTTTCTCCACGACGACAGCACCTTCCTTACCTGCATTATCTGCAATTTGAGTAAGGGGGGCTTCTAAAGCAATGCGGACGATGTCAGCACCGACTTTTTCTTCATTCTTAAGTTGAGCTTTGACACTCTCAATGGTTTTGGTGAGATGAATCAGAGTAGTGCCACCACCAGGAACAATGCCCTCGGCCACGGCTGCTTTAGTCGCATTCAGAGCGTCTTCGATGCGCAATTTACGATCCTTAAGCTCGGTCTCTGTTGCAGCACCCACTTTGATGACGGCAACGCCACCTGCAAGCTTAGCGATCCGCTCTTGGAGCTTTTCTTTGTCGTATTCAGAATCAGTTTCATCTAGCTGACGACGAAGTTGATCTACTCGCTTGCCAACATCACCTGCATTTGCAGCTTCCGACACAATCGTGGTGTTGTCTTTGCTGATGGTGACCTTGCGGGCAGTCCCCAGCATGTCTAAATCAACTTTGTCGAGGGTTAGGCCCACATCTTCAGAGATCACCTGTCCACCTGTGAGGACGGCAATGTCTTGAAGCATGGATTGACGACGCTCTCCAAAACCAGGGGCTTTGATGGCGACCACATTGAGGACACCCCGAAGCTTATTCACCACCAATGTGGCTAGGGCTTCACCTTCAAGATCTTCAGCAATAATCAGGAGAGGCTGTCCAGCTCGGGCAACTTGCTCAAGGATACCGACGAGGTCCTGAAGAGAATTGATTTTTTTGTTGACAATCAACAAGCGGGCATTTTCGATCTCAGCAACCATGCGCTCAGCATCGGTTACAAAGTAGGGGGAAATATAACCCCGATCGATTTGCATCCCTTCCACAGTTTCCATTTCCGTGGCGAGGGACTTGGATTCTTCTACGGTGATGACGCCATCTTTGCCCACTTTGTCCATGGCTTGGGCAATCATTTGGCCGACTTCTGTATCGTTCCCTGCAGAGATGGTTGCGACTTGTGCGATCGCATCTCCGGTAACAGGCTTCGACTTGGCTTCAATTTCTTTGACCAAGGCATCAATCGTCTTATCAATACCCTTGCGAATCGCAACGGGGTTGGCCCCAGCAGCCACATTCTTCAAACCTTCGCGAATCAACGCTTGGGCCAAAACCGTGGCGGTCGTGGTGCCGTCACCAGCCACATCATTGGTTTTGGAAGCCACTTCACGCATAAGCTGGGCACCCGCATTTTCTAACGGATCTTCCAGCTCAACTTCCTTCGCAATGGTCACCCCATCATTAACAATTTGAGGTGCTCCGAATTTCTTTTCTAGAACCACATTGCGACCTTTAGGCCCCAAGGTGATGCGTACGGCATCTGCCAGAGAATTCACACCGCGCTCAAGAGCGCGCCGAGATTCTTCATCAAATACTACATGTTTGGCCATTACAAGCGTCCTCTCGTTTGCGCTTTCTCAGTGAATTACAGACAACGTTTCATGTTTGTCAGTAAACTAGCACTCTCAAGAGGAGAGTGCCAAAGCTAATCTATTGTAGCCCCAAGGCCCGAACTAAAATATCGGGTTATTGTCCAGATAACCGAACTTCTCTAGATAGGCAAATCCAACCCTGAAGATCAATAACTCACAATGAATTTTGACCTGCAATGATGTCTGGAGCCATGCAAATTAATAGTTCAATCGAGGGAGTCAGTCACTCCTCCAAATCTAGAGCAATATTCTTTCAGGAAGTGTATATCATAAAATCAGTCCTGAAAATTATCGACCAACCCTTTTAATACTTGAAAATGCTCGATTAAGCTTACATTTCAGGCATAATCAGACACATTTTTTGATTTCAGGACCAGCGATTAGCCGCACACGTCTGTTTCCATGAAAATGGGGCAATCTCCTGGAAGCGCTTAGAAGATTACCCCATCTAGGTACAAGAGACTCGGGCGAACACTATTCACATGAAAAGGATTGAGAAAGAATTTGGGATAAGCTGTTGCAGTCCAGATTTTTAGAACAGTCATCCCCCATCCTGTCATTAACTGAGGGGAGCATACCCAAAAGTGACGTTAAACTGTTTGCACCATAGAGCAACTGATGCATAATCCGCTAAATCAATGTCGCTAGGAATTTCATAGAGTTGCTTACCCTGAAACTGTTGTAGAGGAGCCAGGGTTATATAAGTTCCTTCCTCAATGGAGCCGGGAACCTGGGATTGGCGGGACAAGACTACTTTTACATCAGGGCCTTTACCCGTACTAAAATCAGTGCTCAATTCCAAATAGCGCTTACCGCCTTTAGAAATAATTTGAGCAGAACCCGTGGACTGTTTTTTAACGGTGACAAACTGTCCAGATGAGATGACCGATTTCTTAGCAACGAGAAAAGACGATCCATTCGCATTACCTTGGACAACAGACTCTAAGGCCAAGCTGGGTTGAATGACGCTAGTAGCTAGCAGAAAAGCGGATAAGGTTCCAAAAGCAAGACGTTTCATAACTATTTCCCTGTAAGACTGAACTTATCTCTAATAATGCCTGGACATTTTGAGAGGGATTTGATCTGCTCCTGAGAGGTTCATAAATAAACTTGAGGATTTGCTGAGAGCAGAACGCCAGCCCAACCGATGGGTCACCATCTAGGTCTAAGAATCCATGACTAATTAAAGATCGTCGCCAGAATCACTACCAAAAACAGCATATATAGGACAAATACCCCTGTGAGGATCAGCAGCAATTGTAAATTCAATATTTCATGAGGTATCGGCTGCTATTCGAGGCTCTGGATCATCCAACATAAACTGGAGCAAATGCTCCCAACTCTCAAAGAGCAAGTATTTGGTCAAAGTCTGAATATCGTGAAAAAAGCCTTGTCGGGTTCCCCGTTGCTTTCGCATGCGTTGATAAGTGGAGTCCACCAAGTGCAAGACGGTATGAAATAAGAATGCCAACAGGTTGAGTACCAATAGCACAGCAGCAAGGTTCTTCTGACCATGACCAAAATTATGTTCTAAGTGATAGCCCTTGGTTTTGAGGACATTGTGTCCTTCATTCTCCGCTTTCCATCGGGCACGTCCAGCACTGACAATCTCGGCCACACTTTGGTCATTGATGAAATGGTGAGTAATGAACGCGTTGTGATACATAGTCTTTCCATCAGCAGCACGAGTAACAGAGACTTCGCACCAGTTGACCATCACTGCTGGTAGCTCCTCACGCAGGGGGATGCGATTGTAATAGCGATACTGACAAATTTCATGATAGCGACCGTTCCAGCCCCGAGTCTCTAGATGCTCAACATCTCCAATACCTTCTAAATACTCTACCCATTCATATAGCTCTGGATGGGAGGAGGGCAAACAGACAAAAATGAAGTTCAACTCATCCTCTAAACAAGTCTCCACCATCGGTTGACGGCTATAGAGGTCATCGCCAAGAACCGTAATCTTGGCTCCGTCAAACCCTTGAGCATGCCCCTTGATCCACCGTTTGGCCGCAGCGGTTTCACTATCCTGTTTCTCCGCACCATCTTGAGGACGAATGAACTCTGGGGCCAGAGAAATGACATGTTCAATTTCCGGACAAACGAGGACGGGCAACACGGCGGTGTGCGTATAGGTGACACTCCCATCCCGATGGGTTTTGGTAGAACACTGATCGCAACAAATCCAGTTTGAGGAAAAATACTCGCTGCCGTCTAGCCCTACCAACAGGTGTCCACCTAGAACCTTATATTGCTCTAGATAACCTCGTCGTAGGAGAACGCTATAAATTTGATAAAAAATGGGAAACAGAAGACGAAATGCGATCAAGTCCAAAACATTCTTGATTTGGTTGCTCGTGGGGAGTTCTGTTAACTCAAAGAGGGCTTGGGCGTTGTCACGACCATGACGACTATGAACATGGCGTTGGTACTCCAGAAACGAAGGACATTGCATAAAGAAGACAGCAAATGCGCCTAATACAATATCTTTGAGACTAAATTTGGTGCCATTACTGGGTTGACGTGGATCATCGAGGTGCTCAATGAGCTGATGTAGCCAGTGCAGTAAGAGAGGGAAATTTAGAACACCTTCATTCATCGTCTGGGGCTCTGCAAGTGTATGAATACATCCTCAACGACTACAACCTAGCTTGCCAAAATTTTGAATTTACAATTGCTGGAGGATCAGACCAGCGGTTGACCGGGGTTCTTGATTCGGTGTTCCTATGGGCTTTAAGAGGCGGTTAAGGATGTAGCGAAATTTGACATAGTAGATAAATCCCCATAGAGGCGTCTTTGTGATCAGATAGGCTTGTCCGTCCTGATCTGAGGCAGCGGGCACATAAAACTGGGCAAAGCGAATCTTAGTTTTTCGCTGACACAGTTGGCGAGCTTCCAAATCCACTTGGTCGGCGATGTAAGCCACTAAAACCGCATTGCCGGATTGAAATCCTCTAGGCAAGGGCGACTGATTGGCCTGCTGAGCCTTCTGCATTAAGGTCTGTTGATCGGCTTCCATGACCTGAGCATTGAGGAGGGGAACACGACGAACAAAGACGGTGTAGTTGACCCACGTCAACAGGCATTCCCAATTAAAGGTCCGCCGAGCCGCAATAATCGTGTCTGGCGTCACTTCCAGAATACGAAAGTCGAGGCAGCTTAGCTCTTGTTGTTGAGCTGATAAAGGATGGTCAGCAGTCATGAATTTGGTTACCAAGGATTTACTCAGACCGCAAGACATCAGGGAATAAAGATGGTGCTGGTCTTGATGCTGGTTATCTTAGAACAGCCTGGTATCGTCTACCAGCTATCAGTCATGCAGTATCCCCCTAACCCAGATTCTTGCACTGCAACCATATAGTGTTAGCGAAACTAAAGTGAATCTCCTGCTCAAGCAGGGAAAACTGATGATAGAGAGGGGGTATATCACTTCACCCTAAAGTCTGAGTAGGTAATTGATTTATAGGCTTTTTGATGTACAAAATTATCCGATTTACGCCTGCCTCACAACGGTATTATCCAAAATCCTTGAACTGTAGTAGTTACATGAAGGAAGACGATATAGATCACACCTCTGTTGATTTTGCTCTGGGTGCCTCTCGTATTGGTGGCCCAATTGTGGACCTACCAGAATCATTGGATTATCCAAAGAATATGTTTTTCACGGCTCAATTAGACCTGAAGAAATTTTCTGCTTTTGATCCCTTAGATTTTCTACCCAAAACAGGATTCTTATATTTTTTTATCAGTAACAGTGGCGAACATGGAAAGGTTCTGTATGCAAATGTTGAAGCGAACCAATTGACTCGCATTATTCGGGAACATGACGGCTGGTTTTATGACGGTTGTCTCGTCAACGACATTTTTAATGAAAAAGAGGATTTCAGATCTAGATATCGTTATTGTGAGGCAGGAGAAGACCTAGATGGATATGACGAAGGAGATATGCTATGGGATGACCATGCTGGCAGTGAGAAATCCAAGATCTATGGCATCTATACCCATTGCCAAAAGCATGAAGAAACCATTAAAGCCATCACTCAGGAAGCAGATGTTTTGTTACTCCAAATTGGTGAAGATTTTACGGGAGAAGGAGTTTGGAGTGTTCAGATTGATCTGGTCTCCTTGATCCACCGACGGTTTCACAATTGCAGATTTGAATGGGGACAAACTTAATACCAATTGCTTGCCCTAATCGGGTTACTGCTGCTGCAGTTTTTGGTTTACCAATGTTCGAAAATTTTGTTCAGCCTCAATCTCATCCTGCTGGGCTTGTTCAAGGAACCGGTATAAATCTTCTTTGTTGACCCAATCGAAGGTGGGGCTGCGATCTAATTCTTGATACGCCTCACCCTGTAGTTGAAAAATACGCCATACTTGGCCGTTATAGCGCCAAAACTCAGGCACTCCCATCGATGCATACAGCCGATTTTTGGCAATATCCGTATGGGTGATATCCACTTCTACCACTAGATCGGGAGGTGGATCTTGGGACAAATCGACTTTTCGACCAGCCACTTGGGCTTGATGTTGAATGTAATAAGCATTATCGGGTTCAGCACTGCGATCTAAATCAGGACGTTCCAAGGTCGTTGACCGCAGAGATTTCAGCTTCAGCCCCATCACTCCCACCAGAATCCGGATAAATAACCCGATTAACTCACTGGCGTATTCATGTTCTTCCAGAGGCATGGTGATTTCGAGGGTGCCGTGGTCATAGGTTAAGCGAGTCGATCGCCCTTCGGGTAAGGCATATAGAATTTTCTGATAGGCAACCCAGGTCAAGCCGCTAACACTGACGCGTTTTTCTCCAAGGGCTTGATGCTCAACTGGTACGACTGTTCTAACCATCCTGGTGACCCATGAGTCTTAACTCATTTTAGCCGACGGTTTTAGCAAGCTTGAGAGAGTTAGCCTAGAATTCCTTGCCAAATATTGGATAGATAAATGCAAACGGTTACATTGACCGAGCCGTCGCCACGTATTGATGAGACTCCAAACGATCAGTTGTAACGGCTCCGATTCAATGCATAGTTATGCATCTTCTTGAGCACCCTAGACTACGCCAAAACTGTGAAAGTAAAACCAATAAACATCGTCATTGACATATTCAGGACGTTCGTACAGCGACCAGGTTTCCACACACGCGTTGATGTCGGCCACAATGGATTCGTAGGTACCGGGAAATACGCTGCGCGCTGGTAATTCGCTAGAGACAGCATCGGATATGTCTTCAATTCTGTTGATATCTGCGGCAATAATGATCGAAGTACATACCTCACCGTCTGGGCATTCGCGTACGGTTACCTGCGGAGTGACACTTTGCTGAATGCGAAGACAATCACCATGCACATATTCGTCGATTTCACAGATGAGGCCGTTTATTTCAGTGTAGTAGCAGCTTTTGGACTCATCCCACCACGATGTTCTGCGTTTGAAGCCTGGAACCGAGAAAATACGTTCCGTGACTTTTGCTGCATTGATGTAGCAGTCAATTTCAGCAATTTTGTCTCGGTACCAGCGTTTGTTGGCAAAAGAAAAAAATGACGTTTGTTTCAGGCTTTGCTTCTGCCCATCACGGTAGCAGACCATCGTGTTGATTTCGTCAGGTGTGGCAGCAACTATTTTCATCGATTGATGCATGATTAGGCTGAGGAGGAAATTGCTTCCTAACACGAAAAAACTTGTAGCTTTTCTACCTCTCAACACTAATCTAGGGCTACATTAGCATCTCTGAATTCTAGAGCAGCTTTACGGAGATTTTTCGATATACACACATGCCGTTGATCATCTGGAAACAATCCAGCACGACGCCTACAATAATCCCCGATACCGGATAAACACCAAGATGACAGCCCAGGAGCCAAGGGCAACCTTAATTGCCACCAACACATTAAGAAGAGGAATCACGCCTCCACTCACCAAAGCACCGAGCTCACCGTGAGGTAATTCAAAACCAGCCAATGTTATAGCTGCCAAGACCAAAAACACCAGAACTGAGATCTTCTCCCACATGGCTGCTCGCCAGCGCTGATAGATACCCTGCATCCACTTAGACGAAGAGGTGATCGCGATCAAACCAATGGCTGTACCGCCTGCCACACCTGCCGCAAACCCACCGCCCGGACTTAAATGGCCGCGAATCGCTAACTCGATGCTCACCAACGAGGCAATGGTTGCCCCTAGTCTGGCTAGGACAATAGAAGGTTTGTCCGTAAATCGATGTACCTTTTTTGAGGGCTGCTCATCCGAGAGTAGAAACCGGACACCCATAATTGCGATGGTAAACACCACCACCTCGAAAATGGTGTCGTAGAGACGATTTCTGAAAATAATGCCCGCTAAGGCATTGGGAACACCGCTATCATCAACGACAGCCTGGACAATGGACAAATCAGCCACATCCAATGCTGGATTGGGCATGACCAAAATTTTGACATATAGGGCAAGGCCCGCAATGATATAAAGCCACTTCATACCTTTGCCTCCGCTAAATCAGCCACCGCCACATAGGTGAGGGTTGTTTCCGGTGACGTTAATTCTGCCTGCATGATTTCATATAGTCGGGGGATACGGATCAGAGCCTGATCCTGCACTGTTTCTGCGGCATGGTTCTGGGGCAGGTAAATCGCATGCACTTCTTTTTCATTCAGAGCTTGATGGAGATCTTGGTCATTAGGATAATCAACCAGTTCTAAGCGCATATAGTGCTTAGAAAATATGGCCCGACAGCCTTCGACCCAAGCTTGAAACCCCTGAGGTTCTGCTGCCTGGAGCACACCCAAGCGCACCACCAGGGAGGATCGGACCGCTACTGCATAGAGGGTAATCGCCAGCATAGTGCCCACCAGTGCTTCAGTTAAGGCCACGTCTGCCGCTCCCAAAACGGCATAGACAAGGGCCGCCACTGCCCCCAAAATTCCGCGAATAATCAGGGCATGGTAAGGATTGACCTGAAACACCACCATCGCTGCGGTTAAGGGCAGCAGGGCAGTAATGATATACACATAGCTATCAGTCATCACGTCCCCGTTTCCTTCGTATCACTAGAACAATAGGCCAACACATATCCCAGCACGGTATTCCAGATCGCTAGGGAGAGAATGGCCAGAACCAGCAGGGGCCATTCCCGTGGAATTTTCAGAAGCAAACCAACAACAATTAACATCGACCCCAAAGTATCGGCCACAGAGAGGCTATGAAGTTTGTAGAGCACCGAGCGGTGACCAACTAAGGGCCAAGTCCCCCAAAACCAAAAGAAAATCCCAATGCCCATCAAGACATAACTAATCGCGTTAATCATCAGTCACTGATCCGTTTAATAATCTGGGCCAAAAGCATTAAGGCCGCATTGCCAACACTGAGGATTAGCACCCCCACGACGCCAATCATCCAGTCATCCCGTAGGACAGAAATCACCAAAATCATGATCGATGTTTTGCTGGCGATACTGGCAAAGGCCAGCATTTTCTGCCACACATCCTCATCCTGGCACGCTTCATAAATGGGAATCGCCAGGGCCAAAATCATGGAAATTAGGATGATATTCATGACTTTTTCCTCCGTTCGATACGGTGGACTTCGTACAACCCTTCCTCGTGGTACTTCAGCACAATGGTTTTGGGGGTAAAGGTAATCACAAAAATATCGAGAAAAATCAAGCCAGGGGTGCGCTGCGGTTTGACATGTTCCATCGTGATCGCTTCATAGCGGTGGGGACGGACCATAATTTCAATTGCCTCAAAAAAGGCCTGGGGAATGGCAATGATAATTTCCCCGATCGCGTGTAGCCAATCTTTTAAGGCACCTGGGTTGGCACGGCGCGGCAGGATTAAAGCCACACAGACACCAATGATAATATTGGCAATACCAAAATCAGCAGTCAGCAAAAACCAGATGGCTAAGCGCAGCAGAATGTTCAGATATCCAGTCATGCCAACACCATCCAGAACAATAGAACCAACATTAAGCTCATGCCCCCAATTAAATGTTCGAGTTGCTCTTGGACTCGAGGCAATTTCAGCACCACGCGACGGATGACCAGCCAATAGACCAACCAGCCCAACCCTACCTTGGCCAAGGCTTTGCCGATATTGGCAACGGTATAGGCCTGGTAATAAATACCATTGGCCGCTAGCAAGACCCCTAAAAGTAAGAGAACAGCCACCCAAAACCCAGGTCGAACTGGCTTCGCTTCACTCTGATGAGGTAAAAAGATAAATTTGGCAAAGGTAGCAATGGTGCCCACTGTGGCGATATTGAGGGCAATCATTTGCCAGGGCAATACACTTTTCAGCGTTAACGCTTTGGACGCAAACCCAGACCATAGAGGAATACCGGAGATGGAGCAACTGGCCATCACCAATACCAGCCATAAAGACCGCGGCATAGGCTGCTTATGCAGCTCCTGAAAATCTCGGCTAGGCAATGTCCCAGCGGTTAAAAATAGGGTGGCTTTGACAAGACCATGGGTCAAGGCATAGAACCCACCGACGGCAGGGGCGGCCAAGATAAACCCGAGCTGTGAAATGGTACTCTGGGCCAAAAGCCGCTTTGTATCTTGCTCGAAGAGGGCCAGACTAATACCCAAAAAGGCTGTACCCACCCCAAATAGGGTGATGATGGGAGCGACTTCCTCCACCATTAAGGCCATGCGAGCCAGGGGGAAAACTCCCGTTTTGACGACAACGCCTGAGAGTAAGGCCGACACCGGAGTCTCGGACTCAGAGTGGGTTAAGGGTAGCCATAAACCGGAAACAAAGACGCCTCCTTTGGTCAGCAGACCCATAAAAATCAAGGCGAGGGCTTCTGGCGGTGCTCCTTCTAAGCCGGTATAAGCAAAGGAGTGGTTGGCCTGATACACCAACACAGCGCCCACCAAATAAAACAGCATGGCCGTGTTGCTGATAAATAAGTAGCGCAGAGCCACCCAAATCGCCCGATTCGTGCGCGGGTAAGACACCAGCAAGAAAGCGGCAATCCCAATGACCTCTAAGGCCACATATAAGCTAATGAAGTCAGCACAGATAAAGACAGCATTGACGCTGCCATGCAAAATGATGGTTTGGGTATAGAAAAAAGCGGATTTTCCCGTACCCCAGCAATAACAAATGACGGCAGCTGTCACCAAGGCATTGGTCAAGATAAAGTAGCCACTGAGACTATCAATCCTGAGGGTGACCCCAAAGCTGTCCATCAGCTGCAGCGTTAATGGGGCTGGCTCCATAAAAACCCGGGCAGCATAACTGGCAGACACCAAGGTCATAGCCAATGCTAAGTATCGATCCAGTTTAGGGATCAGATATCCTACAAACCCAACAAAAAACGGCAGGGCAATCCAAACGATCGTAAGGGTATTCATGGTGTGTAAGTCTTTTCAATCTCGCGGCTTTCCAAGGTGGGATTGTCGCGAGAGAGCTTCATCACTCCCACCAACATCAAGGCCTGCACTGAAAAGCCAATCACAATTGCTGTCAAAATCACGGCTTGGGGAACGGGATCGGCATAGGCTCCCTGATGGGTATCTGTGATGATCGGGGTGAATAACCCTTGACGAGCTGAGATCTTGACGTAATAGGCGATCACGCCTGTACTCATCACATCCATGGCAATAATTTTCATCATCAGATTTTCTTTGAGGATGATGCCAAAAAAGCCACAGAGAATCGTCGCAAATATAAACGCTTCTAACATGGTGATTTAAAAAGGATTAGTAAAAAAGGGGGTCCGAGGATTTATGAGAGAGAGTTGCGATGGCCACAGGCCGGTCGGAGACCATCGCAGCCATCCTCACAATTAGTTGTTCGTTGCCGGAGACTCAATGGCAATGGCACCGCTTTTAAACGCCACCCGTAACAACGGTGGGGCCACAAAGGTCGTCAGAATCACCATCGTAATAATCGCAGCTTCCAAGGGCTTATCCAAAACACCACTCGCAGAACCAATGCCAGCAAAGACCAAGCCCACTTCTCCTCGGGGAATCATGCCGACGCCAATCGCAAATCGATTAATGCCAGGCTGACCCACAACGGTCCAGCCAGTGATTAGTTTGCCAATCATTGCCACCACAATTAAGAAGGCGGCAATCACGAGACCTTCTCGATTCTCAGGAATGGCAGGATTCAAAACGCTTAAGTCTGCTTTTGCCCCCACGGTGACAAAGAAAATCGGGACGAAAATATCGGCAATGGGAATCACCTGTTGATCTAGCTCTTTGCGCTTATCGGTTTCATCTAGCACCAAGCCAGCGGCAAAGGCACCCAGAATCGCTTCTAGATGAATCGCATTGGCAAGGAAGGCCATGATAAAAGCAAAACTCAGGGCAGGAATCACTAGCTTTCCGCGGGTCTGCAGCTGATCGGCAATGGTCACAAAGGCTTGATTGAAGAATCGGCCTAAGAAGATGGAACCCACGAGAAACAGGGTGGCACTACCAATCAAATACAGAACATTAACAACATCCACTTCGCCTGTTTTAGCCAAGCTGGCGACCACAGCCAGGACGATAATGCCTAACACATCATCAATAATGGCAGCCCCAACAATGATTTGGCCTTCTTTAGACTTGAGATAACCTAATTCAGACAAGACTTTAGAGGTAATCCCAATGCTGGTTGCCGTTAACGCTGCCCCGGCAAAGATCGCTGGAATCGTCGGCATATGAAACAGGAAAATCAATCCGGCTGTCCCGGCAGTAAAGGGGGCAACGACGCCCACAATCGCCACCAAAACGGCCTGATACCCTACTTCTGTTAACTCTCTAAGATCAGACTCTAAGCCAATCTCAAATAACAGAATAATCACCCCCAGCTCAGATAAAATCTCAATGATTTCGCTCTGGCTTTCAAAAATTGAGGTAATCGATTCAGCACTGAGATTGCCACCAATAAACTGCAGAATGGGCATCAAGGCCGAATCAGCGGCAACGGTTCCATTTTCAGCAAAGACCAACAGGTGAAGAGCCGAGGCCCCAATGGCCACGCCTCCGACTAGTTCTCCTAAAACAGGAGGTAGATTTAAAAGCTGAGATAGCTCACCGCCCAGCTTACTGGCCAGATAAATGACCACCAGAGTGAGCAGGACACCTGAGAGAATCAGGGGAGCTTCATCTGCATTAGCCGTTGCGATTAGCCAGGGCTGAGAGATGCCCCCTTGGAGGAGCGGTGACATTGATAAAGTATCGATGAATGTATTCATAGCCAAAATTGAGTTAGAACTAATCTGTCAAATTCGAAAGACATCCTTGATAAAGCACCCAGATATTAAGGGTGAACTACCCTCAACTAGAGGTGGCATAGTGATCAAGACCCGCTACGCTTTTGCGCAACGCTTCAACTCGATCTGCCAATAAATTCTCAGGGGGGATGCGTTCCCAAATCCCTAATTTGCCTAGACGGCGTTTAGTTTGGCCAGCAGCGCCAACCACAAACACAGAACAACCTTTGTCGAGGGCTTCTTCAATCGCATTTTCAATGGTCAAGGAAGAGGTCACCCCCATATGAGGTACATCACTCAAGTCTAGAACCAAAGCCTCACAGTATTTCAGCGCTTTTTGTTCACGAGAGATGGCTTTAGCCACACCGAAAATCATGGGACCACTTAAATGAAAGAGCAACATACGTCCTTGTCCTTGATCTAAGAGCTGCTTTTCTTCCGCCGTTAGCTGGATTTCATCATCAGCATCGGTAATGGCTTTCACTGACTTAGATTGCAGGGTACTTAAGCGATCAATCGTGACGATGTTAGCAATAAACACCCCAATACCAACGGCCACCATCAGGTCAACAAAGACCGTCAGAGCAATGACGCCATACATAATGGCAGTGCCTTTCCAAGACACTTGATGGGCCCGCTTTAGGAAATCCCAGTCAATAATGTCAATTCCGACCTTGAGGGCAATCCCCGCCAATACGGCTAGGGGAATATTTTGGGTTAAAGGTGCAGCCCAGAGGACAACAATCAACAAGATAAAAGCGCGAGTCAAACCAGAGAGGGCTGTGCGACCCCCTGCTTGAATATTGACCACGGTGCCCATCGTCGCTCCAGCTCCGGCAATACCCCCACATAATCCAGAAACTAGGTTGCCAATTCCTTGACCAATCAGTTCCTTATTAGAGTTATGCTCCGTGCGGGTCAAACTATCGGCAACAACAGAGGTTAGCAAAGCATCAATACAACCCAAAACAGCCAATATGATTGCATCAACAACCATCAGTTGTAATTCACTTTGGGTAAAAACAGGCATTCGTAGGGTTGGCAACCCGGCCTCAAACGGTGCAATCCGATCAACGATGGCACCTGGGAACAACCACATGGCAACGAAGGTACCCACTAATAATGCAACCAATTGAGGGGGGAACCACTTCTTGAGTTGAGTCGGCACAATGATGGGAATCAAGACAATGGTGGCAACAGTTAACAGACTCAGAAACAACGCTGAGCTATTAATCCCAGATAAAAGATTCGGTAACTCTCCGAGAGTACCGAGAACGCCACCCTTCGGTGCTTTTTCACCTAAAAAGGGTCCCAACTGCAGGATCACCAAAATGATGCCAATCCCTGACATAAAACCCGACACAACGGTATAGGGCATCAGGGTGACATATTTCCCTAAGCGCAGAAGACCAAACAGAATTTGAAAAATCCCCGCCATCATCACCACTGTAAAGGCCATGGCTAAGCCTTTTTCGGGATCATCCGTTGCTGCAGTGAGGTTCGTAATCACCGCTGTCATAATCACGGTCATGGGACCCGTGGGTTCAGAGATGAGGGTAGGTGTACCACCGAACAAAGCCGCAAAGAAGCCCACCAGTATGGCACCGTAGAGGCCCGCCGCAGGACCTGCGCCAGACGCAACACCAAAGGTAAGGGCCATGGGTAAGGCAATAACAGCAGCGGTGATCCCCCCAAACAGGTCACCGCTTAAATTTCGGAAGTTAATTCGGTTCGTTATCTGCATAGCTCAGAATTTATAGTTGATTTTAATCAATGCTAATTAAATAGTGCATTGTATTAAGTCTATACTAAAACGTCTGCAGAACATCTCAGTTTTTGATGCCTAATGGAAACTAAAACTCCAGCTTATGAATAGGGAGCATACTGGGGATCATTTCTGAATAAGGCATCACTCCCTTGCAGATTGTTGAGAAACGCAGCAATTCATCGGTGAAGGGATGGTTGTAGGCTATGCTTTGTATGAAAATTTGTTGATTTTTTTTGCAAATTTTGGAAATGTTCTTGCTAAGTGTTACTTAGTTCTGCACAGGGCCATGAGTTCACCCCATCCAACTTCAACCCATGGACAGTCAACTAGAGTTGCACTGATTTCTGTCCATGGTGATCCTGCAGTTGAGATCGGTGCTGAAGAAGCAGGAGGCCAAAACGTTTATGTCCGCCAAGTGGGTGAAGCGCTAGCCCACTTAGGCTGGCAGGTGGATATGTTCACCCGGAAAGCACATGCCCAACAAGCTGAGCAGGTCCAACATTGTTCCGGTTGTCGCACCATTCGCCTAACTGCAGGTCCTACGGAATTTGTCAGTCGAGATGACATCTTTGGCTATTTACCCCAATTTGTTGATGAGGTTTTAGGATTCCAACGGCAAGAAGCCATTCAATATCCTTTGGTACACACCAATTATTGGCTTTCTAGCTGGGTCGGTATGGAGCTGAAAAAGCACCAACCACTAGCCCAAATGCATACTTACCATTCCTTGGGAGCCATCAAGTATGCCAATGTTCCCAATATTCCTGCCATCGCGACAACTCGGCTCGACATTGAAAAGAAGTGCTTAGAAGCAGCGGACTGTATTGTGGCTACCAGTCCCCAGGAAAAAGCGCATATGCGATCGCATCTTTCATCCCTGGGCAATATCCAGGTTATTCCCTGCGGCACCGACATTGATCGCTATGGAGCGATGACGCGAGCAGAAGCGCGCCAGAAGTTGGGTATTCCTCCAGATGCGAAAGTCGTGTTCTACATTGGTCGTTTTGACCCCCGCAAAGGCATTGAAACCCTCGTCCGAGCCGTGGCGCAATCCCAATTTAGAGAGAATGACACCTTACACCTGATTATTGGGGGCGGGAGTCGACCCGGAGAAAAAGATGGTTTAGAACGCGATCGCATCGAGGGTATCGCTCAGGACCTCGATCTGGCAAACCATACACAATTCCCTGGGCGAATTAGCAATGACGAATTGCCCTACTACTATGCTGCAGCCGATGTCAGTGTAGTGCCGAGTCACTATGAACCCTTTGGCCTAGTAGCCATTGAATCAATGGCGAGTCGAACACCTGTCATTGCCAGTGATGTAGGCGGGCTCCAGTTCACCGTTCTACCTAATGAAACCGGCTTACTAGTCCCCGCCAAAGATAATGCTGGATTTGCCCAAGCCATTGACCAAATTTTGGCAGATCCAGCCCTGAGTAAACAATGGGGACTAGACGCCCGCAAACGCGTAGAAACGACCTTTAGCTGGCAAGGTGTAGCACAACAGTTAAGTCAACTCTACCAACAGCATATTTTATCAATCACAACCTAAACCGATTGCGGTTGAAGCGATAAACACCCGTTTTTTTGCCTCTTAGCAATTGTTATACGAAAGTTATACCTATTTTTATCTGACGAAAACATGTTTGCAAACATGGGACTGCCATAGTAGATGAGTTGGCCTACAGTAAGTATTTTTTACTGAGCGCCAAATACGATTCACTGGACCGATTAGCCATGTCTTACGCCACATTACTCAAAGAACATGTTTCCACTTCTATTAAAACTAGTTCTGTTGCTCGTCAAAGCTATCAGCCTTACATATTAGTGATGCCTGAGTATGTGACACAAAGCCAACAACAATACATGGAAAATTTGTTTCAAGTTATTTGTGAAGCGATCACTTCCAATAAGTATATTGTTCTAGATTTTAAGAACACTCGCTTGATCGATAGCTATGGCGCACAAGTGCTTGCAGAACTCTTTCAAACAGCCTACAACTTCACAGTTGGACTAGGTTACATCCATTTATCAACTCAACTGGAGTGCCGTCATTCTATTACTGGCTATTCTCCATTAGCTTCATTTTAAACTAATAGATTCAATCTGAACTTAATCTATTTTCTAATTTTATAGATCCAAAAATTTAAGCTTCAGAATCAATGAGTTGCATAAAATTTTATGCAACTTATTTCTATTAAAAACATAAGAAATACTAATCGATCAATCTCTTGACATTGCAGCTAAGTAGAGAGAATAAGCTAGGAAAATAAGACACAAAAGTACATCTTTCAAGACACATAGAACACACAAAAGGTATTTGTTAATGAGAACTATAAAATCGTTTTTTTTGAGTGATGGAGATGATATTTGGGGTGGCTGGGAAGATCTAGTCGACTATATTGTTTACGGCAAAAAAGGTAACGATAAACTCTACGGTTATAACGGCAACGATACCCTCTTTGGTGACGAAGGTAATGATGAGATATACGGCAGCTTAGGGGACGATTCCCTGGATGGTGGCGATGGCGATGATACCCTAAATGGCGGTGCTGGAGACGATACCATCAGCGGCCGAGGCGGCAATGACCTCATCTTTGGAGACGTCAGTGACGATTTCCTCTATGGCAATGACGGCAATGACACCATCTACGGGTTCGAAGGCATCGATTTCTTAGATGGCGGCGCAGGCAAAGACTCTCTCTATGGTGAAAACGATAACGATACCCTCTATGGCCGAGGGGGAGCCGACCTTCTGGATGGCGGTGCAGGGGATGATGTCCTCTACGGTAATGGCGGTAAAGATATTCTCTATGGATACACAGGCGAAGACAAACTAGAAGGGGGCAATGGCAATGACACCCTCGATGGTGGCATTAGCAACGACGAACTTTGGGGCGGCAAAGGCAACGACTCCCTGAATGGAGGTGCTCAAGATGATGTGCTCGACGGTGTGCGATCATCCAACAACAGCCACACAGGCGTCAACACCATCGATACCTTATTAGGCGGTGAAGGAGCCGACACCTTTGTCCTCGGAGATTCCATCTCGGCCTATTACGATGATGGGAATGCCACCACAGCTGGCGACAGCGATTATGCCGTTATTCAAGACCTCAATCGTCTTCAAGACAGCATTCAACTCCATGGCAGTGCCAGTGACTATGTAGTCTCCGATATTCCCACCAGCCTGCAATCTCAATTTTCTGGCGACAATGCCGGCATCTATCTAGACACCAATAGCAACGGCACCTGGGATAACACCGATGAACTGATCGCCGTCGTCGAAAACGTCAAAGCCGACAGCCTCGTACTCTCTGCCAACTACTTTGACTATACCGATAACCCTAATGCCACTGACTGGCATCCGGCTAATGATTCCAATTGGGAACTGGTCTTTCAAGATGAGTTTGATGGTACATCCTTAGATGATTCTTTCTGGAATACTCGCTATACCCACCATAATCACTACAATGGTCGGACCAACCTCTGGAACAACGAAGCCCAATACTATGTAGGGGACAACGAAGTCATTGATGGCGTCACCTATGACGGTATGGACATCGAGAACGGTACGCTCAAACTCCTCGGCCAAAAACTGGACCAAGGCATTGCCGCTGATATCATCGACCCCCTCGCCGGTTACGCCAATACTCAAACCTTCGACTACACCTCCGGGATGATCTCCAGCCACAATAAGCAAGCCTTTACCCACGGCTATATGGAGATTCGAGCTCAAGTTCCTAGTGGTGAAGCTTTATGGCCCGCCTTTTGGATGCTGCCCACCGATGGCGGCTGGCCTCCTGAAATTGATGTGATGGAAGTCCTCGGTGACCAAACGGATCGCATCTTCACCTCCCTGCACTACGTCGATGGTCAGTCCAATATTTCCTCGGAAAGTGGGGAGCAGGTATTTAGCAATATTGACTTCAGTGCTGACTTTCACACCTTTGGTGCCCAGTGGGATGCCGATAAGATCACCTGGTTTGTAGATGGGCAAGCCCTGTATGAAATCACCCATGATATTCCCGATGTGCCCATGTACCTGATATCCAATCTGGCGATTGGTGGAGATTGGCCTGGGCAACCCACTGCCAACACCCCCGACCAAAGTGCTCTCAATATTGACTATGTGCGGGTCTACCAAGATGCCTCTGGCATTCTCCATGGTGGAGTAGCCGATGATATTTTGAGTAAGGATTTAGGCGACCTGGCCGGAGAAGCAGGAGATGACATCTTGACCGGTGGAACGGGGGACAATCACCTAGATGGTGGCATCGGGGACGATACGCTCTGGGGCAGTGAAGGTCTAGACACCATGATGGGTGGTCTCGGTCTGGATCAATTCATCTTGGGAGATGCCAGCAGTTTGTTCTATGACGATGGCGATGTCAACACCAGCGGTATGGCGGACTATGCCAATATCCTCGATTTTGCCCTCAGTGATGATGTAATCCAATTGCAAGGGAGTGCCACAGATTATGTGCTGGGAATGGCTCAAGATGAAGTCTCCACAGAAATCTGGCATAAGCAATCAACAGATGAGTTGGTTGCAGTGGTTGCCGATGTTACTCTCAGTGACTTTAGTCAAGGATTTGCCTTTGTCTAATGAACAGGCATCTACTTGAATGATCCTAAAAAAGACCCCAGCAATGCTGGGGTCTTAAAGCGCGAACTATTCTACTCAAACTATGGGGCTTAGTCAGCAGCCTCAGACTAGAAGCTCATCAAAGCTGCAATTTGACCTACAATCCCTTGTCCAGTTAGGACTTCAGTGACCACGGCCAAGGAAAAACCAACCATTGCAAGACGACCACTTAAGGTCTCTGCAAAGCTGGTGAATCCAAAAGTTTCATTCTGTGTGCTCATGACATGTGACTCCGTAATTGCTAGGCGTTTTGCCTGATGGATACGATTGTAACGACAATACAAAGAAATAACAATGTTTATTTGACAATGTTGATCATTTATATTCTCTATGTATCGATAGCTACGAAATCAGACATAAGTGTGCTCAAATCCTTTCTCTAAGGAAAGTATGAGTTTCAATCTAAACTTCAGATCTCAAGCCTCACCGTCTCCATCAGAAATCCATCCTTCTGCTATCCATCCCCAAGTAGCTTTATATTGAGATGTTTGTAACGGCATATGTAAATTTGCTTTTACACATACCTGATTCCCAGTTTGATCAAATTCTTGGAGCAACGATTCTGTCGCAATGCGGTTCCCAATGCGGTATCTAAACCTCAGTCAGTCGTTCAGCCTCAGCAGGCTGTGTCCCCACGTCACTCGACTGAGCCAAGTAGACCCCCAATAAGACAACGAAAAAGGCTGTCCATTTAAATAGCGTCAAGCTCTCTGCAAACAGCACCCAAGCCGTCAGGGCTGCTAAGACTGGATCAAGGAGCAGCAAGATGCCAACAAGTCCTGATGACAGCCGCTTCAAACTAAAGGCTTGTAGTCCTTGACCTAACACTTGGCAAACAATGGCGAGACCAATCACTGATAGCCAACCCGAAGCTGAGATCGGAAATAAGCGGTCTTCGGTGAGTAACACCACTGGTAAGGTCCAGATTGACCCCCACAGACAGCACCATTGGAGGATGGTATTGACCGAAAACTTAGTCCTCAGTCGCTCAATAATCATCAAATTGGCGGCAGAAAAGACTGCTGATAAGAGGGAGGCCAGATCGCCTGTTAAATGGGAGGTGGAAACCTGGAGATCGCCCACTCCCAAAGCAACAGCCCCTGTCATAGCCACCACTAGCCCTAAAACAAAGCGGCGATCGAACCGCTGCTGTAACAGTAACCATCCGCCCAGGGTGGTGAATAAAGGGGTGAGATTATGCAGCAGCGTTGAGTTGGCCACTTCTGTACGAGTCAGAGACCAAGCCCACAAGGCAATGCACCCCCAAAACATCAGGGCAGCAGCGACGAGTAATCCTTGATCCCGTCGGGTATATTCGATCTCTTCTATGGCGTCTGTAGGTCCTCGGAGACTCTCCCATTCATGCCAAACCCAAAGGACAATATAGGCCACCCAAAAGCGATTAAAGATGGTCGCGAAGGGTCCCAGTTCTCGTTCGCTTAATTTGATAAAAATAGCGGCCAAGGATAAGGCCACAATCGCCCCTAGCATGGCTAACAACGGGAACAGTTCTGCTGAGAATCTCCAAGGCTGCTTGATCTGCAATAGTTTGGGTGTCATAGGGTGCACCTTTGCTTCAACGCACAAACTGAGACTCCCTAAATTGTTTTAGGGATATTTTTGATGAGAAGCGAGTTAAAACGCTAACGAATCTAAAAAATACTTTGGCTAGAGCATTAATCGCCCTATTTGCTTACAATTGTCTCACCCTCTTGCAGCCTTAAAAATTTCGATTTGAGCATTCAAGGTAAGATGCAGCCAGCGTCAGGGGAGATCACGCCAGGTTATAAGGCAGGTGGTTAGAGATAAAGCTTGCCAATCAAGGGTTTAGAGGTTGCCGACACCCTACACTAAAATGATGTAAACCGATAAAAAAACTATTCAACAAACACTTTAATTTCATTGATTTTTGCTACATCTAAACGCAGAAGCCATATAAATGCGATATCTACATAGAAGCTTGTAAATCCATCATCCACCTACTCCCCTTCGGTTGCTTATATGTGTTTGTTACCGGTCAGCTCAATATGAACATCTCTGTAGATGCCCAAATCCCATTCCCCAGATCCCTTGTATTTGCAACTTACCGGGACAAGCTACAAGAACTCTTGCCCTATATGGACAATGTGCATCATATTGAGCCCAAGACCTATCGCCAGGAAGATCAACGGGTGATTTGTACTAATGAGTGGCATGGGGGCGGTGATATTCCCACCATTGCTAAGGCGTTTATCGACGAGCAAATGCTGTCTTGGACCGAACATAATATTTGGAATGAAGCAGATTTTTCATTGGAGTGGCGGATTACCACCCATGCTTTCACCGAGGCGGTGTCTTGTTCCGGCAAAAATCTGTTTCGAGAGCAGGGAGACACCACCATTGTCGAAAACAGGGGAGAGCTAATCATCTACCCCCAGAAAATTGATGGCATTCCCGACTTTTTACGGAGTCAAGTAGCGGGGTTTGTGGAAGAGTTGCTGAGTCAGAAGATTGGCCCTAATCTCACCCAAATGGGGATAGGGGTTCGCCGATATCTAGAAAAAACGACCCCTTAGCTAGACTGGATAACGCGATCGCTGCAAAGGTTCAGCAGAATTTTGCAGTCGGTACCGCCAAAGCTAGAACACTGCTTGCGAGCTTCTTGCTCAGCCACCTGAATGTCTTCGCTCCACGCCCAACCATAGGCCCCAGATGTGGCGCGAACTACGCTCCCACAGGCATTTTTAAACCAAAACAAGGCTTGGCAATCTTTGGCAGGGGCACGCTGATTACATTCTTGTAAGGCCCGTTTTTCAGCTTCAGCTTGTGACGGATAACGCAACCCATATCCATAGATACCTGTGGGGATGGAATAGGCGATGGCAGCAAATTGCGACTCAACAGGTGGAGAAGCTTCTGGCGTCGGACTGGGTGTAATGTCTGGCGTCGGGCTGGGTGTGACGTCCGGCGTTTCACTGGGCGATACGCCAGGGCTAATCTCGGTGGGATCAGGATCCTCAGTACGACCCGCCAAAAGGCCAGCCATCACAGGCCATAGCTGTTGAACTGCCACAAAGCTGACCACAGCAGACGCGAGTGCGATCGCACTCAGTATCCCTACTTTTTTCGGGGTAAATCCGGGCGATGGCTCTAGAAGAGACTGGGTTGGAGCTGCGATATCCGTCGGCTGCACATTCGGCGGAGGAGTAGGTTGAGGTGTGGAATAGACGGGCGCGGGTGGAGGAGGCGGAACGGCCGCATCAGCCACCGTCTTCATACTGCTATCTCGCAGTGCTTGTAAAAAGTCAGGCGCTGAGGCGTAACGATCACGGGCAGCCAAGTTGATGGAGCGATCAAGAACTGTGGCAAGCCCCGGTGACACGTTCAGCACCGATTGATGCCAGCGTAACTGGCTGGTCTGGGGATCGATATTCAGCTCATGGGGAAATTTACCCGTGAGCAAATAAATCGCGGTTAGGCCCAAACTATAGAGATCGCTCGCATAGGTGGGAAATCCTCGGGATTGCTCCGTAGACATAAATCCAGGAGTACCAATTACCACCGAACTTGTCGGCTGCCCCTGGGCATTTACCACGGTCCCGAGGGTTTCTTTCACCGCCCCAAAGTCAATCAAGACGGGTTTGCCATCCTGGCTGCGCAAAATAATATTTTCCGGCTTAATATCTCGATGAATAATGCCCCGTTGATGGATCAGATCAATAATCGGCAGCAATCGCATCAAAATATCGAGTACGGTCGCTTCACTCAGAGCTTGTTGGGTCTGGATCACTTCTGCTAGGGTTCGCCCTTCAATCAGCTCTTGGACTAAATAGTATTGATGGGCTTCCGTAAAGTAGGCATACAGCCGGGGAATTTGATCTGATACATCCCCCAAAGTTTCCAGGATGGCTGCTTCTCGCTGAAACCGCTCTTGAACCAGGGTTTGAATCGATGGGTCAACACTCACGGGCTTGAGCTGCTTCAAGACACAACGACGCCGGGAAGGCATATGGGTGTCTTCCACCAAAAATGTGGTGCTAAAACCACCGCCCCCCAAAACATCCAGAACTTGATAACGGTTATTTAAGAGTTTGGTCATAACAGCTCAGTCTCAACCCGTCTCTCAGTCATAACTTGAGTCTGACCTCAAGCGCTATTTGTATATGTGTCAGTCTGCCCCCATCACCGCAAAAACTTGCGAGTTCGTGGCTTGCCCAGAGAATCACCCGTTGCCAAAACGGTAACCCTCCTTTTATTGTGATTGAGCTTACTTATTGTGTAAATAACTCAGACGACACCCAGGGCAGGAGCCGACCCAAAACTCACCCATTATTGGGAGTTCTTGAATTTAGACATTAATATAGTGTTTAACTTCCCCTTATTTAGCGATTGGCAACCGTTAAACTATCTCTAAAGTTGTGATCAAGACTCGTTACCCACGACAGGAGTGCATGTGCCGTACTTAGTGGCTCCCCCTAATGCACCAAATCCCAAATCCTACACTTTGGTTACAGGATCCAATTCGATTGGCCGGGGATTAGATAATCATATTGTGTTGATGCACCCGAGCTTATCGCGTCACCATGCTGAGCTCAAGGTCCAAGAAAATGGTCAAGCCGTTCTCAAGGATCTAGATAGCCTCAATCATACCTATGTCAACGATCAGCCGATTCAGCAATGCCAGCTCAAAGATGGTGATCGGGTCCGGTTTGGGACCATTGATATGCAAATCACCTGGAACTTGACGGCTACCATTCCTGAGCCGACTTCCCCCAATCCACCACCGGATCAGTCCCTGTCCATCATTAGTCGCTTTGCCCCTGAAAATACTCGAATTGAACTGCAAGATTTACTAGAACCTGAAGCTCCCGGCGAATCCGGCGTGGGTTTGAAGCTCAAACAACAGGACGATCAAACTCGCTCGGTTGATAAGCTCAAAATTTTGCTAGAAGTCAGTCAACAGCTATCGTCTCCCAAAGAATTAGAAGAACTGCTCGATAAAATTCTGGATTTGCTGTTCGAGATTATGACCGTCGATCGCGGTTTAATTCTCTTGGTCAATCCCCAAACCCAAGAGCTAGAACAAAAAGCGATCAAATTCCGCAGTGGCATTCCCACCGGACTCCGCTTTTACAGCACTACCATCACTAATTTTGTCTATGAGTCGGGAGAAGGGATCCTAACGGATGATGCCGCCCGCGATCGCAGGTTCCATGAATCGCGATCCATCGTCCAGCAGGCGATTCATGCCGCCATGTGCGTCCCCCTCAAACCCAGAGATGAAGTGATTGGAGTCTTATACACGGACAATCTCTCCGTCCGTGCCCTCTACTCTGGAGAGGATTTGGAATTTTTGGCTGGATTAGCGAATCAGGCTGCGATCGCAATCGACAATGCCCATCTCTACAAAAAAATTCAAACGGAAGCCGTTCTACGCACCAAACTAGAACGCTTTTTCCCGCAAAACGTCTGGCGAAAATTGAGTGAGGAAAGCCAATTAGAGGTGATTGACACCAAAGTCACCGTCGTCTTTGCTGACATCAGTCGGTTTACAGAGCTATCCTCTCGCCTCGAACCCCGCCAAGTCATCACCATGCTAAATGAATACTTTAGCGTCATGGTTGAGGGCATCGTCTTTCGATTCGAAGGCACCTTAGAACAATATATCGGAGATGCCCTCTTGGCCGTCTGGGGAGCCCCCTATCAACATCCCAACGACGCGGAGCGGGCAGTCAAAGCCGCCATCGCCATGCAAAACGCCGTCTCCAAACTCAATCAACGTTGGGCTAAACGGTGGAACTTTAACATTCAGATTCATATTGGTGTTAACACCGGCGTCGTTGCTGCCGGCAATATTGGTTCTGAACAACTCTTCCAGTACGGCACCATTGGCAATACCACCAACATCAGTAGCCGTATTTGTGACGTGGCCCGCGCCGGTGAAATCCTGATCTCCCAAAGCACTTTAAATGAGCTACATCAATGTGACGCACCTCTCCAACAGTTGACTCCAGTTCAAGTTAAAGGCATCCAAGACCCCATTCAACTGTATCGTCTGCTCTGGAACCAGAAAAATCCCCCTGCCCAAGGGCAAGCTGTAATGGCTAGCAAACCTTAAAATCTTCTGGTGCAGTCCTAGCACTAGCCATCCCACGGCTAGTGCTAGGACTCCCACTTATCTATTAAGCATTCACAAACATCGTTTGAGATGTATATCTTTCTGTCTAATTTGTATAGGCAAAAAAACATATTGCTTGAGTTTTATATATCTCCGATAGAAATTAAATCCAACTATCAGCTTATGACATAAATACTCCATGATTTTCAAGTTAGATAGCATTCCTTTTTGGGCAATATTGGAATATCCAATCTGAATGAAGAGTCATTCTTTTTCTGCTTTCGTACTCACGACAAATAGAAAACTTACTCTTTCTTAGCAAAGATATTCTATAAAAGAATACTCCGCAAACACCAGATTGAGCACATCAAATTGACCAATGTCTAGGAGTCTGTCATGAGAATGGAATTCAAAGGTTTTCATCCCAAAGATGCAAACAGCGATGTCACTATAACCCTTACAGAAAGCGGAATTGAATACTCTAACCCCAGCACTCGGGCTTTTCAATTTATCGCCTATACACAGGTGGCTGGCTTCTCAGGCTGGTTACCCACCTATGGCTCATTACACATCTATAGCAGCAATCCTAATCTCACCATCCACCTCAACTTTCCTCAAGAAGTTGCCGAAGATTATCTGCGTCAAATCCAAGATATTCTCAAAGAAAAGGTTGGACCAAAAACTACAAATCATTTAGTTGCTGCTATGGCTTAATTAATAGTCAAATCCAAACTATTTTCAATAAACCTTACATCTATCTGAGGCAATTTTTGCTGGAGTTTGTCGTCTTTACTCCGCTCAATTGCCTTTTTATTTGGGCATCCTAAGAATAACTGATAAAAAAGCTGGATTTTCAATCCCTGATAACAAAATGACGACTGGACTGCTCATTGGCCAATTAGCCAGTAAATTTGGTGTCTCTCCCCAAGCGATTCGCTATTATGAGCAACTCGGGCTACTCAAACAACCTGAACGGAATCGATCCGGTTATCGACTCTACACCATAGCAGCCCAAGAGAGATTACAAATTATTCGCAGTGCCCAAAACTTTGGCCTTTCCCTCCATGAAATTAAAGAACTGCTGGACATCGGCGAACAGTCCAAAGATGCTCAACAGCGCATGCAGCAGATGGTGGCCTGCCATATCGAAGACTTAGATCAACAACTCACAGAACTCAACCAAACCCGACAGCAGCTCGGACGCCGGTTTGAACAATTACAGCAGCTTAGCACCGTCGGCCCCCAATCCCAATCTCTCTTAAAACTGCTGCAAACGATTGAAGACCAAAGTCTGACAGTCCTTGAGGGAGACGAAGATATCAGCAGAGGCATGCTGGCAAAATATGCCGCAGGCGAACGCCATTTTGCGGGCCTGAAGTTGATTGGTGCTAAATTAAGCGGCACCTTACTCAGCCATGCCAATTTCAATCGGGCTGAGCTGATGCTAGCGAGTTTGAATGAAGCCGCCCTAGAGCAATGCACATTTCGAGAAGCCTATCTCAGCGGAGCCGATATGATCGGGGCCTATCTCAAACAAGCTGACTTATCCCATGCAGTTCTCATTGGCACAGATTTAAGTGAAGCCACCCTCACCGAAACCAGTTTAATTGGCAGCAACTTGGGTGGTGCCTGTCTATGTGAAGCCGACCTGCGAGGTGCCAACCTCAGCGAAGCCATTCTCATGGGAGCCAATTTGCAGGGAGCAGATTTACGAGGGGTTAACCTCTTTGGCAGCAATTTAATCGATGCCAATCTTGAAGACGTGATTGTGGATGAACCCATCGTGGTTGATAACTCAACCGTTAGCTATCCACAACCTGTTCCTTAATCCATATCTCAACCATCGTTTCTGATCTACCGGACTTCACCTATTCATGGAGTCCACAAACTGTCCTATCTATTCGTGTCAATTACATAAGTTTTTTTTATAGCTTGATCTATTGACACTCCAGTTAACTTGAACAATTAGCGTTAAGAAGAATTACAAACCAGGGGGAAACCATGCAAGTATTTGGTACTGAAAACAGCGAAGCACTATTTGGCTCAGAAGCAGATGACGTCGTCGTCGGCAATGAAGGCGACGATACCATTATCGGTGGCGAAGGCGATGATATGTGGCTTTCGGGTAACGAAGGTGATGATGTCGTTAAAGGTGGCACGGGCAACGATACGCTCTCTGGCAGCCAAGGCAACGACTGGATGCATGGTGATGAAGGCGGTACCCAAAACTGGCAACAAGACGCCAATGGCAACTATATCTATAGCGGTCCAGTAGATGAGAGTGGTGCGGGTTTCGCTGATCCCAATGCTATTAGCGGCACCCAAAACGACGACCTCTTACTAGGTGGCGTTGGTAATGATGTCCTCATCGGTGGCTTAGGTAAAGACGCCATCATGGGCGATCAAGGCGCAGACATGATCATTGGTGGTCAAGGAGATGACTACTGGCTAGCCGGTGAAGCTGGCGACGACACCCTGCATGGAGACGCAGGCAACGATATTCTCAGTGGCGGCGAAGGCAATGATTTTGTCACCGGTGGCACAGGCAATGACAACCTCCTTGGCAATGAAGGCCAAGATACTTTATTAGCGGGTTCTGGTACAGATTATATCGACGGCGGTACTGGTGCTGACTTACTAGACGGCGGTGCAGGTGCCGACACCCTTAAGGGCGGTCTGGGAGATGACAAAATCCTAGGTCAATCCGGCAACGACATCCTCATGGGAGAAGCCGGCAACGATGAGCTGATAGGGGGTGCGGGTGACGACTATTGGATGTCTGGCGGCGAAGGCAACGATGCCCTCTACGGCGAGGAAGGTAACGACATCATGGATGGGGGTGAAGGCAACGATACCCTCTATGGCGGTGCCAATGATGACACCCTCACCGGGGGAGCAGGCGACGATGCCCTGTTCGGCGGCGAACAAGTTGACCATATGGACGGAGGCACGGGTACAGATACCTTATCCGGGGGTCAAGGCGATGACAATATTCACGGTGGCGAAGGCGACGACCTTATTACTGGCGAAGGTGACCAAGACGTTCTTTACGGAGATGCGGGACAAGACACCATCAGCGGTGGTGCTGGTCATGACTTTGTTAGTGGTGGATTAGGCGATGACCTGCTCTCTGGAGATGAGGGTATGGATGCCATCGAAGGTGGCCAGGGCAATGACACCATAGACGGTGGCGCGGGTAACGATGGTTGGCTCTCCGGTGGCGAAGGCGCTGATTTAATCGATGGCGGGGCTGGCGAAGATGTGATGTCCGGTGGGGAAGGTGCAGATATCCTCCTCGGTAACACGGGTAATGATGTCCTAATGGGCGATGCGGGTAATGATTACCTGAATGCTGGAGAAGGCAACGACTACTGGGTTGACGGTGGTGCAGGCAATGACCTCGTTGAAGGCGGCCTCGGCAATGATGTCGTTGCGGGTGGGGCAGACCAAGATACTGTTAGCGGTGGCGACGGCAATGACACCGTCCTCGGTAATGCAGGCGATGACGTTCTCACAGGTGATGCCGGCAATGACATCGTCGATGGGGGCGAAGGCCAGGACCAGCTCAGTGGTGGTCTCGGCAGTGACACTCTCAGCGGTGGTCTCGGCAATGATGTCTTAGAAGGAGATGCCGGAAACGATGTCCTCAAAGGCGATGCTGGCGATGACATTCTTAAAGGGGGCGAAGGAGATGACTTTTGGGTCGACGGTGGTGCTGGCAATGACCTCGTAGAAGGCGGTCTCGGCAGCGACATCGTTTCTGGGGGCGAAGGAAATGATACCGTTTCTGGGGGTGAAGCCGATGATACAGTCCTCGGCGGTGCCGGTGATGACCTACTGACCGGTGACGCTGGCAATGACATTCTCCAAGGCGATGCTGGACTAGATACGCTATACGGCGGTGCTGGCAACGACTCCTTGGGTGGCGGCGATAATGCCGATCTCCTGAAAGGAGAAGCTGGCTTAGACATTCTGGAAGGGGGCGCTGGCAACGATACCCTCTTCGGTGGAGAAGAAAAAGACGTCCTTATGGGTGATGCCGGAGATGATGTCCTCTCAGGTGATGCAGGCAACGACTACTTGAGCGGCGGTGAAGGCGCTGACCAACTCAGTGGTGGCGACGGCCAAGATGTCATTGAAGGGGGCGAAGGCGCTGACGTCATTTCGGGTAATGCAGGTAATGACGAATGGCTCTCCGGTAATGCTGGAGATGATTTTATCGATGGGGGCAGCGGCAATGATGCCATTAGTGGCGGTGCAGGCGCAGATACTCTCTTAGGTGGCGATGGCAATGACGTTGTGTTCATTGATGCTGCTGACACCCAAATCCTGGGTGGTGAAGGCTATGACATCGCCATGGTGGAATCGGCTGAAGGTGTCGTCTTTGATGCAGGTGCTAACAGCTTTAATGAAGCCCACGGCAATAGTGGGGATGATATTTTCACTAATACGAATGGTGCTGGTACTCCAGCTTCTACGACGGTTGCTTTGTTCGGTAACGGTGGTGATGACCAGTTATCCGGTGGCTCAGCTAATGACTATCTAGAAGGCGGCACTGGTGACGATACCCTAGCTGGTGGAGCGGGTGAAGATACTGCCATCGCAGGTGAAGGCAACGACCTGATTTCCGGTGGGGCAGGCCATGACTACCTTGAAGGTAATGCTGGGGATGACATCCTCGAAGGTGGCACTGAGAATGACATGTTGGTCGGTGGCGACGGAGCAGATGAACTGTATGGGGGTGACGGCTCTGACACATTGCTGTTCGATGCGGATGATACCGTAGTCGATGGTGGCGACGGTTACGACATCGCTCGTGCTCAAGGCAATCAGCCCGTCACCCTAGATCTAGGCGCTAGCCAAATTGAATTGGCCTACGGTTCTGGCGGCGATGATGTCTTTACCAATTCCGGGACCGAGAATGTTGAAATTCATGGTGAAGCTGGAGATGACAGCATCACTGGAGGCACCGGCCATGACAATCTCGATGGGGGAATCGGTAATGACACCATTCTTGCTGGGGCAGGCAATGACATTCTCTCGGGTGGTACGGGAGATGACCTCCTAGAAGGTCAAGAGGGCAACGATGTTCTCTCAGGCAATGCTGGGGCCGATACTTTATTGGGCGGCGCAGGTAACGATACCATTAACTTCGATGGTGACGATACCTTTGACGGTGGCGACGGTACAGATGTTGCCAAACTCCAAAGTAGCGATGGTCTAACTCTCAATATTGATGATGTCAGCATTGAAGAAATTCACGGTAATGCTGGGAACGACCAGTTCACCTCTAGCAATGGCACCAACATTAAAATGTATGGTCTGGCTGGCGATGACACCCTCACTAGCAGCAGCGGCAACGATCGTTTAGACGGTGGCAGTGGTAACGATGTCTTATCTTCTAGCGGTGGTAACAATGCCCTATTCGGTGGCGACGGCAACGATAGCTTGACTACCGCCGGGGGCAAAGACACCTTAGACGGTGGGTCTGGAAACGATACCCTCAGCGCTGATAGTGGAAACGACAGCCTGCTTGGCGGCAGTGGCGATGACCTCTTAGATGCCGGGTCTGGAAACGACATCCTGAAAGGGGATGCAGGTGCAGACCAACTCATCGGGGGCGCGGGCAACGATAAACTCTACTTCGATGCTGACGATACCGTTGTTGAAGGTGGTACAGGTACAGATACGGCTTACTTTCAAAGCACCTCTGACCTGAACATGAATATCGATGCCGTTGGTATCGAAACCCTTTCTGCCAACAGTGGTAATGACCAAATTACATCCACTAATGGTGCCAAAGTGAAGCTCTATGGCCAGGGTGGAAATGACACCCTCTCTAGTGGCAGCGGCAGTGACCGTTTAGATGGAGGTGCCGGGGATGATGTCTTGACCACGACGGGTGGCAACAACAACCTCAAAGGTGGATCAGGCAATGACACCCTCACCAGTGGCGACGGTAAAGACACCCTAGACGGCGGCAGTAATGACGATATCCTTAGTGCGGGTGCGGGTGCAGACCACCTCAAAGGTGGTAGCGGTAATGATGTGCTCGAAGGGGGCAGTGGCAATGACCAGCTCTTCGGTGGGTCTGGTATTGACACACTTCTAGGAGGAGAAGGAAATGATTCCCTTTATGCCGATACGGGCAATGACTTATTAGATGGTGGCGTTGGCAATGATGTTCTGTTTGGCAGCACTGGAAATAACCAACTGCTAGGTGGTGACGGGACCGATGCCCTCTATGCTGGCGCTGGCAACGATATGCTGGAAGGCGGTGCTAACAACGACACCTTAATCGGCCACGAAGGTAATGACACCCTTCTGGGTGGGAGTGGTGCTGATGTCTTAGTCGGTGCCAACAGCGACACCCTCAAAGGCAGTGGTTCCATTGACTATCTGACTGGAGATGAAGGTGCAGACTATTTCGTCCTCGGTGGTGATGTTGCCTACTACAACGACGGCGATGATACATCTGCAGGTCTGAATGACTTTGCTGTCATTACCGACTTCAATGGAGGTGAGGATATGATCCAACTCAGTGGCTCCGCATCCGACTATGTCTTAGGCGCTTCAGCACCTGGCATGGGCGGCACCGGAATCTATTTGGATTCTAATGGTGGTGCTGATGAGCTGATTGCTAATGTTATGAGTGACTCTGTTTTCAGCTTGGAAGACAGCTCTTTCATCTATATCTAGGGGCTCCTAATTCTGAAGTCGTAAAGCGGCCAAGACCCCGTAAAACTCCTTAGACTTTAAAGCGAAAACTGCTCTGGTGCTGCCAGAGCAGTTTTTTTGTCTGCAAAATGTATATCCACAAAAAAACATTAGTCATACGTAAAGTCTTTCTATATATGGCTTTTAAGCCATCAGGTATATGGAAGAAACGCCAAGTATAATTTATTCTTATACAAATTTCTCTTGACTCTCAAGCTTACTGTAATGGTTAGTCTATATCTATAAGCAACCAACCCCGACTACCCCAATGACTCAGACCTCTCAGATAGCACTTCTCCAAAACATTCAAACCATGACTCTTCTCAACACCTTAAGCACAACTGCCTCCTATACTGAGCAGTCTCTCTTTTTATCTGACGCAGAAATTAAAAGTTTCATGCTGATCGATTTAGATGTAGAAAGTATGAATGAAGGGCTTGGAATTGAAGGAGAGTTGGCACATCTCTAGGCGAATGACCTAGCCTTACACCACATATCCAATATTGATCCCTTTGCCTTTCAGACAGCACTCCCCCAGACGCTTACAACCATGACTCTCCACAACACTTTAAGCACAACTATCTCCCCTATTGAGCAGTCTCTCTTTTTATCTGATACAGAGATTAAAAGTTTTATGCTGCTCGATTTAGATGTAGAAAGTATGAACGAGTCAGAGTGATTCCGAAGAAATAGCACATCTCTAGGCGAATGATCCAGCGCTCATGTCACATACCTGATGATGCTGCCCTGACGACATTTCGTCAGGGCTTTTTTGAACCAAGCTGCTGAGCTGAAAGCACATGCCACTAAGTCAGGGCTTTTACGACTTAGCGTAAATGCTTAATGCCATCGGCTTCCTTGGAAAAGCGATCGGTAATCAAACTAATGATAGGTCGCTTGCGTACTTTGATATTGACACTGACAGACATCCCAGACTGCAAATCTAGATTACGCCCCTTAGCCTCTAATGTTTGTGAATCTAACTGCACCATGGCTGGAAAGCTGTAAAACTGGCGCACCTCCGTTGGCGGTAAAGCATCAGAGCCAATGGACTCAATGGTTCCTTCAATATCGCCAAATTCACTAAAGTTAAACGAATCGACTCGTACATCGACAGGCATTCCTGTTTGAATAAAGCCAATATCTTTATTGGTGATGTAGACTTTGGCCTTTAGACTATCAGACGGCACAATTTTCAAAATCGGCTCACTCGCATTCACCACAAAGCCAGGTCCACTAGGCTGGAGATCAAACACCAACCCATCCACAGGTGCTTTCAACACTTGATACTCGCGAGTTAGTTGGGCTTGTGTCAAACGACTGTTTAAATCTGCAATTGCTCTTTTATTATCAACGACCGCTTTGGTGAGCTGGCTATCGATTTCCGTGATCTGTTTTTCATTTGCGGCAATCCGATCCAACAAATCTCGCTGGTTGGTGGCTACTGTATTGAGAGCTTGTGCTTGAGACTGTACCTTCTCTTGACCAATTTGCTCCATTTGACGTAACAAGCGAATTTGCTCTTGCTGCAGACGAGAGACTTCTGCTTGACCAGACTGCACTTCATCTTCTTGACGTTTAAATTGAACCCGGGCAATTGCCCCTTTCTTGTGGGCCTCTTCAATATCTTTAACAATCTCTTGATTCAGAGACAAGGTCTGTTGAGCACTAGCTAATTGAATTTTGGTCTGCTCTAGCTGCACTTCAATTTGGCGCAGCTGTTTTTCACCTTGCATCACTCGGGCTTGGGCAGCCGCTACACTAGACGAGCCTTGCAACAACCCAGACTTCAAGCGCTGTTGCTCTTCCGGTGAAAAGGCTTTAGCGTTTTTCGCTCCATTCAGTTGGGCTCTGAATAGTTTATTCTCAGCGACGAGGGCCCGCCGATCACGCGTCGCATTAATCAACTCGACATTAATCACATCTGGAAGCGGGGCAACACTATTTCCTTCTAGCTGCTGGCGGTAATATTTGTTGACTTCACGGAGTTGGTCAAGTTGATCTTCTAGGGACTTGATTTCAGAGTTCGTGCCTTTTGCGTTCAGAAAAATCAATGGATCGCCGGCTTTAACCAACTGTCCTTCGTCAACTTTGATCTCTGTCACAACACCTGTAACCGGAGATTGGATGGGTTTGACTGCTCCCTGGGGTTCTAGCTGGCCAGTTGCAGGAATCGCTTCTTCAATTTGAAACAAACAGGCCCATGCCAATGCTGCCGAAGCAGCGCCCACAATCCCCCAAATGATCGCTCTAGACCAAACCGGAGATTGCTGGAGAATGACTGGCCGATCAAACGGCTTCTCTTTTGTGGGACGGCCCTTTGTTAGGGGTAATACATTTTGCTCTGATTCAGTCGAAGGTCTTTGGGGGTCGCCAGCGAAATCTTGAGTAATGGTCATGATTGAGTCTCCTGTTGCTGGTAAAGCCAGTAATATCGACCTTTTTGCTGCATCAATTCTGCATGGGTGCCTTGTTCTACTAGATTGCCCTGATCCATCATCAGAATCATATCTGCTGATTCCAAAGTTTTGAGGCGGTGGGTAACAAAGAAAACGGTGCGATCACCAAAGGCTTCTGCCAGATTAAGACAGACTTGCCGTTCAGCGTTGTAATCTAGTGCACTCGTGGCTTCATCCAGAATAATGAGCTGGGGATTTTGCAGTACCATTCTTGCGATCGCAATCCGTTGCCGTTGTCCCCCAGACAAAGACGAGCCCCGCTCACCCACTCGGGAGTTATAGCCTTGGGGCAGCTCCATAATGAAATCATGGGCATAGGCTATTCTGGCGGCCTCCACAATTTCTTCCGCCGTTGCATCTGGTGCCGAAAGAGCAATATTCTCTTGCACCGTGCCATCAAACAGCAAACTATCCTGCAGCACCATGCCAATTTGACGCCGGAGAGAGTATAGCTCGACCTTGCTAATGTCGTACTGGTCGACTACGATTCGTCCTCCATTCGCGTTATAAAGTCGCATCAGCAGCTTCATCAAGGTACTCTTACCGGAACCACTCTGACCGACAATTCCCACAAAGGTTTGAGCTGGCACTTCGAGAGACACCTGCTGAAGCTGCATCGGTCCACTATCCTTAAACCGGAAAGACAGATCCTCAAACTTGACGGCCCCCTCCATTAGCGGCATGGGGATTAAATCTCGATCTGCTTCAGTCACTTCTTGGGGATAGTCGAGAATATCGCTCAATCGTTCTAGGGACAGTGCTGTTTCTTGGAAGTTCTGCCATAGCTGCACTAACCGGAGCAAGGGGCCAGTGGTATAACCAGCAATAATACGAAAGGCAATCAATTCACCCACGGTCAACTGCCCTTCAATAAATAGATAGGCTCCCACCCACAGCAAGAGCAGACTAGATAACTTATTCAAAAAGCCACTCATGGAGCCAGCTGTTGTAGATGCCACAACCGCCTTAAATCCAGCGCTGACATACCGGGCATAGCGATCTTGCCATTGCCATCGGGATTTCAGCTCAATATTTTGAGCTTTGACCGTTTGTATTCCCGATACCACCTCCACCAAGTACGACTGGGTCTTGGCGTTCTCCTCAGCCTTAGTCCGGGCAAGGCGGCGAATAATCGGCGCAAAAATAAAGGTTAGCAAGGCAAATAACGGTACCGTACCCAGGGCAATAATCGTCAGCAGCCAGCTGTAGAACACCATGACGACGATGTACACCACGGAGAAAACCGCATCCAACACCACCGTCAAAGCCGTTCCCGTCAAAAACTTACGGATGTTTTCGAGTTCATTCACTCGGGTGGCGAGTTCACCCACAGGCCGCTTATCAAAATAGCGTAGGGGTAATCGGACTAAGTGATCGATCACCTCCGCTCCTAGGGACATATCAATCCGATTCGTGGTATCCACAAACAGATAGGTCCGAAAACTGGTGAGCAAGGCTTCAAAAACAGCCACACCAACCAACAACATACCGAGGACATTCAGGGTCCCCAAAGCCCCTTGGGATAAAACTTTATCAATAATGACCTGGGTAATAAGCGGATTCGCTAAACCAAATAACTGCACAAAGAAAGAGGCAATCAGCACCTCAATCAAAACCTTACGGTGCTTCTTAATCGAAGGCCAAAACCAGCTCAGGTTAAATCGACTTTGGGGCGTATCATGGGTGCGCTCTAGCAGCAGCACTTGCACCTTGTCATCAAAGGCTTCCAAAAATTCATCGGGGTGCTGACGCAGCAAGGTTTGCTCAGGCACCGCAAATACGATTTCTTTAGCACTGGTTTCATACACCAGTGCAATACGATCTTGCCAATTGATTAAGGCAGGAGCAGGAAGACGAGAAAACGCAGAAGCAGGGGTTTCCACTAACTGGGCTCGTAATCCCATCGACTCTGAGATCGCACCATACACCGGCAGGGAAATTCCTGGACCATTGCGCTCCGCTTGGTTTTTGAGAATGCGCCGCAGAACATCCTTGCGAAACGGCAAATTGAGATACAGCGCCAGCATTTGGAAACAAGCCAGCGGGGCATCAATAGGGCCCCGACCAGACTTAAAGGGATATTTGCCATGTTTCACCGGGGCATCATCGACCGCAGGCAGCAAAGTTGGTGCTTCGGGGATATCCTCCCAAGTATCTGCTTGGGGAATAGAAGCCACTGGCTCAATCGATAGCTGCTGGGCCTTGATCGGTGATAACCCAATCAACCGGAGTGTTTCTGAACGAGAGACCGTGCCATTGAGCTGCTCTAGACAGGTTTCCAAGGGTTGACCAATTTCCAAGTCAGGAATGGACCCTCCACTCACAAACCATTCCAAATTGGGCTGTAATTGATCAATAGAGATATCTCGGATGGGGCACTTTTGAATCAGACTTGCTGGTAAAGCTCTTTCTGCCAAAAATTTCAGGTCAGTCGAGCCATCCGCCCGGATCAATAACTGTTGGCCCAGAACATCAAACGCTTCGAGAATATTAGCCTGCTGCTCATACACTTGAGCCAGGCTCGATTCATGTTCCAGCAGCTCTAAAAAAGTCGCCGCAGGCAACTTTAATCCCACTGTTTCCACCGAAGCAATGGCCGTCTCACAGGGAATTTGGCGCACCAGGCTAATCCACCCGACTGCAGCACCCGGTCCCAACAGACTGAGGGTCACTGGAGTATCGGTGCGAGGATCGTAACCTAATAGGCGCACCTGCCCTTGATAGATCAGGGTAAAGTCTTGAGGCATGGCCCGATTAGACACAAGGGGGCGGCCCATGGGATAGCGCAATGGTTGAAATTCTTTCGCCACCGAAGATAAAACCGCTTCTGAAAGCTGGTTAAAACCGGGTAGATCCTTAAGAAAGGATTCCAGAGCAAGGATGGCTGAAGTCATGGTGTTCGCGCCGAAACAGCAATAGAGTCATCAGAAATTGCAGCCGATTTAAGCTGCAATTGGAGCCACTCATTAAAACGCTGCTCCAGCAATTGTTGTCGCAGCGGGGCATCTAGTTGAGCCGAGATCAATTTTTGCAAACTGACAATCACAAACCATTCACCTAAGCGAATAGGAGGGCGTACTTGCCCAGGTTGAGCACTCGTCAGAATTTGCACTAACGTGGGATGTAGATTGGCTGCAGTAACAGGACCAATCAATCCACCTGTTTGTGCTTCAGGACCTTGAGAATATTTGGTTGCCAAATCTGCAAACGCTTGTTCACCGGCCTGCAGTCGGAAATATAATTCTTGAGCCACTTCGGCACTGGCCACTCGGATCAAAGAATAAACATATTGATCAAACTGCCCTTTTTGCTGGAGAAAATCAGACTCTACCTGGTTATTCCAGGTTTGGAGTTTAAATTTATGCAGTTTCAACTGCCGTTGGGCTTGCGCAGCCAACTGCTGAGGCGTCATCCGATAATGCTTTAGCCAAGCCTCACGTCTAGCTTCCTCACCGATTTGATGCTGACGATAGAACTGCTCTACTGCTTGTACAACTTCTTCTGGGCCTAATTGAACGTCTTGAATAGCTTGGTCAATAATCAGTTCTTTCAGCAACTGAGGAAGCAGCTGATATTGCCCAAGCAAAGGAATTAAATCAGAGGGTTGAACAGTTTTATCCACAATCGGTAGGGCAGAGATCATATCAAAAATACTCTTAATAGAGAGGGTTATTCAAGTCTAAAGATCAATTTAGAGACAACATGAATAAAACAGATGAAGGTAAGGGTGAAAGGAAAGTATTGTTACCATACCCTGCTGACTAGGAAGATGTAACTCTCATGGCGTCGTTTCAGTCAGCAATAGGATCTCGCTGTGTCATCATCCCTCGGAATCTTAACCCATATATTTACAACTGATAGATCAGCACCAACTAGGAACGTTAACATCTAGTAAAATTATTTTTCCAAGGCAAATAATTCTTTTATGTTTTGCAATCTACGTAAAATTGTATTATCAATGACCATCTGTTTTAGACTGCTATAGCTATATTCCTGACTCTTCATAATAAGCAACTGAAAGAAACCACAGCCTTCTCGTTATTCTTTCTAGAATTATTACTATCTTGGCTAAATAATTTAAGTGATATTAGTTATCCAAGATTTACACTCAGTCATAAACTACCTTTTCTAATCAGAACTAATGTTGCTTGATACCAGTGGTTGAGGCAGCCAACTATTTATCAGTTAGTGAGTGAATATTTATGCATCCACTTCCCAGACCATAAAGGCAGAATCGTTAGCTCATTAGCTAGGCAAGCTCGGCGAGTAGATATAGCGGAATAGGGCTGGGAATTTTGCTTTGCTACAGCTATCCAATTAGCAGCGACCGACTTATTAGCAAATGGGTTGAGTCATAGCCTTACTGTTGAATGGGAACCCATCAGAGCAACCCTGCCCAAACCGATGGCAATCTGACGAAACCACGGATGACCAAAGCGGCAGGCTTGGAGCCTGCCGCTATCTGGCTTAAACGATAAAGTTATCCACTGTTAAGTCACTTACACTGACATTCAATAGCACTACTTCATTGTTATTTCCCAAATCAATCAAGGTGGCAGTACCCACCTGAGTCGCAGCGCCGCCAACCCCCACAATTTCGTTGATATCACTAAAGACAGCGCTGAAATCAAGAACATCAATCTCGCTAGTTGCAAAATCTGTGACGATATCAACCCCTGAATTTGCTGCAAATACGAACGTATCCTGACCGTCACCTCCTACAAAGATATCGTTTTGACGCCCCCCAATCAGAAGGTCGTTGCCTCCACCTCCATTAATGACGCCATTAACCGTGCCTTCTGCACCGTTAAAGATATCGTCAAAGTTACTTAGGGTCACATCACCATTGATCTCACCTTGGTTATTGACGGTGATTCCAGCAGTAGCTGCACTCGCATCAATGGCAGCAGCTCTCCCGGTAATGGTGCCTTGGTTATTCAATTCACCATTAAGCGCTCCACTAATATTGACCCCAATCTCATCTGCGGCAAGCAAACCTGAGTTATTAATGTCGCCATCTAGCGTTACCCCGGTTTGAATATCGATGCCATCATCCGTACCAAAGATTTGACCTCGATTATCCAAATCCCCCGCAAAGGTTGTGGATCCAGCCACACTCGTAAACAGACGAACACCGTCGCCAGCCTGATTACCTACGCCATCTCCACGGCCTCGGATTAAACCGTCATTGCGGAGTGAGGCTTCGACGATATCACCATCTTCATCGCCTGTCTGCAAGGAAACACCAGCACCGTTATTGCCTTCACCGGCGTCAATCAACCCTGAACGTCCATTGAAAATGGAGTAGTCTTCTGCAGTTGAGTCGGCATAAACTGTACCGTTACGTTGATCATCTGTCCCCAAAATTTGACCAAAGTTACGCAAATCAACACCAGAACCATCAATGTTGACAGCTCGGCTACCGCTTTGAATGGTGCCACGATTAATCACCGTTGCATCATGGTCAGCATCGCCAAAATACAAGCCATTTTGAGCACCATCAATGAGTCCTCCTCTGGCGTTGGTCAATGTCCCTTCATAGGCCAGGCCATTGGAAAATCGAACTGCAGCAGTCGGACCTTGCAAACTTTCGGAAAGAATTCGACCCTGGTTAAAAATGTTGCCACGATAGACGGTTCCTCCACCATCGACACCAGAAAAAATTCGTAGACCATCACCTGCTAAACCTAAGTTAGCAGCAGCCTGACCTCGACCCTGTATCGTGCCAAAGTTAGTTAACGTCGAATTAACAACATCTCCTGCAATATCACCCGTCTGCAGGGCAATTCCTGCTCCTTGGTTACCAACTCCTGCATCAATGACGCCCGAACGGCCATTAAAAATTCGGTAGTTATCTGCTGTGGCATCTGAGTAAACAGTGCCATTACGCTGATTGCCGGTACCCGTGATGGTGCCATAGTTCAGTAAATCTACACCTGTGCCGTCGATATTGACCGCCCGACTCCCAGACTCGATGCGACCAAAGTTGCGAATCGTTAGATCATGGTCTGCATTACCAATATAAAGACCATTCCGAGGCCCTTCAATCAGACCATTACGGCCATTGACAATCTGCCCATCAAAACCCACGCCATCTTCTACGACCAAGCCGCCGAGAAAGCCCACATTCACTTCGGCGGTAATCGTACCGTTATTAATCACAGATCCACTCACGGAAGTCTCGGGCTGACCTGAGCCATTAAAGAATCGAAGGCCGCTTGACCCATTAGGGGCGACTCGGGCACCGTTGGCAAAAACCTCTGGGCCATCGCCCCGGCCTTGGAATAAACCATTGTTGACAATATTGATACCCTCGCTGGTGGGATCATCTGTAGCACCCACCTGTACCGAAACGGCATCTCCAAGATTGCCATCTCCCGCATCAATAACGCCCGAGCGTTGATTGAGAAGCCGGAAGTTATCGACGGTGCCATCGACATATAAAGTCCCGTTTCGCTGATCGTCTGTGCCAATAATCGAACCAGAATTGATGACAATGCTGCCATCCCCATCGCTGATATCCACCGCTCGGCTGTCAGACGCAATAGTGCCCCGGTTAAACAAGCGAAAACGATTGCCCGTCGCACTGACACCATTCACACCTCCAGCAATGGTGCCCTGGTTAAAGATGATGCTGGCTAAACCATTGGCTTCCACAGCCGTGTCATTGCTCTCAATCGCAGCATTGCCTTCTACTACAACTGTGTTGAGGACGCCTTCCGTCACCACGCTATTTTGATCGCCCGTTTGTAAGTTTTGACCCGAGCGGACGCGCAAAGATTCGCGGAATTCATCTAGCACAACAGGACCATTTTCTAGATCGCCATCATTGAGTGAATTGAAATTAGGCATAGTTGCATCTCCAGATTTTTTCTAGACAAATTGTTTGCATGTGGTCGTAACTCGGGCTATTGCCCATCGTCAACAGGGGAAGCAAGATCAACAGATGAACTGCACAAACAGCACGATCCACCGGCCGCAAGGCAAGAAATGCCTGCGGTACGTGTCAAAGCTATTTTGGAGAACTCAACAAATAGGAGGAGCACTCCCCAGATTTGAGAAAGATGTCAACTCACAAGCCATGAGGTCAGACTTGGAGCGTTATGCAAATCCAATTGATTTCAATGACCTTACTGTTTTGACAATAAAAGATCTGCACAGCAGAAAAGCCTCACTTTTTGCCTCACTTTTTCTCCAGCAATCAAAGGGTAGATGTCCTGAAAAATTCTTCTCATATAGCTTTCAGCTTTCTCAGATTTCTTTCATGCCAGCTTTAGGTTTCCTTCAGCCCTATTCAGAAATGAATCAGCTAAAATTTTATTTGTTTAAATTAAAATACTAACGGACACTTATTTAGAGGTTTTTACTCCAAACCTAAAGTGAAAATGCCTCACTTTTTGCCTCAGTTGTTCCAGAAATCTAAGTCGCTGATTTGATATCGAGAAGACATTCTTATACAACTCTTTCCCTGAGAATATTTCAGCCTTCTGCGCTACCTTTACTCTTCTCAAAAATGCCCTTATTCGTCAGTATCTGAGGGCAAGGCTATAGTGGTAAGCATGTGTTCTCTCTCCTGAACAGCGCCCTTAACCATGGTCTTCCAGATCTCCAGGTGCGCTGGCCAAGCCAGATTTCTTATACCTATAAATAGAACTATGAGTACACAGCTAAAGATAAAAGATTCAGATGACAGAACCGTTGAGCAAATTACCGAGCATTACCACATCGAAAAACAGCTCGCTGATCAGCTCCGGCACTCCACCCAATCCGAGCGCATAGAAGGGTCACTTTACACCCAACTCTACGATGCCCTATTCACGAAAGTGACTCATCATTCCCATCACTCTCGCCCAGCCGATACCAGTGCTAACAAACTCATTCAGCAACGCATCGACTTTTTGCAGCACTTTATGTCAGACGACTCAACATTTCTGGAAATCGGACCTGGCAACTGTCACCTCTGCCGCGAAATTGCCCCCCATGTCCAGCAAGTCTATGCCGTGGATGTCGCCACCGAAATTACCAAAGACTTGGCCTTACCCAAAAACGTTGACTTAATTATTTCCGATGGCTGTAGTATTCCCACGGAACCTAGCAGTATCGATTTAGCCTATAGCCACCAGCTGATGGAGCATTTGCATCCCGAAGATGCCTACGACCAGCTTAAGAATATTTGCACTGCCCTCAAACCAGGCGGCACTTATGTCTGCGTCACGCCCCATCGATTATCTGGCCCCCACGACATCTCCAAGTATTTTGATGAAGTTGCCACAGGGTTCCATCTCAAGGAATATTCGATTGTTGAACTAGCCCAGCTCTTTAAACAGGCAGGGTTCTCCAAAATTCAGATTTATAAGGTCTTCAAAAATCAAATACTGTCTTTACCCATTATTTTCCCGATCTCTCTGTTCCTCCTTGCCCTTGAAAAGGGAGTGGGACTCCTCCCCTTTGCTCTAAGACGCACCTGCGCTGAAAAGTCTCTGATTTTCAGGACGATCACCATCGCTGGGGTCAAATAATCGGGCCTGCCATCTATAACTGCTGCTGGATCCAGCGATGCAGCTCAGCATTGATGACTTCAGGACGCTCATCATGGGGACAGTGTCCTGCATCGACTAAGACTAAATCAGCCGCAGGGTAGAACTGTTGAAATTTCTCTGCTTTCTGAGGCGTCATCCATGGATCTGCTGATCCCCACAGCAGGAATAGAGGGCGGCCCAAGCTTTGTAGCAAGTCATCGAGCTTGCGGCCAGGCGGTGACTTAAACACACCTGCAAAAACGCCCCGCGCTCCCTTATCTAGGGAGGGCTGATAGATTTCTTCAACCAAGCGATCCGTTACGGCCGATTGATCTTTATACACCTGGGACAAAGCTTTGCGGATATTTTCTGGCTTCCGCATGCGGTTAAACAAGAAGTAGCTCATGACGTTGATCACAGGACGCGATCGCATCACGGTTTTGCGCCGCTCTTGCAACTGTTGTCGCCAAGCCGACAGCTCAGGTTTAGGCTCAACTTCTGCAAAAGATCCAGCACAGTTGAGCAATATGACCCCTCGCGTCCATCGTGGACAATCTACCGCGAAACAGAGACTGGCATAGCCACCCAGAGAATTTCCAGCAATAAACACAGGCTCTTGAATCACCTCTTCACAAAAAGCCTGCATTTGAGTCCGCCATAAATCCCCGGTATAGTCCATATCCGGTTTCTCAGAGCGGCCAAATCCCAACATATCGACTGCCCATACCCGGTAATACTGGGAGAGCTCTTCAATATTTTTGCGCCAGTGGTCTGTAGAAGCACCAAAGCCATGGAGCAGGACCACACAGGGACCTTGCTCACCTTTCTGTACATAATGAATCCGCCATCCCTGCCACTGCCAATACTGGGCGGTTGGAGTCTGTTCTAATGCAACTGTCACAATTAGGTCCTTGAAAAATGCTGAGTGAATAGGGGATTCGCTATTGCACAAGCAGACCGAACATTTTGGACATAGCGGTCCATGATCGTAGCAATATTGATATGAATCCCCCTTTTTTATGAATACACTAAATTTTTAGTCTTGTGGTTTTATAGACCTCAAAAATAAGTGATCTCGTCCTTGGTATCAGAGGCTGCATCTTTGATCCCCGAACTGATCCCATACGGAAAGTCAAGTTGCCATTTAAGCTGGGAATGATTAGATTATTAAAAACCAATCCTTGAGAATCCATTTAAGTACAACTCTGAGATTCCTCATTTTTGTACAATAGAAGTGTTTAAGAGAATGTTAGCGCTCAAGTTCGAACCATCATCATGCTGTCTCCAGACGAATTAATTGGCCAAAAAGTATGGGTGAAGGTTGAGCGGGATCCTAATTATCCTGATCTTGATCCCTATCGTGTTCAAGCTGAAATCACTCAACCCACCACTCCACCCTGGTTCTTCGCCCGCTATCAGAATCCTCCCAGACGGATCCATGAAGCAGGAAAATGGTTAACCCTATATGAAGTCCAACAAGCTGTTCTTACAGATCCTGTAATCGAATACGATGACTGGGATGATGAAGACGATCTAGATGAACTGTCGCCAGACAGATTTGAGCGTCTTTAGCCAGCTGACAACCATCCATCACCACTCTTGAGAAGAAGGCATGCGTTTGCGAATCTGGCCAACGATGCCTGTCAATATGGAACCTGCCATCACCAACCCAATTGCAGGCTGGATAACGTTGGGCCAAAGGGAATACCACACATCAAATCCCAGAGGGATTCCTAGCTGTCGTCCTAGGAGCCCTACTAAAAACCAGATAAAACAGAAGATTACGAAAAATACGTCGAGCATCAGGACAGTGTTAATGCCATTGATGAGTTTTTCAAACATAACTCTCTCCTACTTTTCTGGCTTCAACTACAAAAGACATCAGTTGGCGAACTGATGTCTTTCTCATTTTTTCATATTGAGAGCAACTATCCCTCAAAAACCCAAGCCTGCACCCGCTCTAAGCTGGCCCAATCTGGCTTGCGCTTCAAGCCATCGTCAAAACTTTCTTGCAGCTCATCTCGCAATTCAGGCACTGCCATTGCAATTTGCTGAACAATTTCGATATGCTTGCGAACGCCTTTTTGTCCTGTTTCCAGCATGGCAACCACTAGATTAACTCGCGCTTGCGGATCTTGAGGATTCAGCTTGACCGCTTTTTGGGCTGCTTTATAAGCTGAGTTATGCTTGTCCGCTAGCAAATAGAGCCAGGCTAAGCAAGTCCAAGCGGGACTGCTCTTACGGGCATGATCGCAAATGTCTTTAAATACTGGAATCAAATCTTCAGCAGGCTCACCTGCTTGATAGCGATCTAAAGCTTCCTTAAAGACATCGTCAAGGGTAGTGTCAGTCATTCCCAAATAATCCTAGGCAGAGAAAGACGTTCCACAACCGCAGGTCTGCGTCGCATTAGGGTTAGTGAATTGAAACCCACCCCCAATCAAGGCATCGCTGTAGTCGAGAACCAAACCATAAATATACAGCATACTCTTGGGATCGGACACGACTTTAAAACTGTCATAATCAAATACTTCATCCGAGCCCTGAATATTCTTAGGATCCTCAAAGTCCATGGTGTAAGACATACCAGAACAGCCACCGCCCCGAACACCTACTCGTAAGCACAGATCTGTTCCCTGCTTCTCTCGCAATTCCAGAACGTGCTTCAGGGCATTGTCAGTCATCATAATGCCACGTTGTTGAGACTGAGTTGCTTGTACCATGGGTTCACCTATTCCTTCTGCAAATCAATATAAACAACTGCTTCTAACGTTTATTCTATCTCAGGGCTTTTACATAAGCTGCCTTCACGCCGGGCGACGGCGCAAATATAGCAATAATCCCCATAACAAACTCAGACCTGCAACATACTTAACAGGCGCAGGGACTCCCGGAGAAGGTGAGAAAAATCCTTCAATGCCCCCAGCAATAATCAGCATCGGCACTACTCCAAACATCAGCTGTATCGCTTGGGCACCGTACAACTTTAAGGCGACTAGCCGTTTGTATCGTCCTGGGAAAACCACTGCCCTCGCCAGTAACAACCCAGCTCCTCCGGCCAAAAAAATCGCGGGCAGTTCCAAAGCACCGTGGGGAAAAACAAAAGCCCAAAAAGGATAGGCTAATTTATTCTGACCGACTAGAGTTGCGATCGCAGCAATGCTTAGCCCATTAATCCACAGAATATAGAGGGTCCCCAACCCCGCCAGCATCCCTCCGGCAAACGTCGAGAAGGTGACACTGATATTATTTTGCATAATATCGCTCGAAGCTAGGGGTTCACTACCCACAATCGACCCCATCCATAGTTGCCCGTCTTCTTGGACAATATCGATAATCCGTTGAGGAATCACCAAATTCATAAACACTGGATCACGCCAGGTAAACCACCAGCCAATCAAGCCTCCCACTAAAAATACCGCCGTAGCCAGCACCGTAAACACCCAGGTTTCTTGCACCACAGCCGGAAAGTCCCAACAAACAAACTCCCACACCGAGCGCCAAGCCGACCGGCGCCCCCCCTGATAAATTTGGGAATACCCACGCAAGGTCAGTTGCTTCAGCTTATCCGTTACCCCTGTTCCTAATTGTCGAGCTCGTGCCCGTGCTAAATCTGCAGCCACCATCCGGTAAAGCCCACTCAGATCTTGCACTTCTCGACCAGTCAATTTCTTCAGGCCTCTTTTTTCAGCCTTTTGTAGCAAGCTTTCATATCGCCGCCACTGGGGTTCTTGACGTGCCAGCCACCGCTGTCCATCCATAATTGTTTAAACTTTCTACAACTTCCAGTTTTCCAGCTTTAACCGTCATCTTGACATAGGTCTCCTATATCTCAATCCATGATGCTGTGGCTTTTGTCTCTAACCACAAGACAATAGCCTTCTCCATTGAGAGCATCATAGACAGGGATAAGGGTGGCCCATATATTGCCCTCATTCAACCCCAATCTATGGCATCCCTCAAAAAGTTGGTCATTCGTGGCACCCTCTGGACTCTAATCGGGTATGGCGGCAGTCAAGGTCTGCGATTCGGTGGCAATCTTATTCTGACCCGGCTGCTATACCCAGAACTATTTGGGTTGATGGCCCTCACCAATATTTTTATTATTGGTCTCCAACTCTTTTCAGATCTGGGAACCAGCTGGAGTGTAGTCCAAAATAAGCGAGGCGACGATCCGGTCTTTCTCAATACAGCCTGGACCGTTGACGTCATTCGTGGGTTCGTTCTCTGGTTCGGCTGCCTGGTGATTGCCTGGCCCATTGCCACCCTGTACCAGCATCCTGAGTTGCTCTGGCTGATTCCTATAGTCGGCATCACCACGATTTTTTCGGGGTTTGAATCCACCGCAATTGCCCAGCTTGAACGACATCTTGATGTGCAGAAACAAGTGGTGTTCGAGCTATCGACTCAAGCTGTAGGCATAATCATCATGATTATATGGGCAGCAATTGCGCCTAGCATCTGGGCCTTAGTCGCTGGGGGGTTGGCCTCTACATTTTTGAAAATGGTTTGGAGTCACTTTCTTTTTCCCGGTTCCAGCAATCAATTTGCTTGGGACAAGGATGCTTTAAAAGACTTGCTTACCCTAGGCCAATGGATTTTTATCAATACAGCTCTAACCTTTTTAGCAGAACAAGCTGATCGGCTGATACTTGGGGACCTTTTTTCACTCAGTTTATTGGGTGTGTACGGAATTGCCTTTACCCTCAGCGATATGCCCTACAAAGTGGTGATGAGCATCAGCAATAAAGTGATTTTTCCTGCCATCAGCAAAAGCATTGACCAGCCCCGAGACATCCTTGTCCCCAAGATTCTCAAAAACCGTCGCCCGTTTCTCTTGGCCTCTCTGCTCTTAGTGGTCGTTTTAGCAGGGTTTGGTGATTTGCTGATCACAACTCTGTATGACCCCCGCTACCTCGATGCCTCCTGGATGCTCCCCATATTGGCTTTAGGCATTTGGCCTCGCTTACTCTCCCAAACGAATGAACCCTATTTATTCGCCATGGGCAAATTTCAATACACCACCTGCGGCAACATCTTGCGCCTTGCCTGCACCATCATTGGTATTTGGATGGGCTTCCAATATTTTGGCAATGCAGGAGCAATTATGGGAGTCGCCCTCAATGATCTGTTTTATTATCTGGCTGTCAATTACGGTCTGCTGAGAGAAGGCCTGAATGGCTTGATGCAAGATTTACTAGCAACATTCCTGTTACTAGGGTGTTTAGCGCTGATTATTGCAGTTCGTCTTTATTTTAATCTCGACTTACCGATTCATTCACTCTTATCACAGCCAGCCTAATGCTAATTATCAAGCCCGACAAAGTTATGTTTTTTTGGAATTGGCCTATTTTAGGGCGTCCTGATTCGCGTATTGGTAGGTACCATGTGGGGACAGTAAGTAGCATCCCCATCACTGGCTCGGCAATAGTCTGCGATCAGCGTTCGGCGATTACGTAATTGATATCCAGCCATCCCTCATCTCACTCACTATCGCTGCACTGAGCGGTTGTGGGACGAAACTCAAAAACTCGGCATCAAAAATGGGGTTGATTTTTTTAGGACGATTCCCCCACAGCCACGTCATAGTTAAGCAATACCCAAAACTTAGGAGCAATGCCATAATCGTCTTCGCTAAAAATTCGACGAACCTAGCTCACCATCGGTGACGGAGCCTGAGCATCTTGACGGGCATCCGTAATGAGCCAATCCAAAGATGCAGCTCGGACATCCAACGAAGCACCGGTTTTATCCACACAATAGCGTCCAAAAACCAGCTTATCGACAAGGCGCACTTCAGACCCTAAGCGTGAATATTCAAAAATAACGCTGTTATCTACGGTTGCGCCAGTACAAATATGACAGTTGGGACCAATCATAGTGGGGCCAATAATCTTAACCCCTTCATCAATGCGTGTCATACCACCGATATAAACGGGACCTTGAACATCAACCTTATCCCAGTCGATATCAACGTTCAGCCCAGTATAGACACCGGGTTTCACTTCATGACCTGGAATCGCCACATTTTTGACATCGCCCATCAATACACTACGAATGGCATGCCAATAATCAGGGACTTTACCAATGTCTACCCATTGGAAATCCATGGCAATGCCATAAAAAGGCATGTTCATCGACACCAGTTTGGGAAAGAGGTCACCACCAATATCAAACTCTTGACCCGAGGGAATCAGATCGAGAACTTCAGGTTCAAAAATATAGATGCCAGTATTAATAGTGTTGCTAAGTGCTTCATCGACACTGGGTTTTTCTTGGAAAGACTTTACTCGTCCTTCTTCATCCGTAACAACAACACCATAGCTAGAGACATCGTTCGGATCGACTGTTTTCATGACAATAGTGGCAATCGAGCCTTTTTGCCGATGCCATTCCACTGCTGCCGTCAGGTCCAGGTCAATCAGAGCATCCCCACATAAGACAATAAACGTATCGTCAAAGAAAGGTGAAAAATCTTGAATGCGGCGCATGCCACCTGCAGAGCCTACTGCATCTCCAATCAGGTTGCCATCTTCAATCCGACCTTCAAAAGAGTAAGCAATATCTACACCAAAACGCTGCCCATCTCGGAAGTAGTTCTCGATCTCGTCTGCTAAATGACTGACATTCACCATAATTTCGTCAAAGCCATGCTGACGAAGGAGCTCCACTAAGAACTCCATCACAGGCTTCTGCATGATAGGAATCATGGGCTTAGGGATAGTGAATGTTATTGGGCGAACGCGGGTGCCTTTACCCGCCGCCAAAATCATCGCTTTCATATCAAATTTCTTGCTTATAAAGAATTAGCAACTAACTGTAGTACTTATATTCTGACTCTCAGAGTTTATGTAGGTGTATATCACGCTACCTGTCTAGGCATCATAGCTCATAACTTAGATTGCCCTAGGCCTTAAAAAAAGCGTCATAGAGAATAAACATGGCCATTGATTAGCAAGCGTGTGATTCCTTTCGCTAGTAATTGAGGGCATGTCTTTTTCAAGACATTACTGTTGGGAACTTTCACAATTCTTTGGGTGCGATGGGAAAAACGACGCGCAATCCGATGATTGTCAAAAATGGGTAAGGTTTTTGCGTCCACTTCTTGTTCTGGAATCGTGCCTAATTCTCCAAACGCTTGTAGCGGACGCGTAATCAGTTCCGACGACCGATCCACCACTAAGTAACAGGTTTTGGGAAACTTTGCTTCTGAAAAGGGCAACACTTGAATAAGTTCAACGGCTTCTAGGTTGATCCCCAACCCATCATCTGCATCTGAGCCATCTTCTAGATCAGCATCATCTGTATCAAAATCATCTATATCGGTATCTTCCTCTGCATCAACTGCAGGTAGATCATGCAGATCATGCTCAATATCAGCAATGATTTCGGCAAGATCTTCCTGGCCATCGAGCTGTGCAACGGCCAACTTCGACGGTGTTTCTACCTCTGCTACAACAGCTGATTCTTCTGTTTGCTTACGCTTTTTAATAGGCGCTGGCCGTACCGGTGCGTCGATGACCTTCACAGGCTTAGGCTCTTCAGCTACCTCTGCCTTTGCAGCAAGGACAGGAGACTGCTTTCGAGAAGATTTAGGGCCTCGCTTCTCTTGCTTCGTAGCAATTAGCGCATCGTATTCTTGATCAGGCAGCTGATTTTTAATAATGCGCCGAATCGTTGAACTACTGACCTCAAAGCGAGTTGCCAGTTGGGCAATGGTCTCTTCAGACTCGCGAAAGAGTTGAGTAATGGTTTGCTTATCGGAATCTGAGAGCTTGCTACGCGTCATAAAATTGGTTCTAGGGCGAGGTCATCAACACTATGAGTGAGAAATAATGGAGAAGCGTTTCCCCCCCATATCCTAGTATGTTGTGGGTTGAACATTGATCGTGCTCTGCCAGAGTGATCTCCAATCTAATGGGTGTAGGCAGCAAACATCGTCCTTAAGGTAACAAACTCAAGTCAGATATGTTGGTCTATTCTAGGATGGGAGCGCATTAGATCATTTCTATACGATATGCAATCGAGATTTTGAGGCACCCTATTTGTAAGCACTTGGCCACTGCATCATTACTATTGATGCCCTTTTCATGAAATCACACCTTACTCGCAGCCAAAATACCGTTCTCAAACTTTTAAAAAAGTTGAACCGGGAGATTTCTGCTCAAGAACTCTATCTTGAGTTACGTAAAGCTCAATTAACCCTGGGGCTAGCCACGGTCTATCGGGCATTAGATACCCTCAAACTAAGTGGTATTATTCAGGCCAGACTGCTGAACAATGGCGAAACCCTTTATACTGCTGCTCAACAAGATAAACATCATGTCACTTGTCTACAATGTGGCGTTTCTATTCCCATCCAAGAGGAAGAATGCCCTGTTCATGAATTGGAAAATCAGCTCAGACAATCATCAAAGTTCGAGATTTTCTACCATACGCTAGAATTTTTCGGTATTTGCACACCATGTCAGCTTGAACAGTCTCATTCAAAGTCTTAGACATCTAAATCAGCTAACTCACGACCTAAATTCGATATTTCAGCCTATTGAACCGCATAAGAGTTAAGATTTTTGTGGGTTTATTAAGGATTTGATGTCATAGTGATATGAACCTTCACGTTTACTGCTACCTCCAAAGATTGCAGCCCTAAAGCCTGCGATTTCGGCATCTCCATCACCTATGGTCATTGACGTTTTTCCATTTCAGTTTCAGATCGAAGCTCTACCCATTGCCGGGGGGAGTCTATGGGCCACAGGTCTATACATCGGATTTAATCCATTAAGTCAGTGGATCACAACTCAGCTCTGCCGATGGCTTAACTTCGTTGACCGCTCCTTATATCTATCGGCAGAAGAATTTGAGAAATCTCGCCCTGCTCGTGAAGCCCGCAATTTAGTCTGTGCATCCCTTATTAGTATTTTGCCGTTTTTAATAGTAGGTAGCCTCTGTTATTGCGCGAGTACCTGGGGTTTTGGAGGCCGTAGCTGGGGTGTCAGTTTGGGAATGATTTGCTTGCTGATCGGTGGGGTCTACGAATTGGGCCGTCGCGATAGCCAATCCCAAGATTATTAAGGTGAATTCTGGGTCATATACTCCTCAAAAGGCATCTCTTCTGCCAGGGTTGCTGATACTAGTTGGGCAAAACGAGAAACAGCACCCACTTCACCTCGCACGTCTCTCAAAGACAATTTGATGGCTTGCAGACGGGATGGAGAAGCTAACACGGTCTGCAAGTATTGAGCAACGGATTTAGGAGATAAAGGCCCAACCCACTCCGGCACAATCTCTTGATCTGCCCAAATATTAGGCCAAGCCTTAAACCCTGGCGGCAGGATGTAGCGGTTAATCACTTCTCCGACAAACGGTAGGCGAGCCACTAGCCCCAGCAAACCATCCCCAATAGGTGCCCCAGCCAGATGCTGGGTTGGCAGAATCACCATCATCGGCACCATTAAAGCCGTTAGTTCAGCCGTGTTGGCACCCACAGTGGTCAGGCAAATTTGGCAATGTACTAGCAAATCATAGGCAGGGTTGGGCAGCCACAGCCAGACTTTAGTGCCCTGAGGCGTGGAGAGATAGGGAAGCCCCTGGTCTGGTTGAACTAAGGTGGCAGTATTTCCTAAATAGTTCGAAATCAAAGGGTTATCGCTGGAGTCAGCATAGCGAGATAGGGTTGCCAAGGAAAGACCGGGAGCAACGGGAATAATGAACTGTGTTTGGGGTCGATATTGCTGGAGCTGATCTGCCACTCCCAAGCAGAAGGGCACCCCCACCCGTAATTTGGAAGGCTTTGAACCTGGCAATAGCCCGACTATTTCCGTTCCTGGAGGCCACCCTAACTGATCTAAAAAAGAGACAGAATTGGCACTCGGTTGAATATCGGTCATCAAATTACCCACCACCGTTACCTTGGAACGATACCGACGCGGGACCTTTTTTAGAATTTGAGACTGAGCCACCCCACAGTGGTCAATCCAAGGTAACCAGCGGGGAGTCCATTCGGCATAGGTAACGATGCGATAGCCTAGCCGCTTGCCAATCACTACGGCATAGAACTGATCGCCTCCTAAGAAAACCACCACTCCTTGTCGATGCCACTTCCATGCATCGGGCGTTTTTCCCCAGAGCAGAAAAGGAAAGAACTGTTCTGGTCCTAACACCCGATCAACCCCTGGGAAAGTTGCTGCAACAGTCTGCTCATTACCTCCAGCATGAGGACAGGGAGAGAGCAAGATAGACACTCGACTAAACTGAGGTCGCATCATTAACCCTTGCAGTACGGGTCGAACCCAAGTAGAAAGTTCACCAGGGCCATTGGTGAGAATGACAAGATCGGCCAAGACTTCGGCCATCAGATAAACCTGCGGAAGTGCAGTAGAAATGTCACAATAAAGGAATGATTAAGCAATATTAAAAAGTTTTACGAATTGGCATGGCGGCGTCTTCTGAGCAACCGATCTTATTAGTAGACGGTTACAACATCCTTGGTGTTTGGTCACAACGCCAGAACGGTCACGCTTCTGCTGAGATCTTTGAAAATATCCCAGAACTGGAAACCGCAAGACTTCACCTTGCAGATGCCCTTGCCAACTACAGCGCGTTTCAAGGATATCAGGCACGACTGGTTTTTGATGCCCAGAATCGGCAAGAGAAAGGAATCTGCGAACCTTTTACGGAATCCCTGGATCTCTACTACACCGACTATGGCCAAACAGCAGATACCTATATTGAGATGTACTGTGCCAAAGCTCGCTCTCGACTGGCTCGGATCATTGTGGCAACATCTGATCGAGCGCAACAGCTGACGGTGATGGGATATGGTGCGGAGTGGATGTCAGCCCTACAGCTCGTCAAGGAAATGGCGGCCACCACCACCAAAATTCGCTCTAAGCAAAATGCGAAGAAACGCTCACCCAGCCGCTTACTCGCTCACTCTCTGGACCCAGAAGCCAAACGTAAATTAGAGCAATTGCGCTGGAGCTGAGTCAGTTGTAACCCTCCACTTCTCATTAACCCCTCATGTTCTACGAGAGGAGTTGTGAAAAAAGCGACCAAAATGTAAACGAGCCTCGTAGACTAGGTAACTGAAACCCATCTACAAACAGGTCAAGCGCTGTGAATTTTCAATCCGTTATTGCCAAACTCCACGAATTTTGGAGCGATCGCGGTTGTCTAATCGTCCAGCCCTATGACATAGAAAAAGGGGCAGGCACCAAAAGCCCCCATACTTTTTTGCGATCCTTGGGGCCAGAACCCTGGGCCGTGGCCTACGTCGAACCCTGCCGTCGCCCCGCCGATGGTCGCTATGGCGAAAACCCCAATCGCTATCAGTACTACTATCAATACCAAGTCCTGGTCAAACCCTCCCCTGATGATATCCAAGATATTTATCTCGACTCCCTGCGAGTCCTAGGCATTCAGCCCGAAGATCACGACATTCGCTTTGTTGAAGATAACTGGGAAGATGCCGCCGTTGGTGCTTGGGGTGTCGGCTGGGAAGTCTGGCTCGACGGAATGGAAGTCACCCAGTTTACCTACTTCCAACAGTGCGGCGGGCTAGATTGCCGTCCCGTTTCCATTGAGCTGACCTATGGCCTCGAACGACTGACCATGTATTTGCAGGAAACCGATGCCATTGCCAAAATTGATTGGAACGGCACCCTCACCTATGGTGATGTCCATCTGCAAGGGGAAATTGAGCAATCCACCTATAACTTCGAAGCCTCTAACCCAGAACTACTGTTTCAGCTCTTTAGTTTGTACGAGCAAGAAGCCTTGCAACTTATAGAGAGAAAATTGGTATTACCAGGGTTAGACTACGTACTCAAATGCTCCCATACCTTTAACCTTTTAGATGCCAGGGGCGTTATTTCTGTGACGGAGCGGACCCGTTATATTGGCCGCATTCGGCAAATGGCCCGCCAAGTCGCTCAACTCTATCTCCTCCAACGTGAAGAATTAGGATTCCCCTTACTGAAAACGCAATCCGTCTCCTAAAATTCGGTAAGCGCGAGGGGAGTCTTCCCTGCCAATTAGTGATATCGATATTGGAGGCAGATTTTGAGTCTAGGGAAATGGATTGGCTTAGTCGTCTTCTTGGTGTCTCTCTACATTCTGTGGGAAATTCGCCAAGTCTTGCTGTTAGGGTTTACGGCGGTAGTGCTCGCCTCTGCCCTGAATGGCCTGGTTCGCCAGCTGACAAAGCGGGGACTGAATCGGGGGCTAGCCGTCGCCTTAGCGATTTTTTCCATTATGGGTGTAGCCGGTTTGATCGGCCTCTTGGTGATCCCCCCTTTTGTGACTCAAGCCCAAGAATTGTTGGATCGTGTTCCTGATAGCCTCACTCGAATCGAAGAACTGATTGGGGAAGCGCAAGAAACCGGCTTAGCTTTTGGCATGCCCAGCGCTGGCATCGAAATTCCGCTTGACTCACTGATCGACAATCTCCGGGAAAAGATTCCTGCCGTTGCCGAAAGCGTCGTCAATAACTTTTTTGCCTTATTTTCCAACTCCCTTTTGGTAGCCCTGAATATTCTGCTGGTTCTGGTGTTAACCATTATGTTCTTGGTCGATCCCGACCAATATCGCCGCATTTTTATCCGTTTGTTTCCTTCCTTTTATCGGCGACGCGTCGATTACATTCTGGGGTTATGTGATTCTGCCCTAGATAGCTGGATTGTAGGCATTTTGTTCAATATGACGGTGATTGCCGTCTTTAGCGGTCTGGGGCTGTGGGTGTTAGGGGTTGATCTAGTGCTGGCCAATGCCCTGATTGCCGGACTGCTAGAAGCGATTCCCAACATTGGTCCGACCCTAAGTTTGATGCCACCCATGGCCATTGCTCTGCTAGATGCCCCCTGGAAAGCCGTTGCAGTACTACTCCTTTATATTCTGATTCAGCAGTTGGAGCAATATTTGCTGGTGCCTGCAGTGATGGCCAAACAGCTCTCCCTAGCGCCCGCTGTCACCTTACTGTCTCAAATTGTGTTTGCCATTTTCTTTGGCTTTTTGGGGCTGCTTTTGGCCCTGCCGCTCATGGTGATCGGCCAAATTTGGGTGAAAGAAGTACTGGTCAAAGATATTTTGGATCGCTGGGGAGAAGACAATCGCTCCGATCCCTATCCAAGCTTTACACCAGATATCGTCGCCCTGGCTGATGGCCCCTCTGATTTACCAACTGTAATGCGGGATGAGGAAGAATCCAGCTAGAATCGATCAGCATTATGGCCATCTTGGCTAAGTTACGTCTAGGAAATCCAACCATGAGTTTAAATTTAGTTAGCCTAGTGGGTCGTGCAGGCATGGACCCAGACGTTAAATATTTTGAGTCCGGCAGCGTTGTCTGCAATGTCACCCTAGCTGTCAATCGACGCTCTCGGGATGATCAGCCTGACTGGTTTAGTTTAGAAATTTGGGGCAAAACAGCAGAAATCGCTGCAAGTTATGTCCGTAAAGGCAGTCTAATTGGTGTCTCTGGAGCGCTCAAATTTGACCGTTGGCAGGACCGCAATACAGGTGCGGAGCGCTCACGCCCCGTCATTCGCGTCGATCGCTTAGACCTATTGGGATCAAAGCGAGATAGTGACCCCAATGCAGTCAACACCTATGAAGATGAATTTTAAGGCGCAAGCCTGTGACCGATTCATCCCCATCTGAGCCATGATCCCTAAAGTTGGGATCACGAATTGTAATATTTCTATTTAAAAAATCGGCTTTTTCGCGATTTTATGCGACCTTGCTCGGCTCTACAGTATGATGATTTACTGCAGGGCCGAGTACATTTATGTTGGGAACCACATTAGCCGACCGCTACAAAGTGATCAAAGCGCTCGGAAGTGGTGGATTTAGTAAAACCTATTTAGCGACGGATACACAGCGCTCTGATAAACGTCGCTGTATCGTCAAAAAACTGCAGACCGAGTCCGATGACTTATTCACGGTAAAAACGTCTCGCCGCCTATTTGCGACTGAGGTTAAAGTTCTGAAGCGCCTGGGTGACTATGACCAAATTCCTCAGTTTTTTGATGACTTCGAAGAAGATGAAGACTTTTTTCTAATCGAGCAATACATCGAAGGGAAAAACCTTAAGCAAGAGTTTGGCTGGCGACGCTGGTCAGAAGCGAAGGTGATTGATTTCCTGCAAGATGTACTGACGACCCTTACCTATGTCCATCAGCGCCGAGTCATTCATCGGGATATCAAGCCTGCCAATCTCATTCGGCGCAAGAAAGATAAGAAAATTGTCTTAATTGATTTTGGCTCCGTTAAAAATAAGCGCCGGATTGCTCAAACCGTCGTCATCGGCACTGATGGCTATATGCCTAGCGAACAGTCTATTGGTCGCCCCAACTTTAGTAGTGATGTCTATGCCGTCGGTATTATTGCCATTCAAGCTTTAACAGGCATGGATCCGACCAAAGGCAAGATTACCTTTGATCCGAAAACCGGTGAGATTGCTTGGCGACGATATATCTCCATTAACCCTGTACTAGGGGACATTATCGATAAGATGGTCCGGTATGATTTCCGCCAACGCTATCCCTCTGCCATTGAAGCTTTAGCAGAGGTCAACGAGCTGATTACAGAAGTGCCCTCTATTGAACGGCGTCAAATGCTGCAAACCGCAGCATCCTGGGGAGTTGGCATGTTAGGGGTTGGGTTAGCCTATGGTGCCTTTACCCAAAAATGGCTGTTCCCCAGTGCCAATACGTTTATCAAGCAGCTATTTGGGCAGGCTGACTTGAATTCTGAAGAAAAATCCTAAGGTTTTGAGGCACCACCGATAAGCTGACTGAAGTGCCAATGGGTAAAGCATCTACAAAATTTGAGCGGGCATGTAGCTCTCGGCCCGACTGGGTTTTAAGGCAATACCGATATTCCCGACCTAAAAATTGGCGATCGCGAATGATGGTTGAGGCGGCCTGATCGGGCTGAAGAATTAAGTCTTCCTGGCGAATCATTACCACGGCTTGATTATCTTCAGCAGTCAGATCACCCCCCTCGCTCGGTGTAAAAGCCCCGACTTCTGTTTGCCACGCATTGCCGTATCGTTGAGCTTCCAAAAAGTTGGCTTGGGTGACAAATTCCGCCACAAATTGAGACTGGGGACGTTGGTAAATCTCTTCTGGGGTACCGATTTGCTCCAAACAACCCTGACGCATCACCGCTACTTGATCTGCGATCGCAAGGGCTTCTTCCTGGTCATGGGTCACAAACACCGCCGTCATACCAGCCGTTTTGAGAATATCTCGCAGCTCCTGTCTTAAGCGCAGTCTAACTTGTACGTCTAAATTACTCAGGGGTTCATCCAAAAGCACCAATTGAGGTTGGGGGGCTAGAGCACGAGCCAAGGCCACCCGTTGCTGCTGACCTCCAGACAGTTCATGGGGGTATCGGTTTTCCATGCCCAACAATCCCACTAATCGCAATACATCCGTCTGGCGCTGTTGTTGCACCTCAGTCGAGATCTTCTTTGTTTGCTTTAATCCAAAGGTGACATTATCCGCAACCGTTAGATGAGGGAACAAGGCAAAATCTTGAAACACCATACCAATCATGCGCTGTTCAGGAGACGTCCATTGCCGGACTCCAGCAACCACTTGACCATTCAATAACAATTGCCCGGCGTCTGCCTGCTCAAATCCAGCAATTAATCGCAATAACGTTGTTTTTCCACAACCCGATGGTCCTAACAACCCTAAGATCTCTCCTTGCTTCAGTTGTAGAGAAATTTGATTGACTGCAGCAGGCGCGTGAGCGGTATAACACTTGATGATGTTATCTAGCTGCAAAATAACGGGATTAACCATGAAAGACACAACACGGGAAAAGGTATGGACACAGACCCTAATGATCAATCCAAAAATGGAAGAATGGTTCAGCTCACCTTCACAGCTTCTAAGAAAGATAGGTCATGTTAATTCTTTTCATTGTCTCTGCAGTGGGATAGTTTCTGCAACATATTCTTATTAAGTGGCCGATAGAAACCCAAAATCTAAATCGCTAAAGCTAGTCACAGAATGACATAGACGTTCATGGGGTAACTTTAACCATTGTCATCATATGTCTACTGATTTGACAGTATTTGCCAGAAATCTATTCGCCTTTGATCTCGCCTGCACAAACCTGCCGCCAAGGAAAATTGCCGGATCGGTCATCAGCATTCTAAAATTTCAAGCATCATCCTACTGGCCATACTGTGCACAGTTCAGGCCCCAGGCTTCTGGGAGCCATAATTTACTTTAGTAGCCTGGCATACAAATTTTCTTTTGTGAAAATGATGATATTTCCATAAAGTTCGTTCGTTAATCTCAGATTATTCATTACATTAATCTTGTGCTAACAGTTTGGAGCAAAGACGTTGAAAAAAGTTGAAGCCATTATTCGCCCATTTAAACTCGATGAAGTCAAAATTGCATTGGTCAATGCAGGCGTAGTCGGCATGACCGTCTCCGAAGTCCGAGGCTTTGGTCGACAGAAGGGACAAACTGAGCGCTATCGGGGTTCTGAATACACCGTTGAGTTTCTCCAAAAGCTGAAAGTAGAAATCGTGGTCGAAGATCACCAAGCAGACATGGTAGTCGACAAGATTGTCAATGCTGCCCGCACGGGTGAAATTGGCGACGGCAAAATCTTTATCAGCCCTGTAGATCAGATTGTACGAATTCGTACTGGCGAAAAGGATTTCGAAGCCGTCTAGCCTCCTAGAAGCGCCCTTAAAGCGCCTTCAATTCAAGATCCAATTCATAGCGGTTGCCAAGACATGGTTCAGATTACGGGTGCCACAAAATTGCTGGGCGTCATGGGTCATCCCGTGGAACATTCTTTATCCCCAGTGATTCACAATGCTGCTCTCAAAGCATTAGCGACCCAGCATCACCATTTTCTGGAGTATGTCTACATCCCTTTTCCGGTTACCGCCAATGCCCTCCCTGCTGTGGTCTCAAGCTTAAGGGAGCTGGGATGCTGTGGTTTTAATATCACCATCCCCCACAAGCAAGCGATTATGCCCTTGCTGACGGAAACAACAGCCATCGCCAAAGCCGTAGGTGCCGTCAATACCGTTTGGCCCACCGATACAGGTTGGGCAGGCACCAACACGGATGTGGAAGGATTCTTATCACCTTTACAGCCGCTCAATCGAGATTGGTCTACTGTCACCCCCTGCATCCTAGGGTGTGGTGGCGCTGCCCGAGCGGTGTTAGCGGGTTGTGCTCAGCTGGGCTGCCCACAAGTTCATATCATTGGTCGCCAAAGTGCCAAATTAGAACAACTGCGGACCACCTGTGCCGCGACCCTGTCTATTGATATTCAAATTCATCTTTGGGAGAATCTGCCCCGTCTATTGCCCCTAGCAGCTTTGCTGATCAACACCACCCCTGTAGGGATGTCTCCCCATACCCAAGCATCTCCCCTCTCCACAGCAGATATAGATCAGCTGCCCCAGGATGCCATTGTCTATGATTTGATTTACACCCCCAATCCCACTTTATTGCTGGAAAAGACTCAATCCAGTGGCCGCATCGCCATTACAGGCGTAGAAATGCTGGTTCAGCAAGGAGCTGCCGCCCTATCCCTGTGGATCAATCAACCGGCTCCTGTAGACATTATGCGAGAGGCACTGCTGGCCTGTTTTACTTAAGCCTGGTTGAAGACTCAAGGCTGTCTATTTAATTCTCTAAGCAGAAAAATAGGCTGATTTAGCCTTTATTCACGAAAAAATAAGCGAATTCTTTAATTAAAGTTGCTCAATCTCGACGATGGATGGGCAAACTAACCTAAATAGTTAGTTATGACAACCTCATGCAGACTGCATGAGGTTATTTCCTATGCTTGCTAATTAAGAGTTTGTTGGGGGATTCAAAATTGATGAAAGCATTGTTAACATTAGGACTCTTCGCCTTACCGACATTGGCGTTAATACCGACGGGGGCAATTGCTCAATTTGGCTTACCTGTAGAGGTTCCTAAGGCACCAGAGGCCAATCAGTTCAAGCCTCGCGGCTTACCCGTTCCCACTGCTGACGATTTAATTAACCCATCCCCCCCGATTACAACATCCTTAGCCAAAGCCTATCCTGAAGTCGTGCTGTTCGATGATTGGCAGCCTAAGGACATGCAGCCCCTGACAGATCTTTCGCAAGATGCCAACGGTAATTTCCAGCTCAAGCCCGGCCTTTATACCCTAGAAGTCGAAAGTTACAGCCTCCAGGTGGGCTCCTATAGCCCTGGTAAACGCAATGGGTATCTATCGGCCTCCTTGGTGGAGAATAATCAAGCACTCATTGGTCGCATGCTACAACAGGCTGCAACGTTGCCCGATATCCCTCAATCCCAAATCCAGACGTTAATTTGGGCCATCCTCTCGCGTGCAGAAATCAAAGGCCTGTCTAAGGAATTGCAGGCCACTGCAAAACAACTCCTTACTGCTGAAGAGATTAAAACCCTGAATCAGCAAGCCTTGGGCCTGATTCCAGCCGATCAAAAAGAAGCGATTTTTACCAATGTGCCCGCAGACGCCCTCACCACTGTAGAGGCCGAAGCTAGCATGCGAGCAGCCCTCGCCCAAAAGAAAAGCTATGGCGATCTAGCAAAAATTGCGGTTCAATCCGGCAACCCTAAGGCGGATGCCAAAGATCGAAAAGTGCCCCAAGGGCGATGGTCCTATCACCCCAATGGATTTTTTATTCGGTATTTACCCTCCGGCTATAGCCGCACCGAAATCCAGATTGCCGTACCGGAAAAGTATCAGGTGAAGCGCGATACCATGGGTCGCATTGTTGCGATCGCAGATACCGCAGGCAACCGTATTGAAACGGATTACGACGATACCGCCCCCCCCTTAGCCATTCCCGATGATCCCAATCTCGTCGGCTATGCGTTTTCAGAAATTCGCTTTATCCGGACGACCTCCAAAACAGCCCCTCCAGAAAAGGTCACCCTCGCCAAAATGGGCTGGACCTTAATGCAGAAGACCAGCAGTCAAAGTTTCTCGCTACCCACCCAGCCCACGCAGATGGCCAGCCTTGGCCAACCTTTTATGGCTCAAACGTCTCCAACAGAAGAAACCGATCCCAAAAAAGCAACAGACCTCAAAGAGACCACCCAAAACTTCAAGGGGTGGAAAAAACGGTATAAGCAAACAGAAGACTATCAGGACGTGATCGCCGAGTATTTAAAGCGCTGGCAAACAGCCAATTCACAAGCCCAACCCAAAGTTCAGCAGCTGGCAGATTTATATCATTACGCAGACGCTATTGCCGCCGCCACGGACGACAAGGAGTGGAGTCAATATAAATGGCTGAAAGAGCATCAAACTGCCATCTTAAAAGCATTGCAGTCAGAAACGGCCTTACTAGAAGCCAGGGGTCAATCACCAACCCTCACCTTCAACCCCGTTCAGACCACCGCAGTAGCTGCCCAGAAGGAGAGACAACTCCTCGGTTTATCCAATCGTCTTTACAAGCCCTAGCTGTTTAGACGGAGAACTCTAGGCAAAGCTCTGCCCGAGCATCACCGGATCGTGAACCGTGATCTTTTTCTTGTGAATGGAAATTTTTTCCTGATCGCGCAGATCCCCAAGCAAGCGGGTCACCGTCACTCGGGTGGAGCCAATCGCTTCTGCGATCGCTTGGTGAGACAATTTTAGGTCTACTGTAATCCCACTACCATTGGGAATTCCAAAATCACGGCAGAGAATCAGCAGAAAACTGATTAACCGAGATTCCATATCCCGGTGGGCCAAGGTTTCAATCATCATCTCGGTTTGAATAATCCGAGAGGACAAACCCCGCAGCAACACCATCGGTAAATCGGGATCACTTTGCAGCGCTTTTTCCACCTGCTCAATAGGAACAGAGAGGAGTTCAACGGGGGTAAAGGCAACTGCATGGTAGAAGCGATCAGAACGCTGCTTCGTCAGTAGCGATAACACGCCAAAAACACTATTTTCTCGGAGCAGCGCTACGGTGATTTCTTCACCCGCTTCATACACGCGGGAAAGTTTAACCGCTCCTTTAATTAAAAAATAAACGCGCTCGGCTGGATCACCTGGGAAAAAAATCGTTTTCCCTCGATCAAAGGTTTCAGTGACGGGGGGGAATAGTCCACTTCCCATCTGCCGAAAAACGGCTGCAAGGGGATTTTCGGGAGTTAATCGATTAGCTGGAGGCGAGGCCATTAACATACTCATACCCTGACTAGATACAAAAGATGTTTAGGAAGAGACAAGCAAAAAAAATCAATGTTTGATTTTGAAATAAAATGATGAAATTAAAGTCACTCCTACAACCTTAGGATTTTTATCAAAGTCAGATTTATCAAAAAGTGTGGTTTACATAAATTAAGCGGACTGATGGGTTTCTTTATGTATCAAAATATACATATATAAAAACTGCCTTCATAAAAAGCCCTCAATTGCAAAGATATCAGTTTTGCTCACAACTCGTTCTAAGCTAGAACTGGAGTCAAGGTTCAGGCTTTTGTTGACCGCATCCTTCCCCTGGCTTGTCATACTTCTATTCAACTGATCTTCATGCTTGATTTAACTGGAAAAAACGCCCTGGTCACTGGAATTGCCAATAACCGGTCCATTGCTTGGGGCATTGCCCAACAACTCCACAGTGCGGGGGCCAATCTGGGGATTACTTATCTACCCGATGAGAAGGGACGGAACGAGTCAAAAGTTAAAAAACTGGTTGACCCCCTTTCCCCTAGCTTGTTTTTACCTTGTAATGTCCAAGATCAAGCTCAAGTAGACGCCACGTTTAATTCCATTCAGCAACAGTGGGGCAAGTTAGATATCCTGATTCACTGTTTGGCCTTTGCCAACCGAGACGATTTAGGGGGTGATTTTAGCGCTGTCCAACAAGACAATTTCAATCTGGCATTGGATGTCAGCGCCTACTCTCTTGTGCAATTGAGCGCAGCCGCCAAGCCTCTAATGACAGACGGCGGCAGCATTGTCACGTTGACTTACTTGGGAGGAGCTAGAGTCGTTCCCAATTACAACGTTATGGGAATTGCCAAAGCAGCCTTAGAAATGAATGTTCGCTATTTAGCTGCAGAAATGGGCCCCCAAAATATCCGCGTCAATGGAATTTCAGCAGGACCGATCAGAACCTTAGCCTCCTCTGCCGTGGGTGGAATTTTAGATATGATTCACCATGTGGAAGAAATCGCCCCCCTCAAGCGAACCGTTACCCAAACAGAAGTCGGCAACACCGCGGCCTTCCTCTGTAGTGATTTATCGACGGGCATGACCGGACAGATTCTCTACGTCGATTCAGGCTATTCAATCATGGGCATGTAAGGTCTGGGGCATCCATTTGATACGTCACTTCTTACAAGCCTGGACTAGACTAGAACTCTACCCAGAGCTGGCTAGCCGTCTGATCTCAACCCTATGAAGCACCGGCCTCACCCCCTTGATCGTGTTGCCATTACCGTGATGGTAATTCTCACAGCCCTAATCAGTTTCATCATCCTGGGGGGTGACCATACTGTGCCAATGGTTCGAGACTTTAATTGGCAAGATAAACAGGTTGGTATTGAAGATACAGCCTTTATCTTGTCGTTTAATCGCACCATGGATTGGTCGAGTGTTGAAGAACACCTCACCTTAACGCCCAATCTACCGGGAAAAGTGAGCTGGTCCGGTCGACGACTCGCCTATACCCTGACCGAACCCATCCCCTATGGCACTGAATTCCAAGTGCAGCTGAACCAAGTGGAAGAAGCTCGCCGGAACCCCAATGCCCAACCCAAGGTGATGCAGCCATTTTCGGGGACGTTTCGAAGTCGCGATCGCGCCTATGTATACATCGGTGTTAATGGGGAAGAGTCAGGGCGGTTGATTCTCAATAATTTAACCCAAGACCAAAAAGCTATTCTTACGCCTGCCGACCTAGTCGTCACAGAATTTAAACCGTATCCCTATGGCGATCGCATTTTATTCTCCGCCACTGCCAAAAGTATTGCATCCGGAGGAGAGTTTGACCCCAAACTCTACACTGTCACTACAGGGTTATATGCCAATCCTCCCGATCTAGACAGCGGTCCTCAAAAACCTGCAGGCGAAATTGAACAAGTCTTGGATAACCAGCAATATCAAATCCTCAAATTTGACCTTGCTGCAAACGGCAGTCGAATTGTTGTCCAACGGGTTCCAAAAAATGGAGCAACTCCAGGCCAGGTCAGTCTTTGGCAGCTCCCCATAGGCAAATCAATCCAACTATTAGAGAATGTCCAAGGGGGCGATTTCATGATTGCCCCTGATAGTCGCTCACTAGTGATTGCCCAAGGACAAGGACTGGCAATTTTACCCCTAGAGGGCAGTGTAAATGATCAGCCCTTGGAGTTTCTGCCTAAATTTGGGATGGTTTTAAGTTTTGCTAGCGACGGATCAGCCGCTACGATGCTCAAATTCAACCCCGATTTCACGAAGTCTTTGTTTTTAGTCACGACTCAGGGCCAGCAAACCGAACTGCTCAAGACAACCGGCTCAATTATTAGAGCCATCTTTAGCCCTAAAAAACAGTTGCTTTACTGCTTGCTCACTCAGGTTGGCAATGGCGAGGAGTATGTAGAAACCCCATATCTTGCAACGATCGACTTAGCCACCCAAAAAGAAACTAGGCTTTTAAATCTACCCAAGCGTGATACCAGTATGGATCTTGCTCCAGATAGTTCAGCATTGCTATTCGACCAAGCCATTGAAGCCAGCCCTGACAGTGCCAAGATTGATCAGACCAATTCAGTCAACACAAGTAATCTCTGGATTTTACCGTTAATGACTGGTGGCAGTCAGCAGCCCTACTCCGTTGGATCTGGCATCAATCCACAATGGTTGCCATAAATCAAGCGTTCTTTTCAGCCAAACCATGAATAATCTCGAAAACTTAGAACAGAAGTTTCAAGAGTATGCTGGTGATGATCTTAGACTCACGATTGAAGAGTTCCAAATCGCGTTTGAGTTGACAAATAAGTATTTATGCGAGCGTCTCTTTCATATTTTTGACATTGATCAAACTCAAGGTATTACTTTTCAAGAATTCCAGAAAGGCATCCATAAAGCTCAGGAAAACCCACTCGAATTTGCCTTTCAACTCCATGATGGAAATGATGATGGCTGCATCGATAAGCCAGAACTCACAAAATTTATTCGAAGTAGCTTGAGAGAGGGAAACTTTGATCTCTCAACTGCGAAATTGCAGCAAGTCAGAGATATTCTATTTGAGAAAGCAGATACTAATCAAAACCAAGAAATATCGTTATCAGAATTTCAGGACTTACTAAGTCAATCTCCGCGACTGAAAGACATCTTATCTGTAAGTCCAGCACAATGGTTGCAGCCCACTTCTAACAGCTCCAATGCACAAAGCCATCCAGAATATTGGCTACAACGATGGCATTATGTTCAAAATAATTGGATTAAGATTCTATTTCTAACGCTGTATTCTGGTATCAATATTGCTCTATTTTTTCACGCCTACCATTTGACTCAGTATAGGCTCAATACTGTTTGGTATCGAATTGCTCGGGGCTGTGGATTAGCACTTAACTTTAATGGTGCATTGATCCTAGTGCCAATTATGCGGCGTTGGATGACATGGCTTAGAAAAACCAAGCTTAATGACTATTTGCCTATTGATGAACATCTGGCATTCCATAAGCTGGTTGGCCAAGTGATTTTTGCTTTAGGTCTTGTCCATACCGTGGCTCATCTCAATAATCACTCTTTAGACACAGCAGCCTTTCAGATTGATTATCCTGTTCATCTCTTCTTATTCTATGGTTCAGGATGGACCGGCTTATTGCTGATGCTATTGCTGTTGTTAATGTGGTTTACTGCCCTGCCCTTCATTCGAGAGAAAGGAAAATTTAATCTCTTTTTCACCATGCATTTAGCGTATATCCCTTGGATAGTGCTGATGTTCCTACATGGCCCTCATTTTTATAAGTGGGCGGCTGTATCCATTGGCGCTTTTCTGGTTGAGCAAGTTATTCGGTATCGTCGGAGCACACAACAAACCCATGTCGTGAATGCTCAAGTTTTACCTAGTCAAGTCTTAGGGTTAGAAATTGCCCGCCCCCACGACTTCACGTTCAAAGCGTCTGACTATCTCTACTTACGATGTCCCCAGATTTCAACCTATGAATGGCATCCCTTTACGATTAGCAGTCCACCTGAACGAGAAGACGCATTATCTTTACATATACGAGCGCTAGGGAGCTGGACAGGTACTCTATATAGTCAATTTCGAGATTTCACAGAAAAACGGAATGGCCAGACTACTTTGCCAAAAATCCCAGTCTATTTAGATGGCCCTTATCACAGTCCTAGTAGCCATATCTATCAATCAGAATATGCTGTTTTAATTGCTGGAGGTATTGGAGTGACTCCCTATGCCTCTTTACTACAAAGTATCTTGCATCAGCGTCAGGCTGAGTCATCTCTTCTTCAGCTCAAGAAGGTCCACTTCTATTGGTTTAATCGCACTCAAGATTCGTTTGAATGGTTATTGGAGATGCTGCAAAAACTGGAAGCCGAAGATAGTTTTGATTTATTTGATCTCAATTTGTATTTAACCGGTGCACCCAAAGACACCAATATGCAGTTTATAACTGCATACGCCGCCTTTGACTTACTCCATCAAGAGCATCAGGTTGATTTAATTACGGGTTTAAAGAATCAAACTCAAGCGGGTCGACCCAATTGGGATCAAATTTTTACCCAATTAAAGGAGAAATATCCAACCGAACCTGTCGATGTTTACTATTGCGGCCCCAGAGGATTATCTGGGACCTTAAGACGCAAATGCTATCACCATAAATTTTCTTACCGAAAAGAGAATTTCTAGGGTGGCACTTTGGCTGCTACTTCCTAATGCGTATAGCTATTGACCCATCAAAGTCGCTTATTTAGACGAGTCATTAAAATTGAACAGGAATGGTGCATTCGCTTGTTCAGAACTACCTGTTACTAGAACTTCTGGCATTTGAGACCCTCCTTCTTGCCAAGCTGAGATTGCTTCTTTTTGGAGGACTAGATTGCCACCTTGGGCTTTGAGGGTTTCGGCTAATAATCTTTGGGCTTCAGCCTTGCCTTTGGCGCGATTAATATCTGCCTGGGCTTGTTGCTCAGCTTCTTGGGCAACGAAAACTGCTCTTTTCGACCGTTGTTCTGCGACCTGCTTATCTTCCACAGACTTGGCAAATTCAGGTGAAAATTCTAAGTCAATGACGCTGGTATCGAGCACCATAATGCCGTATTTCTCTAAACGCTTCTCCAATACATCATCAAAATCTCGCTTGAGTTCTGCTCTTTGGGTAATGGATTCTTCAACTGTTCTTCTTGCAGCTGTGATCTTAAAGGATTCTTGAGTTTGAGGGGCAATGATTTTAGAGACGATGTTCGCAAGGGTGCCTTGAGTACGGCGAATTTCAACGACTTGCATCGGGTCAAGACGGAAATTAATGGCAAAGCGAGCATTGAGATCTTGCAGATCTTTGGTCGAACTTTGAGCTGGAACTTCAAATTTCTGAACTGTGAGGTCATAGACATCGACAGCTGAAATGACAGGGGGCTTGAGGTGAATTCCTTCTAAGAAAGCAGTATCTCTAGCTTTTCCTAAAATGCTGACGACCCCCGCTTGGCCAGGGTTAATCACAAAAAAACTACTGAAGACGACGACGACTAAAATTAAGGCAACGCTAGCAAACGTGATCAAATTATTATTGCGACTATCTTGCATATGGAATTTGTGCCTTACCGCTTGTTCAACCAACCGTTTATCAGTATACCGATCTTGCTGGAGGAGGGTGGGATAGCTGAAGTCGATTTGCCAAGGCTTACGAGGATTTTGCCGATGAGCTTATGTTATTTGAGAGGGTCTTTAGGCTTGTTGGATGGCTTCCTGTACAGTTAAGCCGACTTCCTGACCATAGGATAATTCTAAGGTGTGACCATCGGGATCCTGTAGAAAGGCCCAATAACCAACGGGATAGCCAGCATCTTGGGGACCATCTAAAAGAATTCCTTTTTGTTTAGCTTGATCACAGAGTTGATCCAATTCTTCTCGACTTGAGCAACCAACTCCCAAGTGGGCCAATGGAGACAACACCGGATGCACCACTTCTTTTTGAATTAACACAATTACAAAAGGTCGGATACCATCCGATAACCACACCACTGGAATACCTGATGCTCCGTCTAGGCGTTTGTGAACCACCTGCATCTGAGCATAGGTGGCATAAAACTCAATACTGCGATGAATATCTGCCACCGGGAGGGCAATATGGGTGAGTCCGATGTCTTTCATGATGTTTGAAGACGAATAGTCCGATGAGGGTTGCTTCAAAAACTTGAGTGGACTACAACCCTTTCCTTTGAAATGCTCATGTGACTCACCATACAACATCAACTGGGACAGATCGCACATGATGGGCACATGCAAAGGGTTAAGTCTTTTGTCTACACTACAGACCCACCGTTGAACTGGGTACCTTATGGGCAGAGCCGGGGGCAGTTAGGAATAGGTTCATGCATCGGTACTTCAAATTTTTTATTCGCTGGGGAATATTAGGGGCAACCCTCATTTTTTTGACTAAGACTCTGCTGAGTCATTGGCAGGATGTCAAAGCCCTGGAATTACAGCAACAGGCTTGGTTATATGGGGGTATGGCATTTGCGATCGCACTCTTCGCACAACTCTGGTTAGGTATATTATGGTGCTGGATTTTAGCCGCTTTTAAGCATCCACTCCCCAAACGGTGGGCCATCATCACCTTCTTAAGACATACCCCCGCTAAATATATTCCAGGCAGTGTGTGGCACTTATACGGCCAGGTCAAAGCCGCTCAGAAAAAAGGCTTAGGGCTTGAATTAGCAACGTTGAGTGTTTTATTAGAGCCACTATTCGTCATTGCTGCCGCCATAGGACTGGCGTTATGGAACACGTCTTATGGTCTTTTGCTTGGGGCATTGCTAGGCGTTATTTTACTGGTTCTCCATCCCCGAGTTCTCAATTTTTTGTGGCAGTACGTTCGTAAACTCAAGGGCAAGCAAGTGAGTAGCGTCAAGATGCAATACTACCCGCTGCGAGTTTTACTAGGCGCAATCTTATTCATGGTGTTACGAGGGCTCATGTTTATCCTGATTGTCTTGGCCTTCACACCTATTAATTGGTCAGCCCTCAGTCCATTGATGAGTGGTTTTAGCATGGCTTGGCTACTGAGTTTAGTCATTCCCACACCAGCAGGTATGGGCGTATTTGAAGCCTCAGCCATTGATATCTTGCATCCATATCTGTCTCCTGGGCTGTTGTTAGCAGCAGTCGCCATTTATCGATTTGTCAATGTTGGGGCTGAGATGATGGGTGCAGGGTGTGCCTATTTGTTGAAGGAAGGCTAATGTCGAATTTCTCTCTTTCAGCAAAAAAACATTGACTGATCGAGAAGGGACCATCTGTGTCTATCCTCTTAATATTCAGTTTTATACAGTGGCCCATGTACACACGTACCGTTCGTCTCCAAGATACCGATGCTGCGGGGGTAGTCTATTTCACCAGTGCACTTGATATCTGCCATGAGGCCTTTGAAGATTCACTCATGGGATCAGGAGTTGATATCCGCACATTCTTTAGCAACCCGGATACGGCAACACCGATCATCCATGCAGATATTGATTTCCTTAAACCCAGTTTTTGTGGCGATCAGTTAACCCTCCAACTAAGTACCCATCAAATAGCGGAAGATGAATTTGAAGTTCGCTACAACATTACGGCGGTAAATAAAGGGGAACGCTTGATTGCCAAAGCGACAATTCGGCATGTGTGCATTAATCCCATTAATCGGCAACGCCAACCCCTACCAGAAGAATTGGTGACTTGGATTCAGCGGTGGAGTTTAGCGATGAGCTAAGGGCAGAGAAGTAGAGAAGGTCAGCGCCGCAGGCTGAAAACTCGTCAATACTGCAGGTGTACTGGCTCTATTGTTTGCACCAACAGGGGTCTGGTAACCACACACATATTCACGGAGATAAGGCAAAAGTCGAAAACCATCCTCCTGGTTACAGAGTAAGGAGCGACTCTGAAGAGATTGCAATGCAGGCAAAAGATCGGTAGTTGAAACGAGATCTTTTAGAACTAATGCTTCATGCAGTTGATCTAAGGTGACATGGCCCGTCTCTGAAGCAATAAAGTTAACAATCTGCTGCTCGGGAGGTGCTAGTCGTTGGAGCTGTTGTTTTAAGAGTTGCTGAATGGTTCCAAATACAAAGTTGCCCTGTTTTATCCATTCAGCAACTTGGCAGTGAAACAAAGATGTGACATTAGTTGCTGCAACTTTAAGTGCATAGGGATTGCCCCCATAGTAAGCGTTTAAGGTTTCAGCATCGGTTTGGGTTGCCTCTACCTCCTGATGGTTTAAGAGGGTATAGGTTTCTGAGAGTGAAAGTCCTTGTAAATACAGGGTTTGTACAGTGGGTTGATTGCGCAAGTTAATGCCAATGGGTTGTTCTCGACTAGTCAGTAGAACACAACTTTGGTGGGAGGAATCCATCAGATGCCTAAGAAGTTGGCCATAGGCTTGATGATTTGGTCGATAGCTTCCTCCCATTTGCCCTGGTTGCAAGATGGTTTCAAAGTTATCTAAAACCAATAAGCACCGATGCTGACGGAAATAGTGCATCAGAATGTCGATTTGGGCATCGATATGAGTAGGCCATTGTGAGGTTGTTTGCTCATCGGCATTGACTATGTTGGCAAAGGTTTCAGTAAAGGTTGGTGCATTACGAAGGGAGCACCAAATAACTTTTTGAAAGTGACCTTGTATCTGATGAATCACTTGTTGAACTAGGGAGGTTTTGCCAATTCCTGCCATGCCTAAAAGACTAATGAGTTGAACAGGACGTGTTTGGTCTTGTCCCGAACGAGTTAGCCACTGACATAGAGTTTGCTGTTCTTGTTGGCGGCCTACAAAAAGCTGACTATGGTTGGGATAGAGACGGTTAGGTGAATCAGACCATAGAAATGGGTAGATTGTTTGATCTGAGACGAGTTCAACTTTAGTGGGATATGCATTGATATTGCTTTTAGCATATTGAGGAGTGAGAACAAGACTGGCAATCTCTTCTACGTCATTACTTAAGATTCGGCTTTGTTGTTCTAAGCGACGGAAGACAACTTGTAAGTTCCTTTTAGTCACTTTTTGTGCCAAGGCTTGAGAGAGGTTTTGCCAAAGTTGATAGCCAACATGTCTGACGTAATCGGTATCATAGCCACAGGTTTCAGCTATTTCTTGATAGGATTTGCCTTGCCAGGATAAGCGAAAGATATCTTGGTGGAGGTTCTTGAAGCAAGAAGGATCAAGGGCTGTATCTATTAGGTCTAAGGCATCCTCAATAGTCATCGTGATTGTCTGTACAAGTAGAGTATTCCAACAAGCATGAATGTAATTTAGATCACATCCTTCTATGCTAATTGTCAGTTCTCGGCAAATGAATTATGCAGTCTTGAAATTTTTTATTGTTTTGACAATTTTTAGTTGGAGTATTAACTCAGTCAATGTAATGGCTCAGGGAATGTATTAATTTTTTGAGATAAAAATAAGCGATCCGGTTTTGTGTGCCCTCAGCACTACCAAATCGATTAGGTTGGGCATAATCTGAGTACTCTTTCAAAAAAGTGATATGCTCCCTGACTTAGAGAGAATATAGAGACTTATCATAAGTTTGAAATAAATATATTTCTTAACAGAGATTAGGCACTTTAAATCTCTTTTTAACACTGACTAGCTGGAAGTGTTTTCCATATATTTATAAGCGAATCATAGATTCTCATGGTTTATAGACTCTGCATACTGAGTTCAAAAATATAGTCCTAATTATTTTGAGGGTTGGTAATGACATGCCAATAGTTACAGAGACATATCCACCTACAGATGAATATCCAGAGGGCCAGACATTTACATATGACAATGAAAAATTCATTGTTGTGAGAGATCCTAATGATCATGACAATTTAATCTTGATACATAAAATAAAGCCCGCCCTTACAAGAAGAGATGATTAAAACTAAGTAGCTAAGAGGATGTATGAGAAGCCAGTAAAAAGCTGATATTCATTTTCTTTCTTAGTTCCTAATGATTAAAATCGAATTCCTGCTTCAGTTACAAACTTTTGCATACATCTTCGTAGCGCTGTGATAATGATGTTGTTTTTGTTGTGAAGACCTATGGCTCAAGATTATAGATGTAATTGGTTGACTTATTATCTTCTAATTAAGAGGAAGTTTTTTATACCTTTCTCTGCGATGTTAGTGCTATTATGTGCCTCCGCAAAAATCAGTAAAGCACAGACAACGACTTTCGGTAGTACTAGCCCAAGCCTTACAAATGTTACTGCTACAGGTCCAACCGAAAGTAAGTTTACATTGGACTCAAACAGAACTTGTCCTGTTCCATCATTTACAATTGGTAGCTTTTTTGGTAGGGCAACAAATAATGCTAATCCAATAATTCTTCCTCCTACTGGGTTGAATGAAACTGCGAATTCTAACTTAAATAACTTTGGTGTTACTGCTGGATTGACTATCCCAATTGGAGGAAGTCTGAGTAAATCTTGTAAAAAACTATTTGAGGCTCAAGCAAGAGCATTTGATATCGAAAATCAAATAGGGACCGCAAAGTTCCAGTCAGAGTTAGTTCAAGAGTGCTACTATCTATATTCGCTTCACATCAATTTTGATCAACCTGCATTCAATCAAGATGGACCTGTTGCTGGTTTATTTCCTTGTCGGGCAATTGTAAAAGCTATTGATCCGCCGCCAACACCAGTCGGTTCAACTCCACCAAAAGTAGAGAAAAATGTCGAGGAGGCTTTGTCTAAAGACAGAAATTCAAAAATAACATCACCTGAACTTCCGTCGACCCAAAATACTCAGCCTTTAATCATAATTGATGATCGATAACAGTTTCTGCGGTTCTGCTGAACCAAGCTGAAAAGATATACTTTTCATTCTAATCAGCCTTGTTTCAAACAGTGGTGCCGAAGATATTAGACGCTCTTTAACCTATGCCTTACCTCTAAGCCATGAAAGTTTTGCTAAGGGATGTTTTCCATATTTGTGGGTAAGGCATAGACCTAAATTCACACATTATTTAAGGTTAAGCGCATGATTGATAAGATTGCTGAAGTTGTTGGTTTTGTCTTGGCACTGAGTATTGCTTCAGAACGCCTAGTTGAAATTATCAAAGGGTTTTGGCCGTGGCTCGATAAGACAAAAATGAAAGGGAGTACGGAGGAAGGTATACGGCGATCATTACTTCATATCCTGGCTGTTTTCTCAGGCGTTTTTACTGCATTTCTTGCAAAAGAATCAATTCCTATAGAGGTGAGTAATTTGTCTTTTGTAGTTCTTGGACTATTAGCTAGTGGGGGTTCTGGATTTTGGAATGCGATTCTAACATATGTTTTAGAAGTGAAAAATCTCAAAAAGGCTGAATCAGAAGTACCACATTCTCTGTCACCTAATCCTTTGCCAGGAAGTGCTTTGCAACCTAATCACTGATCCTCTTGATTCGTAAGGATAGCTAAAAAATTCAGAATTGTTGAGGAGACCAAATAGATTATTGCAAATCGTCTATTTTCGTGATTGGCAAGATATTAAGTGCTGACTATTGTTACGTTCTGATTCACAGATTGATTATACGTTTCAGAATCGATAATATATGTAGGGGCATGCTTAATTTAGATCAGTCACTGCACCAATACTACTAGAAGAAACTAATCTGGCGTACTTAGCTAACACCCCTTTTGTATATTGGGGCTGAGGTTTCTCCCACTTTACCTTCCGCTCTTCTAACTCCTGATCTGACACATGCACCTCTAACTTTCGTGCGTGGGCATCAATGGTGATAATGTCCCCTTCTTGCACTAGAGCAATCGTACCCCCTACCGCAGCTTCTGGGGCCACATGCCCGACCACCATGCCGTAGGTTCCCCCCGAGAACCGGCCATCTGTAATCAATCCCACAGAGTCACCTAAACCCGCTCCAATAATTGCAGACGTAGGCGCTAACATCTCTCGCATCCCAGGGCCACCCTTCGGGCCTTCATAGCGCACCACAATCACATCATTCGACTGAATCTTGCCCGCCAAAATCGCTTCCAAGCAAGCCTCTTCTGATTCAAATACGCGAGCTGGACCCGTAATTTGGGGATTTTTAATGCCCGTGATTTTAGCAACCGCTCCTTCCGTAGCCAGGTTGCCCCGGAGAATCGCCAGGTGGCCTTGTTTATACATGGGATTGTCCCAAGGCCGAATCACATCCTGATCGGGGGAAGGCTCTGATGGCACATCGGCCAGCTGTTCAGCGATGGTTTTACCCGTAATGGTCAGAGCATCACCATGGAGAAGACCATGTTCCAATAGCATTTTCATCACCAATGGGATTCCACCAGCTTTATGGAGATCTGTGGCGACGTAGCGACCTGACGGTTTGAGATCGCAGATCACGGGGACTTTAGCCCGGATGGCTTCAAAGTCATCTAGGGTAAGGGGGTCTCCAGCTGCGCGGGAAATAGCCAACAGGTGGAGAACGGCATTGGTAGATCCGCCGACAGCCATAATCACAGAAATGGCATTTTCAAAGGCTTTGCGAGTCAAAATATCGCGAGGCAGAATTTGCTTGCGGATCGCTTCCACTAAAACAGCAGCAGACTCTTCCGCACTGACGGCTTTTTCTTCATCTTCCGCCGCCATTGTGGAGGAATACATCAGGCTCATACCCATAGCTTCAAAGGCAGAGGACATAGTGTTAGCTGTAAACATACCTCCACAGGATCCAGCACCCGGACAAGCATTTTTCTCAACTGCCGTTAACTCAGCTTCACTAATCCGTCCAGCACTGTGTTGGCCCACCGCTTCAAAAGCACTGACAACGGTTAAGTCTTCACCATTTAGATGACCGGGTTTAATCGTGCCGCCGTATACAAAGATGGCAGGAATATTCATCCGGGCCATGGCTAGCATGGCACCTGGCATATTTTTATCACAGCCGCCAATGGCCAATACCCCATCCATGCTTTGGCCCATGCAAGCCGTTTCGATGGAGTCGGCAATCACTTCGCGGGAGACCAAGGAATACTTCATCCCTTCGGTGCCCATGGAAATGCCGTCACTGATGGTGATGGTGCCAAACTTTTGGGGCATGGCACCTGCAGTTTTCAGGCTGACCTCTGCCCGTGTGGCGAGGGAGTCTATGCCCATATTGCAGGGGGTAATCGTGCTGAAGCCATTCGCTAACCCGACAATCGGCTTCTTAAAATCGTCATCTCCAAAGCCCACAGCCCTTAACATGGCCCGGTTGGGAGCTCGTTGAACACCTTGAGTGACGACTTGGCTATTTCGATTGTCAGACATACGACTTTTTTCAGTTCACGACGCAAAGGTAAGAGCAGGATAGGGTTACGACCCATGAGTGGCAGAACTCAATTTGGAACCAATGACCTTACTCAACTGTCTATTGTCCCAGAATCAATGACCGAGTGGGAAGCCGAAGGGCAACTCAATTGGTGCTTTTCTAAACGGGTGCTAACCTATCCATTCTCATTCCTACTTTGGGAACGATAGGGTAAGTGCTAAGCCTGAGTAATGCCAATGCCCACGCCTTCAGCTATGCCGAAAAAGTCATTTTTTTTCTCTACACAAGTGGGATGGCGAGAAGCGGCCAAAACGGTGGGACTCAGCTTATTGTTAGCATTCGGCATTCGGTCCTTTGTTGCAGAAGCCCGCTTCATCCCTTCAGGGTCGATGGAGCCCACGTTGCAGATTCACGATCGCTTAATTATCGATAAGGTCACTTACCAATTTAATCCCCCTCAACGGGGAGATATTATTGTCTTCCATCTGCCCCAGGCCTTGCGACAGCAAGCCGATCAGCAGGGTGATGTACTCCAGATGGACACGATCATTAAACGAGTGATTGGTATACCGGGAGATCAGTTAGAGCTTAAAGATGGGGCTGTCTATCGCAATCAGGTCAAAATTCAGGAGCAATATGTTGCTCACAAGGCCAAAACATCTGTTCACGTCTGTCCACCTTCCCTATCTCAATCCTTCCTCGCCTTACCCCAAGTGGTGCCTGCAGATCACTATCTTGTCTTAGGTGATAATCGTCTCAACAGCTACGATGGCCGCTGTTGGGGATTGGTGTCTCGATCAGATTTGTTGGGGCGAGCGGTGTTTCGCTATTGGCCGGTTCACCGAATCGGAAATTTAGAGTAGGACGGCTGTGATCAGGCACAAACGCTGACCAGACAGGATTGTGTTATAAATCAACTTACTGGGAAAACTGATTTGTAAGGTGTAACCCATCCCTATCGTTCACAGCCTGTACCGTTCAATTTATATATGACGCAACCCCAACCCCCTGATCTGAAACCAACGGAACAACCAGAAGAATCTTGGTGGGTGGAAGCAGCCAAGACGGTCGGGTTAAGTTTACTCTTGGCCTTTGGAATTCGCACCTTTGTGGCGGAAGCTCGCTTTATTCCATCCGGGTCGATGGAGCCAACGTTGCAAATTCACGATCGTTTGATTATTGATAAAGTCACGTTCCGCTTTCGCGATCCCGAGCAGGGCGATGTGGTGGTGTTTAATCCTACCGAATCTTTAAAGCGCGCCAATTTCAAAGAAGCATTTATTAAACGGGTGGTTGGGGTGCCGGGTGACCGCATTGAGATCAAAAATGGGGTTGTTTGGGTCAACAATCAGCCGATTAAAGAAAATTACACTGCAGAAGGCGTCACCACCGGACCGAGTGCGGACCATTGTCGCAATAATTATGTCACTTCAGATATAGATAGCCAGCCCATCGAACCGCCCGTTCCCATCTTTTTAGAAAAGCCTCAAACTATTCCCGAAAAACACTATCTCGTTTTGGGCGATAACCGAGGCAATAGCTACGATGGCCGCTGTTGGGGATTAGTTGCCCACGCCGATCTAGTGGGAAGAGCGGTTTTCCGTTTTCTCCCCTTTGATCGCATTGGCACTTTACCTCCGGCAGAAGTGACTTCTGCCGAATAAGAGTTAGGACACGAGCTGACTGTCTTGGCGTAGGCGAAACAGTAAAAATTGAGTCGGTTCATCCGGCTCAAAATTGTTGTCGCTAACAACGATGAGGGATTGGCTTCCATCGGCCAACGGAGGTCCCCACATCATGCCTTCTAAATTTCTGCCGGGAATTTTGAGCTGTTTCAAATCCAGCAGGGGCTGTTTTTGAATCGGTGTAATTCCTGTGAAGTCGCTCGGTAAAGAATCGATTTTGGAGGTATCCCGAGCGACGGCAGTCGTGATTTGAAAGATTTCGGCACTGAACCCTGTAAATGGACTGTAGGATCGCTCAAGGCTGAGAAAATGTCCGGCGCTGTCCACGGTCAAGAGTTCTGTAAGACCGTTTAGCCCTTTGAGTAGATCAGCTGACTTCAGGGGGTAGAGATAATTAGCTAAGAATTGGGGCTGAGGTTCGCCAATCCAGTAGTGGAGGAGGCGATTGTAATGCTGGGTTTCTCCTTCAGCATCGGCGTCTGGATAATCTTGCTGTAAGGGGGCTTCAATGGCTACGAAGATGCGATCGCCTTCTGGATTCAGAGTCAACGCTTCAAATCCACGATTATCGTCAATACCGTGGGGCGGTGGGTCAGGATTCTCGTCAGTAGCGGGGATAGGAAAAAACTGTTGAGGCAAGGTTAGCTGTTGTTGCCACTGACCTTGCAGATCAAATTCGATCAGGGCAGGGGGACTCTGCAAACGGGATACGCCTTCACTACTCACCCACAAAGTATCTTGAGGGGTCAGGGCTATTCCTTCTGGATCAATTCGATCGATCTTATAGGGTTGTGCTTCTTCGTTTTGGAAGAAGGTGACATCTTCTATTTCCAAAGTTTTAATCTGGGGGCGATTGGGTTTCTCTTGATCTAATTGCAAGTTCAGGGTGTAGAAACGAGGTTGAGCTCGATCATCGGACAAAGCATAGAAGCGATCGCGATTTCGATCATAGGTAATCGCAGAAATTCCACCCACACGAGTCCCGTCAAACTCTGTTTCAGCGAGCTGATACCCATCCAAATAATCCACAGATAGATTTAAAAAGATGCGGGCCTCTGCAGTCACCTGGGGCAGATCACAGCCCGTCAGCAGCAACACACAGCACAACAGCGGCAAGCAATACCGCAGGAATTTGGTCACGTCTACACACCTAAGTCCTGGAGAGCGAGGCGAATTTGCTCCATCCGTCGGCGGTTAACGCTGAGATCCGACTCGCCAACCCGGGAGGCGGAACGCATCTGAATAATATTGTCATCGGCAGGAAAATAAAATTCACCATCATCGACAAATCCCAACAACCGACTGCTGGATTCAAACCGAATGTACTCGTTGGTCTGCTCCACCACTCGGGTGCGAGGCACAACCGTCAACACTTTCAACAGGGTTTCGCGGGCAGTGTCGCGATCGCTGGTGTAAGACAGGGGTGGAATTTCATGATCCGCATCTGCGTTTTGACTGACCACGCAATTGGGTGAATCAGGACAGGGCGAAAGTTGCCCCTCACGCACTCCCAGCTCAGGAGCGTTGCCTGCAAACAAGCTCGAAGCCCCAGGCAAAGCCCCTAAGGTCGTAGCATGAGCAGAAGCCGAAGGACCAATGAGAAGGGCAATAGAAACCAAGCTTGCCCAAGCTAAGGCAGTCAATCGATGCAGCATATTTTTTAGGAAGTTCCTCAAAACTTGAAAAGGGGGTGAGCCCGTCCTTTAAGGAAGACCACCCATAAGCATTGTAGACAGCCACAAGAAAACAGGGTAGGACAGGATCCGTTTATTTTGATGGATCTGGGAGCACAGGCGCACCAGCCTTCTCCCTTAGACAATCTGCAAATGTATTCCCATTTAAATGACCGGCTTTGCGACGCCCCCCCCAATGATAGTTAGCATCAAAACAAGACTGAAAATGCTGTTCAACCGCGCCTATACATTGACTCTCTTCGGCACAGGCTGATAGAAAGATTGCTCTGACATTTGCTGCCGTACTGAACTTGTTATGGAACTTCCAACCCACAACCAGCCCCACGGCTACGGCAATACCGCCAATGGCTCTAACCCACTTCATACCTTAAAATCCTCACCACAAAATCTCTACATAGCGAGGAAACCCACCACAATAATCATAGCCTTCTTCATCAGGATCCCCCATGCGACTCAATCTCTCTCAAATTCCCATCCGCACTGGCTCTAACTACCCTTCAATTTTTAAGGCTCAAGTGGCGGGTCGCAGTAAACAGCGGCTGGGCGATGCAGCAAATCTCAAGAACTTTGGCGTCAACTTAGTCCGGTTAGCACCCGGCAGTCGTTCTGCACTCCGCCATTGGCATAGCCGCCAAGATGAATTGATCTATGTAGTCGAAGGTGAACTCGTTCTGGAAACCAATGCTGGCAAGGACTCTCTTACGGTAGGGATGGCGGCTGGTTTTCCTGCCGGGAAAGCGGATAGTCACCATTTATGCAATGAGTCTAACGCCGATGCAGTCTATCTAGAAATTGGCGATCGCACGCCTGATGATCGGGTTGAGTATCCCGATGATGACTTAGTGGCTCATTGGGTTGAGGAGGGTTGGCAATTCACCCATAAAGACGGCAGACCTTACACAGACAAAGACAGTTGAAGTCTAGCCAAACGGTAAACTACCGCCTTAATCTACATCATGACCACCACAATAGAATGGGCTCAAGCTCATGGCGTATGCATCGGTCGTGCATCAAACAATTGTGGGGTAGGTGAGTATGTCATCCCAATGCCAAGCTCGCGAGGCTAGATCAGCACGTTGTGCCGCCGTTGTTTTAAGCCGACTGTGTGTCCAAATCCAATTGAAATAGCTGACCACTAATCGAGCAGTGACTTTGGTTTGCGCCCACACTTTGCCAAATTTGTTCTGGCGTCGATGCCATCGACCACTGTGCTGTCGAATAATGCCATTGGTGCGTTCGAGTCGTTGAGTTCTGTCCTTGCCAATGTAATGGTCAATCTCCCAAGGCAACACTCTTTCGTACCCCCCCCAATCGTCGCTATTCCAGTCCTTGCAATCGGTCTTACCTTCAGTGCTAGTCACCAGTTCATTCAATAATGAATCGGTGTGCTTGCCCACACGACACGAGAGGATCACGCCGCTTGTGTTTGCCAAGGTAATCGCCATCCAACAATCACCCATCTCTAGCTCATGGGGAAGACAGTGTTTTTGCTTTTTTTCACAAAGGACCACATTTCATCTGCACTGACATCCTCCGTTTCAACGGCTTGCACTTGGCCATTATGGAGTTGCTGAGATCGTTGGCTAGCAGCTCTTACTAGAGAGACTACAGTGTTGTAAGCCAGGCCACTGGTCCGAGTGATACCTCGAAGACTACTCCCTTCTGCATGGGCTTGGAGAACTTGTCGGACCTGCTCTGGACTCACCTGACGACGATAGTAAAGGGTATCAAAGCGTTCAGTAAAGGTCTGCTGGCACTCAGGACAACGGTATCGTTGAAGCATGTTGGGCATCTTGCCATGCTTGTGTGCTTTGGAATGACCGCATAGTGGGCATTGCATGGGTAGGTTAGAAGCTGAGCTGAGCCTCTAGTATACTCAACCCACAATTACTTGAGGCACGACCTATGCATCGAAGCAACCGTTCCCTTCAAGAATCAAGAAGGAAATCAATGCCCACGTTCAGTCGAAGAAGTTGCCATTCGATCCATTATTTTGCATACCGTCGCTGCTGTTGGATACAAAGTTGATTCAAAGCTCCTGGTTGACTGGCTTAAAGATCAGCAGATATGGGAGTGTGTCTCCCCCCTAGAAAAAACTTGGTTCGCCACCAAGGAAATAACAGACGAGGACCGCAGTCCTTTATGTTGGCGCGTAGAGGCGGAATGGACCTTGCTTTGGGCTATCTCTAAAGTCCAATCCCTGGGATTGCCCACACAAACGTGTGATACAGCAACCCTAGTAGATGACATCATGCCCACCCTGGGTGATCCGATTGCTGCATTTATTGCTTCATCTAAGCTGCGATCACCTGGTGCTTTACTGGTCGAAGATGATCGGGTCTACAATCTGCACTGCTATGCTCGGCAAGCTTTCAAAACCAATACTGTTCCGGATGACTTAATTTATGACGTGCTAGTCCAACGTCATTATGCTTTTGAGTGGCTGCATAGTCGTGATGAATGGGACGATATCCGCCTTGATACCTAAGGATCCAACTTTTATGTCAGTTGCCAGCTAATGTTCAGGTTTGTTGACTACACTGAGAGCATTAAGCTCCATAACAGTCTTGCTTGTCGATGGACCTGTTGCCTCTTCCTTCCGAATTAGTTGAAGTCTTTACGGAAAACGCATCGCTTATTAGGGTCACAAACGATAAAATTGCCCAATTTATTTCCACAGCTGAGGATTTTGATCCAGATCAGTCAGAATTACTCCGGCGTCTAGCAATCTCTCTCGAACACAAGAGGTTTGAAGATGGCTGGTCCGGATTAAAACGAATTTATACGGCTGCTGAACAGGCAGATCCTAACAACATCGAGGTCTTGATATCTTTAGCCATATCTGCCTCGGATTGGGTTGAAGAATGGCACACTCCCAAACATCAAACACGGCTTCAGATTGCACTTGATGCGGAACAAGCTTTGAACAGGGCAGCAGTCATAGCCCCTGATGATGCAGACATTTTCTTCAGACAAGGGCTACTGTACTACAACCATCCTGCTCGGCATGAGCCTCAATCTCCATACCAAAGGAAAGCTTTAAGTTGCTTTGAGCATGCCCATGCTCTACAACCCGAACATCAAATGGCAATTCTATATCAAGCCCATTGCTATCATGACCTTGGTGTTTGGCAATCGGCCTATCAGTCCTATCTCGCCGTTGATATGGACAGCCTCTTGTTACAACACCCTGAATGGTTATGGCGCAAGCTCAAACGAGATGAGCAATTAGCTCTCTGTGCTGCCAAACTGGGTAACACTCAAGAATCAACCCAGCGGCTTGAAAACTTGTTTGATGAAATCGAGGCTTTGGACGATGAGCAGGCAACCTATGATGTTGTTAATCTTGACGAAGCGGTTGAGATACTTGGCACCTGCATCGATAATTCTCAACTCACGCAGCGACTGATGCAGCTATTAAAGCGGTTGGATTTTACAACAAGGTACGAGCAAAAAATCCACGAAATGACCCAAAAGATATCTCATTCAGGCTTGTGATACTATTTAGACTGCAAATTCAGCCAATTTAGATTGGCTCGGTCAATATTACCAGCGGTGTCTTCTTGCCACTGTTTTTGAATAGCGATACTGTAATTCAAATAAAGCTTGCCATCAACAATAGACCAAGCATCCGGCATAGTCGACACTAATGCACCGTAACTCAATCCATAAGCGCAGAACCCTCCATATTGAGGCGCATAGGCTGTTGGATCATTGGCAAACAAGTCTCGATGTTCAGCACTGGCAAATAACCACGTTACGCCTTTCCATTCATAAGCAAACTCTTGACGTCCTGGGACTGGCTTGCCTACCGTAAAATATGCCACTGGATCCGTACCTCGAATCGCAACACCATCTTCCGCAAAAATAGTGGTCGAGGTAGAAGTGTTGGAAATTGGCTGAGCATTTGCTATCACCCTCCAATCCCTCAGAATCAGTGAGGCTGTTGTTCCCATTAGCGTAGCCGTCAGCATAGCCATGAATGAGGAGAGAGTCTTAGTTTGAGACTTCATAAGCTGTTATTAAAAGCGGCTAAATTAAAAAGCGTAACTTTAAACTCCAGAATACAGAGAGTACTTGACTGCATCATTCTAGATCTCTATCTAAGCCAATATTTTTATTCTGAAAAATACTTAAGCACCTGATCAACAATCTCATACTATTTTGAGTTAACAAATCTAATTTTATACAATCATACAAAAATATTTTTATAGTGGATGATGGCTCGCCTAAAAAGCAGAGAAATATTCATCCTACTCTGACTCGATCACTAGAGCATATGATGTGGAAGAATTGCCAATTGCATGTATATCTCACCATGCCCTCTATCAAAACTACCGTTTCTATTCCTATTGCTCTCAGCCTGTTCTTCAGCGGGTGCAGCAACTCAGACGTCAAGCCATCTGCAACACCTTTACCCAAGCCAACCACCAGTACCCCTGCAGCACTTCCACCTCTGAAGCTAGGACTTGCGGATCCGACAACTATTGCTAATCCTCAGATCGAGGAATACTTATCCCAATTAGGAGCACCTATTGTTAGTCAAGGAGTATGGATTCAAACTCAAGATACCTTACTCGCCAATCATCAAGGCACCATTCCTTTACCAGCTGCTTCTGTGACTAAAGTTGCCACTTCCTTAGCAGTTTTAAAGAAACTAGGACCCGACCATCTATTTGAAACCAAAATTGGCTATGTTGGCACGATTCAGAACGGTGAACTGCAAGGAGATTTAGTGATTGAGGGAGGGTCTGATCCGTTTTTTGTGTGGGAAGATGCGATCGCACTCGGTAACCTCCTCAACCAAAACGGTATTCGCAGCGTCAGCGGCAATTTAATCGTGGTCGGTCCGTTTTATATGAACTATGAGTCCGACCCTGTTACGTCAAGAACGCTATTACAGCAGGGACTCGATCACACCCGCTGGCCTGCAGAAGCCCAAACGCAATACCAAACTTTGCCAGGTGATACGCCAAAGCCTGAAGTTGCGATCGCAGGGAGTATTCAAACCACAGCCACACGCCCAGATCTAGTCAAGCCAATCATTCAGCACCGCTCCCTCCCCGTAGCTGAACTGCTCAAAAAAATGAACCAATACAGCAATAACGCCATGTCCGAGATGCTAGCAAAGTATGTTGGTGGCGCTCCGCAGGTGGCTCAAATTGCAGCCCAGGAAGCCGGAGTTCCTTCTCAAGAAATTCAACTGATCAATGGTTCGGGTTTAGGAGTCGATAATCGCATCTCACCCAGAGCAGCCTGTGGCATGTTTCAAGCCATCGCTCGCCTATTGCATCCTCAAGAAATGACCATTGCCGATATTTTTGCCGTGATTGGGACTGATCCAGGGGTACATAATGAACGACCCCTCCCCAAAAAATCGGTGATCAAGTCGGGCACTTTGAATAGTGTCAGTTCCCTTGCTGGAGCCTTACCCACCGAGAATCAGGGAGTCATCTGGTTCGCAGTCATTAACGGAGAAGGCAATGTTGATCAGTTCAGAGCCAAACAAGAAACCTTGCTTCAGACCTTTATGCAATCCTGGGGAACTACCACCCAGACCTTTGATCTAATCACCGCCAATCCCGTTCGCCAAAACTTGAGCGTCACGAGTCAAGTCGTTCCTCCTCACTAATCAGATGGAGCATGATATTCCACAGCCAACTGAATGAGCCGATCCACTAATTCGGGGAATTCCACCCCGGAAGCTCCCCAGAGCATGGGATACATACTGGTTGACGTAAACCCAGGCAAGGTATTGATTTCATTGATCAATACTTCTCTCGTAGATTCCACATAAAAGAAATCTACCCGCGATAAGCCCGCTGCATCAACCGCAATAAAAGCGTTAATCGCCATCTCTTGAATTTTTTCGGTGATGTCCGCTGGCAAGGGGGCCGGAATTTGGAGACTCGCCCGTCCTTCCGTATATTTCGTTTCGTAGTCGTAGAAATCGCTATCGAAGCTAATTTCTCCTACCACCGATGCCCGAGGTTTGCCATTGCCGAGAACAGCACATTCCACTTCCCGAGCTACCACGCCTGCCTCTACAACAATACGGCGATCAAAGGAAGCGGCACTATCTAACGCTGCTTCTAGTTCCAGCCGAGATCTGACCTTAGAAATACCGACGGAAGATCCTAGATTGGCGGGTTTGACAAAGTTGGGATAGCCAATGGTTTCATCAATGCGATCGCACACCTGCTTAAACACACAAGGATCGGACCAAACCTGTTCTCGGGTTACGGGCACATACTTCACTTGAGGCAATCCCGCCGCTGCAAACACAGTTTTCATGGCGATCTTGTCCATGCCAGCCGCCGAGCCCAACACTCCAGAACCGACATAAGGCACTTGCATCAACTGTAACAGCCCTTGAATGGTCCCATCTTCTCCATTCGGGCCATGCAGGATTGGAAACCATACATCAACAGAGGCTGCGGCATCGGGAAACTGCCATCGATTGCCTTCTTCTGCTTGATCTTGAGGTTTTCCCGTTTCTAAAACGTGATTCGCCACTTCACCGGCTTGCCAACACCCATTTTTATGGATGTAAAAAGGAACAACCTCATATTTATCAGGGTTAGGCGCCGTTTGGAGCGCACCGCGAACGGCTTTCGCTGAGGTGATTGATACTTCATGCTCTCCCGAACATCCCCCAAACACTAAACCAACTCGCAATTTCTCCACAGTTAACTCCCAGGCACACGTCAATCCAGTCAGACTATCACAACAGCTTATAAAGCGAAGATATCAACCCCAATTGCCAAAGATAGCCGCCAACCCACCCAAGCTAAACTCTTAAGCCACGGACCTGAAACTGATAATCACTTATCGAGGTAATTGCCCTTCTCTCATTCTTTAACCGTTTCAAATACTAGCGATCGAAGAAAGAACATCAAGGCTCACAACATCATGATGATGTTCAATCAGCAATCAAATAGCTCAAAAATCTCGAACATTCAGTATAAGCAGATTCAAAAACAAGCTTTGACCAGTATCACCATCAATAAGCATTTATCTTGTGTAAACTCGGTAAAAATTAGGCATAAACAAATGCTGCCTAGAAATAATAACAGGGAAAACTAAGGTAGGTCTCCCTAGAGAATCGTATTCTTCTTTTCTTTTCTCAGTTATTAATATGCTGTCCAATCTAGCCTTAGTAATATTAGTTAGCTTTATCTTTTTTCTATCTCTGGTCATTTTTGCCAGCTACAAGGTGACACAAATCGTTCAGGCAATCTCAAAAATTGAGATTTCCGATCCAGATAAATTCCCCCCAATTATTAATAAAGCACTCAAAGACTATATACAAAATCTAAAAAGCTTAAATTTTAAATTCATTGGGTATTATCACATTTTTACAACTGCCAATGATCCACCCGCATGGGAATTACTCTTTCAAGATCCTAGTTCCTCAAAATATTGTTGTTTAATTGCTCTTCAACCTTTTCAAGATGTCCAGAAAAGTATCTTTATTGAAATGCTAAGCATTTTGCAAAATAGTACTTTCGTAATTACAACAAACATCAAAGACTATGGTTCTTTTCTACCTTATTCTGGTGAGATAAAGCAGAGTCTTGTCCATGCTTCAATCAATGATCTGTTATATACCCATGAATTACAGCTTAGAAAAAGTACAGTTTCTCCTATAGCCTTAGAGCCTAACGCTTTTCATACCAAGCTCATGGAACATAATAAGGCTCACACCACGTTGTCAGTCAATAGTGGCAACTTTCATTGGATAGAAGAAGGAAATACCTATCGCCACTCTTTTAAAAATGCTACTAAGCTTGTTATAAACATTTTATTTGAACAGTGGTTTTCACCAAAAAATACTAAAACGACTTATACGCTTGATCAAAACACTCAGATTGAGTATGAAACCCAAACTTTTCTTGAGTCAAGAGCATCAAGAAGTGTTGAGACTAAAAGTCAATCAAAATGGCTTATCCTTGCATCGCTCGCTGCATTTACAGCAAGTTTTGCCACTCAATTTGAACCCATAGCTTTACTAATTTTTATTGGTGCAATCATCCTACATGAAGGAGGGCACTTACTCGCAATGCTGCTATTTGGTTATAGCTCACCTTCAGTTCTATTTATCCCTTTCTTAGGAGCCCTAGCTACAGCTCGCAAAGAGAATGCCTCGCTCACAGAAAAATTTTGGATTTCTCTGGCGGGTCCATTACCAGGACTAATTCTAGGCATCGGTATCGCTATCGCTGGTAATTCTGGCCAAGCATTTGCCAGTCTTTTCAACAACTTGAGCGAAAACATTTGGCAAGAAACGAGCAGTATATTAATTATTTTAAATCTCTTTAATCTTCTGCCTATTTATCCATTAGATGGTGGTCAAATTTCAGACTTACTAGTCTTTTCACGCAATCCTTACCTTGGTTGCATTTACAAAAGCTTTGGTGCATTGATGCTATTTTTGCTGGGATTATCAAACCCACTCATATTAATCTTCAGTATTTTAATCGCAGCATCTATTCCAGCAAGTTTTAAGATAGCTCGCTGGAGTTCTGAATTACGACAAGACTTACGAGAAATACCTGAGCAAGATGAAGCAGCTGCAGCCCAACTTATTTTTACCAAATTGCAGGACGCACCCGAGCTCTCCTATGCTCAGAAAAAAGCGATCGCATCTGGCATCCTTGAAATGCAACGGACTGATACTGCACCGTTGAGGTCACGCATAGGATTATCAATCATTTACCTCGTGTGCTTAGTGGTCGGAATTTGTGGAGGAATTTACTCACTATTCTCACCACGTCAACTTGAAGCTATTGTTCAAGACGTAGGAAAATCAGAATCTCAGAAACGTGAGGCCCAATTTCGTCGATCTGTAGAGAACTTCAAACAATATGCCTCTCAGCAAAATGAAGAAGCCTTCCGTCAGGAAATCAAGACAGCAACCCAAAAAATTCAGAACAATCCACAAGATTCAACAGCTTATCTGAGGCGAGGTTACGCAAAATTAGCTCTCAAAGACATAGAGGGTAGTATTACAGATGCAAACTTGGTTATAAATCAATTCCCTGACATCTTTGAGTCATACTATCTTCGAAGCCAAGCTCACACATTAGCAGGAGACCTACATCAAGCTAAAGCAGATCGCCAAAAAGGAAATGAGATACGGTGGTTGCCCGAAATCGCTAAAGCCACTAAAAAAATCAAGCAAAATCCAGAAAATATTGAAGCTTTGATGAGAAGAGGCAACGCAAAGCAAAATATCGGTGATCAAAACGGTGCAATTCAGGACTACAGCACAGCTTTACAAATCAATCCTCAGAATACTGAAACTTTAATTAAGAGAGCGTTGCTATACCAGCAGCAAGAACGTTACCCAGCAGCACTTAAAGATTTGAACTTAGCCCTTTCAATAGATCCTAAAAATGCATGGGCCTATGAATCACGAGCGGAGATTCACTTCGATATGGGGTATCCGAACAAAGCTAAAGCTGACTTAACAAAATCAGAAGAATTCTTCAACTAGACTCAAGCTTGACTTGCTTACTTTTAGCAAAAATCAGGCCGAAATTGATTCCATTGAGTAATAGAATTCACGCCTTCGGTCGAAGGCGCATAGGTAGGCCGTACCTGAGAGCGATCAAAAAAGAGGCCCTGCATTCCTAATTCTTGAGGTGCCAATACATCATTCAGTAAATGATCCCCCACAAACAAAATTTTGTGACGATCCGCCTGAGTGACTTTCGCTACATCGCAGGCCAGTTCATAGATATGTGGTCCCGGTTTTCGCCAACCACAGGCTGCACTATCCATCACAAAATCAAAATAAGACCGTAACCCAAAACTCTCTAATAGCTCTGTGGGCCAACCTTGAATATAAAAATTGGAAACCACACCCAACCGCACCCGTCCATGCCAAAACTGCAGCATTTCTTGGACACCATCCGGTAAACGCAAAGACTGTTGATACCCCACCCGAAACCGATCCACCATTTCTGATGCCATCTTTTCCAGCTCTAGCACGGGTATCGATGGAAATTTTTCTTGCAGAACAGCCTGATAACGATCGCCCATCTCAATTTCACGATGTTCAGACTGCCATTGGCGATTTCGCCAAGCATGATAATCTCGCCGAAATTCAGCTGCAGAAGCATATAAACCGACCTCAGCAGGCAATGAATAGACTGGAAGCAGTGCTAACTCTTCCCCCGTTTGATCAAAATCATCAATGAGGGTATTAAAGCAATCAAAAAAGATCCAATCAAAGGTCACAGCTGCGCGAATCCCTATCCCTGCCGAGCCAGTGTATCAGAAGACCCATTGTGAATAAAGCGTATTTGTCAACTATCTGAATCCAAGCAATCGACAAATTTGAATTCCCCAAGAATCCCTCTATTTGTGAGGAATGACTCATATCCAGATCATAGGGATTCAAACTTCTTGAAAAGCCATCCAAAACTCAGTTTTTCTAGCTAGTTTCTAAGGCATCCAGCAATTGCATCACGTTATCCGTTTCTAATTGATCACCCACCAGTCGTCGGACTGGCTCGGGCCAAACTTTTACCAACGTGGGAGTCGCTGCAATTTGATCTGCTTCTGCGCGCTCAGGATGTTTCGCCACATCAATCACCTTTAACGTATAAGGCACATCTAACACTTGATCGAGCAGCTGATGTAGGTTTTCTAAAATACTTTTCGTACGGATATTATGGCTAGCAACAAACAAACGTAAAACATAACCTTGAGACATATCCGCATCAGAGCCATGGGCTTGAGCCTCCACCGGATTCGGCTCGACTTTATCTGCTGGTAAAGCATCCAGAGAATCAGGGGTAGGGCTAGAACTCATAGACACTTGATCTAAACGAATCACTAAATTGTGATTTTTCCACAGCTGTGGAAACTGCTGTTTATAGCTATTGAGGACCACTGCATCACAAGTGTCGACTGGGGTAGACATCATGTGCCAATGCTCTGCCGACAACCCAAATAGCACATTCAGCAAACTGCGATACCGCCAGACACGAGGATAAGCTTCAGCTGAAATTTGCAGCTGTTGGGTCTGAGGATGTAACCACCGATCTAAGGTTGCCGTATAGCAAGGGACGAGAAAAAGGGGCGGTTCTGGCAAATGCAGCAACGTTTGCAGTGCTTGACAGAGCTGGAAGTGCCAGTGGTCTTGCTTGCTTGGATCGACGCAATAAATCAGGTCTCCCCCCGGTGTAAACAGGGCGAGACCTTTATATAGAAAGGGGAGAGGCTGCGATCGCAAGGTAGTCACAAAGTTGATTCAGCAGTCAATGTTAGACCAGAGACCTATCAGATACCTTATAACAGACCTCTCCAGGGCTGACTAGATCCGTCCCCTTAGGATTTGAGCCATTTCATTGGGCTTGGGAGACATTTCTAGAGCCGTTTCTTCATCAATGCGGCCTTCCTCGTAGAGGTTATGCAGACACTGGTTCATCGTCACCATGCCGTCATAACTACATTGTGGAATCATCGCCTCGACTTCTTCGATCGCCCCTCGGAGAATGTAGTCCTTAATGGCGTCGGTGTTAATCATGATTTCATGAATCGCAGCTCGCTTGCCATCGGTGGTTCGCACGAGAGACTGTGCAATCACAGCCACCAAGGATTCTGCCACTTGAACCCGCATGGGTTCTTGTTCTTCCGGCTTATACAGGTTGAGAATTCTCTCAATCGTTTTGACAGCACTGTTGGTGTGTAGGGTTCCAAACACCAAGTGACCGGTCTGAGCGGCTTTGAGGGCTGTATTCACCGTTTCGCGATCCCGCATTTCCCCAATTAGAATCACATCAGGGTCTTCTCGCAAGGACGCTTTCAGGGCGTTATCAAATTTTTGGGTGTGAATCCCTACTTCTCGCTGGCGAATCATCGCCTTGCGACTTTGGTGCACAAATTCAATTGGATCTTCAATCGAGATAATATGTTTCGGCATTTCTGTGTTGATGTAATCAACCATTGCCGCCATCGTTGTCGATTTACCAGATCCGGTGGGTCCTGTTACCAAAACCAAGCCCTTGTGGTAGTGACACAAATCCTGAAAGACAAGAGGTAGATTGAGATCTTCTAAAGTCAGAATTTTTAAGGGGATCAGTCGCATGACCATCGATGGCCCTTTCAGACTGACAAAAATATTGATTCGAACCCGGGCCATGCCGTCATATTGGGTGGCGCCATCATATTCTTGATTGGCATGAAACCGCTGAATTTCTTCAGGGGTCAAAATTTCTTCTAACCAATATTCAAAGGTCGTATCATCCGTCACAGGATGACGAGATAGTTCTAGGCGACCGCGATCTCGGAAACGAGGCGCTTCACCTACACCCAGGTGAATATCCGAAAAATTATTCTCAAAGGCTTCACGAACCAGTTGCTCCAAGGTAACGCCAGTTCCAGGCGGTCGACCTCGCATCTGTAAGGTCGATTGAGTCGGCTCACCATTATCAACTGCTGTCTGCCCATACCCAGCATAGGGCTGCGTTTGAGGGAAGGCGGTGGGTTCCTCAGGTGCTTGAGGCGGGGGTGCGCTCACCACTTGAGTTGGCACCACCTTCGTCGGGGTAGCAATCATTTCTGTATCCATCGCGTCTCCTTCCGAGCGGTGATCGCGATGAGGGGGAGGTGGAACTGCGGGCAATGGTGCGGGTGGGGGTGGAAAGGGTGGACGCTGATAATCTGTCATAGCAATACTTATCTCAAGCGATGGACATACTGGTTTAAATACTCTTCAGTGCTCAACGATGAAGCCAAAAAGGGCGATCTTGCTTGATTTGCAACTGATGGTTTGTTAAAGAGTGTTCACCATCAACGCCAAAAATTTAACGTTTTGTCTGGAATTGCCAAGACGTAGGTCTCAATCACTGACTGAATATCATGGGTAATGGGAGGAAAAATCAGACTCCATCATCATAGAGCAGCTCATATAAATGCTCCCACCTGATTGATGGAGTCTGATTTTTCACATCTACATAGCACATAGAATCAGCTACCGAGTAGCCCTCTCATCCTTCAATGCAGGGCCGTTCAGAGTCGTTCAATGCCGTTGTCCGTGACTTATAGCGTTGGCGAATAAACGATAGCTATCCAAACAACCCATCAGAATGTTCAAAAATTCTTGATGGGTTAGTAGTTATTTATACGCATGTATTTATACTCATCTAATCTTTCTTCTACTTCAAAATAGACATCACCGATTACCAAGGGTTTGAGGTCTTTGAAGCAAAAACTCAGCATTCATCACCATTCAGAAGGATAAAAATCTTGTTGCTTGAAGCCAGCTATACCAAGAATTCATAGGAGAAAACTGAGAGAAAGAGAGGGATATATAAACTAAGTTAATGATGGGGATCAATGGGGCAGTTTTCATACATCAACTTATCTTGTCTTAATTCGAACCTGCATATTCACCTGAGACCTTTTATTCAAAAGGATTTCACAGATTCAAAAACACGCTAATCAGCATCAGATTTCAGGATATTAGAGATTAATATTGTCTTAACATTTTCGCTTTAATGTAAATAATGTTGAACAATCAACCAGTTTTGCTACTTTCATTCTTTATACTAAGAAAACTTGAATTAAGACTTTGACGACAATATATTTTTTTAGTCGCTGTTGGTTGGCGGGAGGAATTAAAAATGACATTGGCTGAAGCTTCTCACTTAAAGCAACCTAGCTTTGTGTTTATCGCTAAGAGTTTTTTGATCTGGACTTTTACATTGACCGTTTGTTGGCTCGTGGTGGGTTTCCCCCTGGTAGTCTTGATGGCTACTGGCGGAGCATTAGCTGCCGTTGCACTCCAGGCAGTATTGCCCATGAGCGCTGTTGCTTTGGTAGCAGGCGGTATTTTGGCTGCTAACGCCTTGGCAATTATAGTGGGCGCTGCAATGCTGACCTTCAAAGGCATTCACCCCCATGAAGTGCGTTGGTTACGTTGGCTCAATGGCAAAGCCAATCCCATCAGCAGCACCATCTATGCTGCTTGTCCTTTGACTTGCGATCGCAACTAGTTGCCTCATCAATACTAAAAACAAAATATAAAAAAGAGAGGCGCAGTGATTGATTACTGCGCCTCTCTTTTACGGTAAACATGAGTTATCTTGAAGCTTGAGCCCGGTTATGAACCGGGTTTTTCAGTAGTATGGTCTTTATGCATTTCTAGCGCCAGCATGCCAAATTCTCCCCATCCGATCTGTATCGTCTTAGGGACGCGTCCAGAAGCCATTAAACTTGCACCTGTGATTCAAGCCTTCCGGTCTGATGCTCGATTCGCCACCCAAGTCTTACTGACAGGGCAACATAAAGAAATGGTCGACCAAGTGATGCAGATCTTCGATCTCGAAGCTGACCATAACTTAGACATCATGAAGGCCAAACAAACTCTGGCTGACATCACTTGCCGGAGTTTGCAAGGATTACAGACACTCTTGCAAGAACTGCAGCCCAAAGCCGTTCTGGTACAAGGAGATACAACCACAGCCTTTGCTGCAGCCCTAGCCGCGTTTTACCAGCAAATTCCTGTAGGACATGTCGAAGCAGGCTTACGCACCGATAATATCTACAACCCCTATCCAGAAGAAGCCAACCGTCGATTGATCTCCCAAATCACCCAACTCCACTTTGCACCGACTACTAAAGCAGTAGAAAACCTAGAAGCTTCTGGAGTCACGGGAACGATCCACCACACCGGCAACACCGTTATTGATGCCCTCCTGACCGTCGCCGACAAAAAACCATCCTGCAATATTCTCAATCTAGACTGGAGCCAATACCGAACCATTTTGGCAACCGTTCACCGCCGGGAAAATTGGGGAGAACCCTTACAAGATATTGCTCAGGGTTTCCTTCAAGTTTTAGACAAATTTCCCGATACCGCATTAATCCTGCCGCTGCACCGCAACCCTACAGTCAGAGAGCCCTTAACCGCAATCTTGGGTCAACATCCTCGCATTTTCTTGACGGAGCCCCTAGACTATACCGATTTAGTTGGAGCGATTCAACGGTGTCATCTTTTACTGACAGACTCTGGAGGATTACAAGAAGAAGCCCCCAGTCTTGGCAAACCTGTATTGGTGTTAAGAGAAACCACCGAAAGACCTGAAGCCGTCACAGCCGGTACCGCCAAACTAATTGGCACCAGTACCCAAAAGATCTTGGCCGAAGCCAGCCTTCTTTTAGAAAATAAAGAAGCCTACAACACTATGGCCAAAGCGATTAACCCCTTTGGAGATGGACAAGCTTCCGAACGAATCGTGGCTGCTATTCAAGATTTTTTGCAACTTTAATTTCAGGAATTCTAGATTTCAATACGTTCTTCATCAATGCATTTAGGTAAAGAGCCCTCCAACCCTAGAGAGATAACCACCCCAAATGCCATAATGATGATAATGGTTGAGCAAAAGATTAGTCTAGACTGAAAAAAGTCTAACGCGCGAAACAAGTTAAGGAGACTTCATGTATGGCCGCTCAGACCCAAGCTCGTGATTTATTTCGTGCAGCTTATGAGAATCGCTATACCTGGGATAGTGATTTCCCCGGCTATGTCGCTGACGTTGAACTGAGGCAAGGGGATGAAGTTCACACCGGTAAAATCCGAGTCGCTTCCGACCTGAAAGTCGAGATTATGGATATTGCAGACGAAACGATCCAGGAATCTCTATATACACAAATGCGAGATGTGATTACCCATCGCAAACACACTCCTTTTGACAAAGCCCACGGTTCTAGCACCTTTACCCTCGGGAAACTCGATCCATCTGGCTCCCAAGAAATCATTGTTGAAGGGGATGCGATGGGGTCTAACTACAGCGTTCGCAACCAGCAGATCGCTTTGGTTAGCCGGGTGATGGGGCGCATGGCTTTTATCATTCATCATAAACAAAGCCTTGAGACTGGAGCAGGTTATATCTCTTCTGACTATTCAGCCGTTTTCCGTAATCCCAAAACCAACGAGATCATTCGGCAAATGGAATTCGTGGATACCTATGAGCCTGTGGGTAGCTACTACGTAATGACACGACAAATCGTCCGTACCCATGAACAAGGCGAAACATCCCTCACAGATATCCAGTTCTCCAATGTCAAGCTGTTACAACCTGCAGCCGTTTAGAAGTTCATATCTTCAGGACTATCAAAATTACTCTGACAAAACGGAAGATAGTCTTTCAGAAAGCCAGCAGCATTCCTAAAAAGGATGTAACCCTTGCAGCAGAAGTCTGTGCATGACAGTATTGCATGCCCAAATCTAGTAATTCAGAGTCAGATAATACAGCCTTCAGAGATCGATCAGATTAAAGGGATACATTCGTTAGACCACACAGATAAGCCCTCAAAGTATGGCTTCCAGATAGGCTTCAGCACAATTCCCCATATGTGCTTTGAGGTTATCTAACAGCACTGGTTCAGTTTGCAGGTAGATTGTGGCCTCATCAGCTACCAACCGGAGCGGAAAGTCTGCAAACTTAGACTGCTGCTTGCAAGTAATGTAGAGCTTTCCTAATTGCTGAAAATGAAATCGCGCATGAAATGCTCCGCCAGCATACTCTGGACCAAACTCTCCAAGACAGACATCGAAGACACCTTAAACTCTCGGCTGATGAGCTGTCTCACATCACATTCTTTATCAACCCCAATATCTCCATATGGATATGGGGGCAAACCAGGCAATCGCTGATCGATGGTGAGAACAGGGTCCGTCACTCAATACTGGTCATAATTCACCGCAAAATCTGAAAAAAGATTATTTTTCTATAACGATGTCATTACTCTACCTAGCCTCAAAAAATAGTTGTAGTTAGCAAAATCTACAGACAAGACCATTCAGTATTTACAGATTTCTAGTAAATTACTTTATTTGTCAGAATTGATTATGGCAGCGATCTTTGAAAGCGTGACTAGGAGCAAACTTTATGAACTATCGCCAACGCTGCAAATACAGCCGTCAAGCATCAAAACATGATAGAATAACTGCTGTAATCGGGGGTAAATAGCTTAATTTTTTAATGATATTAATTGTAAGTCGTTATTGATCAAGCTATTTCTCAACTAAGCATCTTTTTAGGAGTTTTTCAAACCATATGACCTTCTCCTCTGATCCAGCACAGGAACGCATTATTCTCACAGATCTACGGGATGAGATGTCGCGCTCCTACCTGGAATACGCCATGAGCGTCATTGTTGGTCGGGCCTTGCCAGATGCTAGAGATGGCCTCAAACCCGTGCATCGACGCATCTTATACGCCATGTATGAGTTGGGTTTAACCCCCGATCGCCCCTTTCGAAAATGTGCTCGTGTGGTTGGGGAAGTATTAGGTAAATATCATCCCCACGGTGATACAGCGGTATATGACGCCTTAGTGCGGATGGCGCAGGACTTCTCCATGCGCATGCCTCTCATCAACGGCCATGGCAACTTTGGGTCGATTGATAACGATCCACCTGCTGCGATGCGATATACAGAATGTCGCTTACAAGCACTCAGTACGGATTCGCTTCTACCCGATATTGAGCAAGAAACCGTTGATTTTGGCGATAACTTTGATGGGTCACAGCAAGAACCCCTCGTTCTGCCTGCTCGCGTTCCCCAGCTATTGATCAATGGCTCCTCAGGGATTGCAGTGGGGATGGCGACCAATATTCCTCCCCATAATCTGGGGGAAGTGATTGATGGTCTAGTTGCCCTTATTCATAATCCTGAGATTACCGATCTGGAGTTGATGAAGTTAATTCCAGGTCCCGATTTTCCCACAGGGGGACGGATTTTGGGAACGGCTGGCATTCGTGAAGCTTTTACAACGGGCCGTGGCTCTATTACTATGCGCGGGGTTGCCGAGATCGAAACCCTAGAACAATCAGGGCGTCCTGATCGTGAAGCCATTATCATCACAGAGTTGCCGTTCCAAACCAATAAAGCTGCCCTGATTGAGCGCATTGCTGAAAACGTCAATGACAAGCGCCTAGAAGGTATTTCTGATATTCGCGATGAGAGTGATCGCGACGGGATGCGGATTGTAATCGAACTCAAGCGGGATGCCTATCCTCAGGTCGTTCTCAACAATCTCTACAAACAAACCCCCATCCAAACCAATTTTGGGGCCAATATGTTGGCGTTAGTGGGAGGCGATCCTCAACTTCTCACCCTGAGACAGTTCCTGAGCGTCTTTTTGGAATTCCGGGAAGACGCGATCTTGCGTCGCACCCGCTTCCAGCTCCGAAAAGCCCAAGAGCGTGATCATCTCTTGCAGGGATTACTGATTGCTTTAGAAAATCTGGACGCGGTGATTCAGCTGATTCGCCAAGCTGCGGATGCTGCTATTGCTCGCCAAGAGTTAATGGATGGCTATGGATTATCTGACACCCAAGCCGATGCCATTCTACAGATGCAGCTGCGCCGACTCACCGCTTTAGAAGCTGAAAAGATTGAGCGAGAGCACCAGGATTTACAAGAGCGAATTGCAGATCTAGAGGATATTCTGGCCCGTCGTGAACGGGTGCTAGAAATTATCGAAACGGAAGTGGCTGAACTTAAAGCCAAATTTGCTAGTCCTCGCCGGACCTTGATTGAAGCTAATCTCGCAGATCTAGACGATATTGATCTGATTGCCAATGATCAAGCCGTGATTTTGGTGACAGAGCAGGGCTACGTGAAGCGAATGCCTGTTGATACTTTCAACGCCCAAAGCCGAGCCACCCGGGGCAGAGCAGGAGCAAAAATAAAAGAAAATGATGCAGTTGAGCATTTCTTTGGCTGCTGTGACCATGACAGCGTGTTATTTTTTAGCGATCGCGGCGTCGTATACTGCCTGCGTGCCTATCAAATCCCCGTCAGTTCCCGCACAGCTCGGGGCGTGCCTTTAGTCCAGCTCTTACCAATTCCCCGAGAAGAAAAAATCACTTCTGTCATTCCCGTCAGCGAGTTTAGCGAAGACGAATACCTGGTGATGATGACCGTGGGTGGATTCATCAAAAAAACGGCCTTAGCTGCTTTCAGCAGTATCCGTGCTAATGGCTTAATTGCCATCTCTCTAGAAGAAGGCGATCTGCTGCGGTGGGTGAGATTGACTCGGGCCGAAGACAGTATTGTGATTGGATCTCGCCGCGGCATGTCCATTCATTTTCGGGCCAATCATAAACAGCTGCGTCCTTTGGGTCGAGCCACACGGGGTGTGCGGGCTATGCGCTTACGAGAAGGGGATGAATTTATCGGTATGGATATCTTACCCAGCAGCGTTGTTGAAACCTTAGGGAATGCAACGGACATGGAAGAAGATGAAACGGATGATCCAGATATTTTAGTTGAAGATGATGGTAACGAAGAAGAGTCCGAAACCATTGAACAGCCAGGTCCTTGGGTCTTAGTGATCACGACCTATGGGTATGGTAAGCGAGTTCCTGTAGCCCAATTTAGACTCCAAAATCGAGCAGGTAAAGGGGTAACCGCAACTAAGTTCAAAAAGCTCAAGACTCCCGATCAGTTAGCCGCACTGCGAATCGTCAATGTCGAAGATGAGTTGATGTTGGTGACTAGCCGAGGCATTGTTATCCGACAATCAGTGACAGATATTTCATCCCAATCACGGGCAGCAACAGGAGTCAGAGTCCAAAGATTGGATGAAGATGACTATATCGCTGCAGTAGCTTTAGTGCCGCCAGAGGATCTTTCTGATGATGATGAAGCTGAAACTGAGTTAGAGTAGCTAGCTCTCAATGAAAAAATCATTGCAGTCTACAGACTTGCAACTCATTCTTGTCGATCCCATTCCTGACCTATGTGAGCAATGGCAGCTCAAATTTGAAGGGCAATCCAATATTGAAATCGTCAATGGTCAGTTTGAGGATTTACCAAATTATGATTGCATGGTCAGCGCTGGCAACTCATTTGGCCTGATGGATGGTGGTGTCGATGGAGCGATTACTCGTTACTTTGGGTTGGATCTAATGGACCGGGTACAAACCCATATCCTTCAGAGGTTTCGGGGTGAGCAGCCCGTCGGTACTTCGGTTATTATCGAGACTCATCCCAGCATCCGTTTCTGGCCCATACACCGACGATGCGTGTACCCATGTCGATTGCCACCACGGATAACGTGTACCAAGCCATGTGGGCAATGCTGTTAGCAATCTGGCATCACAATCAATCACACCTTCAACCTATTCGCAGTGTTGCCTGTCCAGACTTAGGAACTGCAACGGGGCAAGTGCCTTGTGAACGGGCTGCCAAACAAATGGCTCTTGCCTATAAAAATTTCTGGCATCCTCCAGACTTGATTAGCTGGCCCTATGCCATTACTCGCCAAAACGCGATTGGGGCTGGGGGAGATTAGATTAACTAATGGCCTAACCCGTCACAATCCGCTTAATTTGATTTAAGCCTTTGATCGTATAGGGCGCATAACGCCAACCTAGATCTAACCAGAAGGCCCGTTTTAAAACGCTTTTCTGGTGGGAAAACGTGTCGAAGCTGGCTTTGCCATGATAGCTACCCATACCACTTGGACCTACTCCTCCAAACGGTAAGGTGCCTACCCCGACATGCAAAACCGTTTCATTGATACAAACCCCTCCTGATGAAGTTGAGGTCAGCACTTTCTGCTGTTTTTCCTCATTTTTTGAGAAGAAATAGAGAGCCAAGGGTTTAGGGCGGGCATTCACTTGAGCAATCGCTTCATCTAAGTTGTTGTAGGCCAAAATCGGCAAAATGGGGCCGAAAATCTCTTCTTGCATAATCAGATCTTCCCAAGTGACCTGATCGATCAGCGTAGGCGCAATATAGCGGGTTTCAGGGTCGGTTTGACCGCCAACAATCACTTCACCGTTATCTAAAAACTGGGTGAGTCGATTGAAATGATGCTGGTTGATTAATCGACCAAAGTCAGGACTCTTGGCGGGATTTTCACCATAGAAATGGTGCACCACTTGCTTGAGATAGGTGACAAACTCATCTTTGATGGTGCGGTCAATCAGCAAATAATCGGGTGCTACACAGGTTTGGCCTGCGTTAATAAACTTGCCCCAGATGATCCGCTTCGCGGCATGCTCAAAGTGAATCTCTGAGTCGACAATACAAGGGCTTTTACCCCCTAGTTCTAAGGTAACTGGGGTGAGGTTTTCCGCCGCTGCTTTCATGACTTCTCGACCAATGGCGGTGCCTCCGGTGAAGAAAATATGGTCAAACTTCTCGGCTAATAACTGTTTGCTGGTTTCTGCTTCCCCTTCTACAACCGCGATATAGTTCTCAGGAAAGGTGTCGCCAATTAAGTTAGACACGACCTGAGCGGTATGAGGAGCATGTTCTGAGGGTTTGAGAATAGAGCAGTTCCCGGCTGCGATCGCACCCACTAACGGATTAATCAGCAGAGAAAAGGGATAGTTCCACGGCGCAATCACCAGCACCACACCTAGAGGGTCAGGCTGAATCCAAGCTGCCCCAGGAAAGACATCCATCCCTGTCGCAACGCGCTGCGGCTTCATCCAGGTTTTCAGCTTTTTGATGGCGATCTTGATTTCTCCTAAGGCCGCAATTTCAAAGTAAGCCTCAAAAGCTGGTCGTCCCAAATCAGCTTTCGCAGCAGCAACAATGTCATCTTGACGCTCAATGATTACCTGCCTCAGCTTTTGGAGTTGGGCTAACCGAAATTCATAGGATTGAGTCTGCCCACTCTCAAAATAGACTCTTTGAGCTGCAACCAGTTTCTGGATGGGAGAGGTGGTGAGTTGAGCAGTCATGGATTGGGTCTCCAATGAAGGGCGTCCATCTTCAGGATAATCAGTTTTATTACTCTTTATTGAGGTTTTTCAGTTAAATCGTCCATGCAGGTGCTGTGCCTTGGCCCCAAAATCCATCAAATTTGGTGACGGTTATATCGCCTAAAACTTTGGTTTGACAAGCCAGTCGCAGATCACGCTGGGGAACATGAGGGGGTAATGATCGACGGATGAGATCGCGTCGGTTCACTTCTGACACTTCTCCAGAAATCGCCACGGCACAAGTTCCGCAGGTACCAATGCCATGACAGTTGATCAACCGAGCTTGACCATTGTAGAGATCCACGCCGTTCTCCAGTAGAACCTGGCGCAAATTCGCACCAACTGGGCAAGAAAACATTTTCCCTTGAGCTATAACTTGAGACATAATCCTGTCATCCATCAAAACTTTTTAAGTGTAATCAGATGTAGGCTGCGACGACATGCAAAATAGGCAAGTATTGATCACGGGTGGTACAGGCGGATTGGGACTGGGCGTGACGCCCAAAGTCCTAGCCACAGGGGCAGAAGTGACGCTACCTTATATTGCAGAATCGGAAGTAGAGCGACTAAAACATATCCTCTCCCCTGCAGAATTAGTGAGAACTCATTTTGTCCCCACCGATCTTGGGAAAGAAGCCTCAGTCGCAGAATTAGTGAAAGGTATGGATCGGGTAGATGCCTTAATTCACTTAGTTGGTGGGTTTTCCATGGGCAAAACCCATGAATATGCCTTTGAGGACTGGCAGCAAGATTTGAATCTGAACCTGAACACCACATTTTTAGTTTGCAAACATAGCCTCAAACGGATGTTGCAGAATAACTATGGCCGGATCGTTACCGTAGGATCTAGAGGGGCTGTTGAGCCAGGGGGGCAATTGGCAGCCTACTGTACTGCTAAGGCTGGGGTGTTGGCATTGACGAAAGCGATCGCAGATGAAACCAAAGGCACCAACATCACCGCCAATACCGTATTGCCTAGTATTATTGACACCCCCACAAATCGAGAAGCCATGGGTGAAGCTAACGCCGACCAATGGGTAAAACCCGAATCGTTAGCAGACGTCATCTGCTTTCTAGCCTCTGATGCAGCCCAGGATGTTCGAGGCGCTGCGATTCCTGTTTATGGCAATGTTTGATCTATTTCACACCTATAAATTCCCTTTTTATACCTATACAAAGTGGAGCGTCTTGCTAATCGCGCTATTGATATCTGGCTGCGACACTAGTCTGACATCTGCAAATACCCCAGAAGAAATGTTTGCTGCAGTTCTCCAAAAGCCCATTCCAGAAAGCATCACCCAGCTACAAGGCGTGGGAGATACCTGGCAAGGCTATCGGTTATTTTTGCGGTTTCAGGCTGCGGAGGCTGATATCGAGACTCTTCTGCAGTCAGGATATGAATCGGTAGATTGCGATGCGATCTCATCCGACTTTCGTCTTCCTGATCCAAGCTACAACCGCTTCGATCCACCCTGGCAACCTCCAGCAAGTTCTACAAACGAGTGCTGGACCACAAACTCAGTCAGCAATTCATGGACTGGCTTTGGCACTCATTATTTACTCATTGATCGCGAGAACAAGCTGATTTACTTTTCAGGCACTGGTTCCTGACCCTCTGACCCGGAAGACTCACAGGTCTCCTCTTATAGGAAATCAGGGTATGATACAAACATTGATATTTGTAAATTATTATCAATGTTTGTATCTCAGTCGAGACTCGACTCAGTGCGCGATTTCCTAAAAGAAAACGTCTTTTACGGTCAAGATCCCACACCTGAGCTTCTGGCCATATTGATGGTCTATTTTGTTCAGGGAATATTGGGATTAGCTCGGTTAGCCGTCAGTTTTTTCCTGAAGGATGACCTTGGTTTAACCCCAGCTCAAGTAGCCGCCATGATGGGAATTGCTGCTCTTCCGTGGGTAATTAAGCCAGTCTTTGGATTTATTTCTGATAGCGTGCCCATCTTTGGCTATCGTCGCCGGTCTTATCTCGTCTTGTCAGGGATACTAGGATGTCTAGCCTGGGTGGGAATGGCTAGCATCGTTCGCACGTCCCTAGCCGCCACCATTGCGATTGTCCTCAGTTCCCTGTCCGTGGCCATCAGCGATGTCATTGTTGACTCCCTCGTGGTTGAGCGCGTCCGGCAAGAATCTCAAAGTGATGCGGGTTCCCTCCAATCTCTCTGCTGGTCTGCCACTGCCCTGGGCGGGATAATGACCGCCTACTTTAGCGGCTGGCTGTTGTCCCACATGAGCACCCAAAGGGTTTTCCTGATTACGGCCACCTTCCCGTTGCTCGTTTCTGCCGTTGCCGGATTGATTGCCGACCCTAAAGTTAAGACCCAAATCAACTTAGATTCAACCAAGCATCAGGTGAGGCAACTCTGGCAAGCCATCACCCAAAAGCAGATTTTGCTGCCCGTTATCTTCGTCTTTCTCTGGCAGGCCACTCCCAGTTCTGAAGCCGCCTTTTTCTTCTTTACCACCAATGATTTAGGCTTTGACCCAGAATTTTTAGGTCGAGTACGCCTGGTCACCAGTCTGGCCGCATTGCTAGGCATTTGGGTATTTCAGCGTTATCTCAAAGCCGTTCCTGTACGCCGCATCTTTTTATGGAGCACTTTAATTGCTGCAGCCCTCGGCATGACCACCTTACTATTGGTGACCCATGCCAATCGAGCCTTAGGCATCAATGACCAATGGTTTAGCTTGGGCGACAGCCTGATTCTGACGGTGATGGGACAAATTGCCTATATGCCCGTATTGGTATTGGCCGCTCGCCTCTGTCCTCCTGGCATCGAGGCCACCATGTTTGCCTTATTGATGTCTGTAAGTAACCTAGCGGGCCTGCTCTCCCACGAATCGGGGGCGCTAATCATGCATTGGCTGGGCATTACTGAAACGAATTTCCAGCAATTGTGGCTGCTGGTCACAATCGCCAATCTCAGTACCCTCTTACCCCTACCACTTCTCAACTGGCTCCCTGCCCAAGGTACCGATGTCCTGCATCAAGACCTAGCTTTAGATATCACTCCATCCGTCGAGCCTCTTTTATCTGAGTCTCTCGCTGTTGAACTTATTACCGAACCTCGTAATTGAATCCCTATGACCGTTTCTGCCTCCACCCGCAACACCTACCTCGACCATAACTGGCAGGGAGGTCACCAATCTCTCAAAGAGGAATACGACTATGCGATCGCAGACATAGACGGTGAAATTCCTGCCGATTTAAGGGGCACCCTATTTCGCAACGGTCCGGGACTATTGGATGTCAACGGCACCCCACTCCAGCACCCCTTTGATGGAGACGGGATGATTTGTTCAATTCAGTTTGACCAAGGCAAAGCTCATTTCCGCAACCGCTTCGTCCGCACGGAAGGCTATCTGGCGGAACAAGAAGCGGGCAAGATTCTCTATCGTGGCGTCTTTGGCACCCCCAAGCCCGGCGGTCTCTTCGCTAATGCCTTTGATATCAACTTCAAGAATATTGCCAACACTCACATCATCTATTGGGCAGGCAAGCTTCTAGCCCTTTGGGAAGCCGATCAGCCCTATCGTCTCGACCCAGCGACCCTAGATACCTTGGGACTAGAAGATTTTTCCGGTCTCCTCAATCCGGGGGATCCATTTTCTGCTCATCCCCGAATTTTGCCCCATGCCGATGGCGATCGACTCGTTAACTTTGCGGTTAAACCGGGCTTATCTAGTACCGTCAAGCTTTTCGAATTTGACCCAGCCGGTGAGGTGGTTCATCAGCAACAATTTTCCATCCCGGGGTTCGCATTTATCCATGATTTTGCGGTCACTCCCAACTACTACATCTTTTTCCAAAATCCCGTCATCCTGAACCCCATTCCCTTTCTGTTTGGGTTCAAGGGAGCGGGAGAATGTATCTCCTTTAAGCCTGGCAAGCCTACCAAAATCTGGCTGGTGCGACGCGGTGACAACACACCCCAACAGCTAGAAACGGATGCCTGCTTTGTCTTCCATCATGCCAACGCCTATGAGGCAGATGGTCAGGTGATTGTGGACTCCATATGCTACGACACTTTTCCTGGCTTAGAATCGGGGATTGATTTCCGCAATATTGATTTTGACTCGGTTCCTCCCGGTACCCTCTGGCGATTCCAGATGAACCCTGAGACCGCCACCGTCGAGAAAACACCGTTAATCAAACGGAGCTGCGAGTTTCCCACCCTGAACCCAGCTAATGCAGGCCATGACTATCGTTATGTTTATATTGGCGCTACCGATGCCAGCACTGGCAATGCTCCCCTGCAAGCCATTCTCAAACAGGACGTCAAAACGGGAGACGAACAAGTCTGGAGTGCGGCCCCCCAAGGCTTTATGGGTGAACCCGTATTTATCCCCAAACCCAACGCCACTCAAGAAGATCAAGGCTGGTTAGTGGCCCTCGTCTACGATGGTGTTCAGGATCGATCCGATGTGGTGATTCTAGATGCTGAGCAGGTGAAGCAGGGACCCATTGCCCGCTTGCACTTAAAGCACCATATCCCCTACGGTTTACATGGCAGTTTTACGCCAACGCTGTTCTAACCCACCATCCGCACCCCAACCCCAATGCCCCAAAAGCTATTATTTGTGTGCCTAGGCAATATTTGCCGTTCACCTTCCGCAGAAGGGATTATGAATCACCTGCTGCAACAAGAACAGCTCACCCATGCCTATCAATGTGACTCGGCGGGTACCAGTAGCTATCATATTGGTGCTTCCCCAGACCGGAGAATGGCAGCGGCTGGCTTGCGGCAAAACATTGTGCTGACCGGCAACAGTCGGCAAGTACAGCTCGAAGATTTTGCCGACTTTGACATCATTCTGGCTATGGATCGCCAAAATTATCGCGATTTGATGGAGATGAATCCAGACGAGCAATATGCCAGCAAAATCCACATGATGTGTGATTTTTGTACTAACTTTGCCGATAAAGAAGTACCCGATCCCTATTACGGGGGAGCTTCAGGATTTGATTATGTAATTGATCTACTGGTAGATGCCTGCAGTGGTTTATTAGAGAATCTGCAAAAGACCGGTTAGTGATCGTCGTCGATGGCTCCTAGCAAATGATGTTCCATCGCAAACCGCACGATCTCTGCTCGGTTACTCGTTTCTGTTTTTTGCAGCAGTTTACTGACATACTTTTCCACAGTGCGAGGGCTGAGATGGAGTTGTTCGCCAATTTGGGCATTGGATAGCCCCTCCGTCAGCAATAGCAAAACTTGCTGTTCTCGCTGGGTCAGATTTAGAGCATTAACAAACGCAGTATCCACCGAATCACGGCTGGGAGTAGCCTGAGAAACCGCCTGGATCTCCGTTTGTACAATTTGCACTCGGTCTAAAAGGCTACGAATCACGACTGCCAATTCTTCCAAGTTAAACGGCTTGGCCAAGAAGGCATCACAGCCCAATTTATACCCTCGAATCCGCTCTTGAGTTTGGAAGCATTCCGTTAAATAGATGACGGGGAGCAATCGAAATGCGGGTTGTTGCCGCACCAGTTTCACTAACTCATAGCCATCCATCTGTGGCATTCTAATATCAGTCACTAGCAGATGGGGGCGGTACTGTTGGACTAGCTGCCACGCTTGTTTGCCCGTTGCGGCTGCAATTACGGTATATCCCACTGCTTCCAGATAGTCAGTGACCGCTAATCGAATACCCGGTTCATCATCCACGATCAACACGGTTAAAGGCATAGAATATCGAGTGCGCTTTGCAGGTATAGTCTCTTTTGTTTAGTTATAACAATCCCTTGACGCCATTCAGTCTCCCTTCATCAATTGCAAGCAATTCGGATCAAACAGGTAATGTAACGTATTCTTTCGTTATTCCGATTTACAACGAAGAAGACAATATTGCTGAACTGTATCGACGCTTGCAGGCCTTAATCACAACCCTGGATGGTCCTTCAGAACTGATTTTGGTGGATGATGGCAGTTGCGATCGCACCCTCGCTTTACTACGCCAACTGCACCAAGATGATCCGTCCGTTCGTTATATCAGCTTAGCCCGCAACTTCGGCCATCAAATCGCCTTGACTGCCGGTCTACAGTTTGCCGCTGGCCAAGCCATTATCGTCATGGATGCCGACCTCCAAGATCCACCCGAAGTCGTTCCGGATCTGATTCAACAATGGCAGCAAGGCTACCAGGTCGTTTACGCTCAGCGAATCTCACGACAGCGAGAAGGCCTCATCAAACGCTGTACCGCCTACCTGTTTTATCGATTTCTCCAGCAGCTCTCCAATATCCACATTCCCACCGACACCGGTGACTTTTGCCTCATGGATCGGCAAGTCGTGGATTTACTCAATAAAATGCCCGAGCGGAACCGCTATATCCGGGGTCTTCGGGCTTGGGTGGGCTTCCGGCAAACTGCCATTACCCTCCATCGCCCCCCTCGATTTGCTGGAGACGTCAAATATACCTTCCGCAAATCCCTCACCCTGGCCCTCAGCAGCATTATGGCTTTCTCCAAAGTGCCCTTACGCTTAGCCACATACCTGGGGTTATTTGCATCCGCCCTCGCTGTCTTTATGATGTTCTTAACCCTCTACTGGCGATTTTTCAATCCTTCCAGCCAGCTGATTGGCTACACCATGATTACCATGGCGATCTTTTTTCTCGGGGCTGTCCAACTGATTTGTCTCGGCATTTTAGGGGAGTATGTCGGCCAAATTTACGAAGAAATTAAAGGACGCCCCCTCTATACAGTCAAAGAATTCGGCCATGTCCCTGTTGTGAAAACGTCTTACTCTCAGTCATAATCCAACATCTTATTTCACTAGAAGGATCATGATCTTGGCCTAGATACTTTCAAGAGCAAAGTTTCTCAATACCTCAATCCCCATTCTTTGACCGCAATCCTGATCTACTTTGTAGGCAACCACTAACAATCCCTAGATATATTTCTCAAAAACCTTTGACATCAATTTCAGCCAGCATGCTTTTTCATACTAGTGCATCGTCAATATTTAATTTTAGGGTAGATAGAAGTGAGCTTACACCTGGCATCTTCAATGTTCATTTGCCAATCCACACCGCGTTGCGAGTGGTTCACATCAATCGGCCATGCTTGAACTTCATCTTTTAGAGTTTCAATCGTCCCAAAGCGCCTCCTATCAATACACTGTCGAGTCATTGCACTCAGTTCGTTTTCGGCCACGTTCAGCCAACTGCCATGCTTAGGGGTGTAGCAAAAGTGGATGCGTTGAACGAACCGCCGGGCACGCTCAGGCTCGAACACCTCATAGAAAGCCCCTTTGGTATGGGTGTTGAGATTGTCACAGGTGAGTATGACTTGTGGGCATTGTGCATAGCGTCCTTCCATTAAGACTGCGACTTCACTGGCCCAATCGATTTTTGTTCGCCGCTCACGAACAGTTGCTTGTCGCCACCCCGCTAAAGGTTCGCTAAACATGAAGATATTGGCGGTACCTGCACGCTCGTACTCATAATCAACCCGCTTAGGGTGTTGAGCGGTGGCTGGAATAGGGCACTTGATTTCTTTGTGGAGTTGGACAGGCTGTTCGTCCATACAAATCACCGGACAACTTGGGTCATAAGACTGAGCATACACTTCCAGCACTTCTTCCATCTGAGCAACGAACTCTCCATCTGCTTCAGGCGGAATCACCCAGTACTCAATCTTGCGGTTGGTCATCCCGTTTTTTTCAGAGTCTGACGAACCGTTTCATGGCTGACAGATTCTACGATACCTAGTTCTACAACTTTGCGTGCCAGCAAGCGCAATGACCAATTCCCGTAGCCTTTAGGAGGGCTGCCTAATCGCATGGCAATGACTTGAGCTTCCTGCTCACCATCGAGTAACTTACTGCGAGGTGCTCTGACACGTTGGGCACCGTTAAGGGTTTCCTCACATCCTCTCTCTACAAGACGTTTACGAATGTTCTCAACTGTTTTAACTCGACAAGAATAAGCATCTGAAGTGCGTTCATCGGTCCAATTTGGCCCGTCGGCATTTGCTTTCAAAAGAATTTGAGCACGTCGTACTTTTTGGCTGCTGCCCTTGAGCTTTTTGATGACGGCTTGCAGATGGTTCTGCTCATCTTCACTCAGTCGGACAATATATTTTTTCGGCATAGGGATAGGTGTTTTCTCGGTCTGACTGCAATACTGCCACCATTGTTACCTACCCTAATCTTTTAGCTTGACGCTGCACTAGTGCCATAATAAATACGCCATTAGAAGCACAACCCCTATAAGCCTCTTGCAATATTTACATAACATGCTAATCGACTCATTTTATGAGCTAATTTTGCTTGCCTGGGTCCTGATCATATCTTTTGACAAATTATGCAAGAGATCTTGTCGATAATCGAGGCTCTCAAGAAGTATAGAAATCGTTTATTATCATATGCATCTATCATTATTATATGTGTAAAAAATTTATTAAATGTCTTTGTGGGCACAATTCTAGACTGACAACTTTGTTTACTGGTAGTTCGAGAATAGCTTTTACTTCAACCAGCAATTGATAACTATTACATAGCTTTATCCTCTTCACGTATCAGGCATTGAGAACGTATCAGTAGACTAATACTGATAAGGAAAGATGAACGAGATGATGCTAACCAACCTTCAATCTATTACATACTCCTACTCGCTCTAGACGATATATTAGCCATTTTATACCTAAACTCAAATGGGTTCTACCCAAAAATTCAATAAAAACATCTATATCAAACAAACTTCTATGCAGTCTAAACCTAAAGAAACTCAAGTATCCATGCCAAAACCTTATGGCTATGCTTTCACAGTGTTCACATCGACATATAATCGTGCTAATTTACTGCATCGAGTTTATGACAGTCTTCAAGCACAAACATACAAAGACTTCGAATGGTTGATCTATGATGATGGCTCCACAGATCATACTGAGAACCTAGTTCAAGAATGGAAAAAAAAATCAGATTTTCCTATTCACTATACATGGCAAGAAAATAGAGGAAAAGCCAAAACTATGAACCGTGCTGTACAAGCAGCAAAGGGAGAATTATTTTTAGCTTTCGACTCCGATGATGCCTGCATCCCTGAAGCTTTGGAGAGATTCAAATATCATTGGGACTCTATTGTAGAGGAAGCAAAAAGTGACTTCTGTGGTATCACTGCTCTTTGTGTCAATCAATATGGAAAAATTGTAGGCAAGTCATTTCCATCTGACATTTTAGTTTCAAACTCTATTGAACTCCAAAGTAAGTACTTCATTTTTGGCGAAAAATGGGGATGCCAAAAAACAGACATTCTCCAGCAATTTCCTTTCCCAGAAATCCCTGGAGAACGCTTCATAGAAGACTCTATTGTTTGGAATAAAATCAGCCTAAATTATAAAACAATATTTGTAAATGAAGTATTACGCCTCTATTACGAAAATGCTCCAGATGGAACTACCACTTTTTCAGCCAAACTCCGTGCTGAGAATCCTAAAGGGGCTCAACTTTATTATAAAGAATATACTAACCTTCCTATGCCTTTGATATTGAAGATCAAAGGTTTAGTTAACTACATTCGTTTCTCATTGCATGGAGGTATCAAACCTAGATTAATTATTCAAGAGAGTGAGCATACATTTTTATCAACCATATTTTTCATTGTTGGTTTTTTAATCTATAAAAAAGATCTATCCGAGATTCAGAGATAATTTCTGCCAATCATCTAAATCTCAAAAAGACTGAGTGATCTTCTAAACATCAAGAGTCCTGCCAAGCATTTTTTACAGACTGGTCAAGGTTGAGTAATACAGCTATGAGCTTGCAAGAGATTGATAGAACTCAAACCTTGACTAAACCACAGTTAAGCTGGCGATTCACGAGTAGAGAGCATGTCACTTTTACAGATGCATAAAACTTAGAATCAAAAATCTAATGTCTGAAAGCAAGGCTAGCAAAGGCTTCCAAAATGATTATAAATACTAGATTACAAAGGTGACATGCTCCCCTTGCATCAAATCTTCAGAGCAGCTTCACCTCTTGGAACATGGTCATAGACATTTTGAGTTAATTTGGACTATTGTTTAGCTCCTGTTTTCTCGATGCATTTCATAAACAGAAGAACCTAGCATTGCTCTGAGACATAACCTCGTCTAAGACTAAGGTGATACATTCCGTTACATACTTTGGTCGTGCCTCAAGTAATTGTGGGTTGAGTATACTAGAGGCTCAGCTCAGCTTCTAACCTACCCATGCAATGCCCACTATGCGGTCATTCCAAAGCACACAAGCATGGCAAGATGCCCAACATGCTTCAACGATACCGTTGTCCTGAGTGCCAGCAGACCTTTACTGAACGCTTTGATACCCTTTACTATCGTCGTCAGGTGAGTCCAGAGCAGGTCCGACAAGTCCTCCAAGCCCATGCAGAAGGGAGTAGTCTTCGAGGTATCACTCGGACCAGTGGCCTAGCTTACAACACTGTAGTCTCTCTAGTAAGAGCTGCTAGCCAACGATCTCAGCAACTCCATAATGGCCAAGTGCAAGCCGTTGAAACGGAGGATGTCAGTGCAGATGAAATGTGGTCCTTTGTGAAAAAAAGCAAAAACACTGTCTTCCCCATGAGCTAGAGATGGGTGATTGTTGGATGGCGATTACCTTGGCAAACACAAGCGGCGTGATCCTCTCGTGTCGTGTGGGCAAGCACACCGATTCATTATTGAATGAACTGGTGACTAGCACTGAAGGTAAGACCGATTGCAAGGACTGGAATAGCGACGATTGGGGGGGGTACGAAAGAGTGTTGCCTTGGGAGATTGACCATTACATTGGCAAGGACAGAACTCAACGACTCGAACGCACCAATGGCATTATTCGGCAGCACAGTGGTCGATGGCATCGACGCCAGAACAAATTTGGCAAAGTGTGGGCGCAAACCAAAGTCACTGCTCGATTAGTGGTCAGCTATTTCAATTGGATTTGGACACACAGTCGGCTTAAAACAACGGCGGCACAACGTGCTGATCTAGCCTCGCGAGCTTGGCATTGGGATGACATACTCACCTACCCCACAATTGTTTGATGCACGACCCATACTTTCTTCTAAGAGTACTATGAGAGGGATAATCCACATGTCGACCCAAATTGCTCTTCACTTGATTTTAGAAAGACAGTAGTGGAATATCAAAACTGCCAATTTGCATACATTCCAATACGCTCTACCTCAAATTATTGGGTCATATCTTGGTGAAAACCTTTTATTCAGAATTTGGTTAGAGGTTATTTATCAAGTAAAGATAAAAACAGTCTGAAATCTATGCTGTGTCATCAAACGAGCATTGTTGTCTCAGAAGTCATCTAGAATCATTATTCACATCTCAAAGCCTTTGCTCACAAGCATTTAGACCCATTTGATATTTACTTCATAAATGACTTCTTAACTTGCTTTCACAATTCTTGAATAACGTGACATTGAGTCTAAACAAAAATATAATGAAGCTTAAAAATTGACCAGAGAAAAAATGCGTATAGTTATGTTGGGCTGTGGCGGCTTTATTGGTAGCCACTTGTTGGATCGTTTACTTGCTGAAAATGAATGCGAAATTCACGGCTGGGATTTAGCAGATTACAAAATTAAAGAGCATCTTGCTCATCCCAAATTTCATATGCATCGCAGCACAATTTCATCACCAGCTGCTCTGCAAGAGATTGAACAAGAGATTGAGAAGTCTGACATAGTCATTAATTTGGCTGCTATCTGCAACCCAGCTGAATATAATACTCGTCCGCTGGACGTGATTCACTCCAATTTGTTTGATATCTATCCGCTCATTGAGCTTTGCGCCAAACATAAACGATGGTTGATGAGCTTTTCTACAAGTGAAGTATATGGGCGGACCGTTGCAAGTTATCTTCCCAACAATAACTATGAGGATCCCAATTTATTTGAGCTGCGCGAGAATGAAACCCCACTCATTATGGGCCCCATTTCTAACCAAAGGTGGACCTATGCTTGTGCTAAACAGATGACGGAACGACTTATTTATGCCCATCATATGGAAAGTCAATTACCCTTCACCGTTATCCGTCCCTTAAATTTTTTTGGTCCTAAAATGGACTATATTCCAGGTCGTGATGGGGAAGGTGTACCCAGAGTTCTGGCGTGTTTTATGACGGCCTTGCTAGATAACAAACCCATGTATCTCGTTGATGGGGGAGAAGCTCGACGTACCATTGTTTCGATCCATGATGCCATTGATGCACTGCTACTCATGCTCAAGAAGCCTCATCAAGCTCAAAACCAAGTTTTTAATATTGGTAACCGTGAGAATGAGGTCACTATGGCTGAGTTAGCTGATTTAATGCGCCAAACCTATGCTCGAATCACTGGTGATATGAATTATAAAGAGCACCCTATCCTGACAATCAGCTCTCAAGACTTCTACGGCAAAGGTTACGAAGACTGCGATCGGCGGATGCCTGATTTAAGTCAAGCACAAACTCTCTTAGGCTGGACCCCCAAAATACCTCTGACCGATGCACTCTTTGAAACCATGGACTTCTATCATCAAAATTACGCCTAAAACAGGGGGTATCACTAGCTTAATTAGCGTGTCTCGAAACTACCCACCTGGCAGTTACACAATTCACGGTTGATGATATTCAGAGCTCATGTTCACTGGAGCTTATAAAGCAATTGGGTCAAGTCAAGGGTTAAGACTTAGCTAGTCTAACCTGAGTTCGGGATAAGGAAAGACGAGAAATTCTTTGCAGGCATACGGTTCAAAAAATCAACTGTTGGACTAAACAACCAGTTATTGATAATTAGCCTGATTTATTGAGAATAATCTCTTTGATGAAGCTTATTTGCAGATGTCTAAACAAAGGGAAAATCATAGAAGACGTAAAATCAACCGTTTCAGAGATTGCTTATCTCGAACTCAGGTTAGTCTAGTCTTGAAAAGTGTTTTGTTTTTGATCCAATCACTTCTTTGGCCATTAGATGAGCCCCATTGCTCTTAATAACTCTCCAAAGCCTATTTCTATAATTTGATAGGCTTTGGAGAGAAAGGCCAATCGTATTCATTCGTTTGGAGCCGAGCAATATGTTTTTTCAGTCATCTTCTGGGGTCACACAAATCTGGTTCTGGGGGAAGAAATTTTTGCCCCATCCACTGCGGCAGTTTTTAGGCTTATTATGCTTGTCTTTCTTGCTGTCCTTAGCCTGCACACCAGCAGCATCTAATCGGTCTGCACCACCGGACAATCCAAATGTCGCAGCCCCCCCTCCGACCCTAGCGGCCACTCCCATCAATCGCCCAGCAATTGTTTTCCCTAACGATGCAGGCATTATTAATATCACCGGCTTTGGGGCTATTCCTAACGATGGCCAAGATGATACCGCTGCCATCCAAGCTGCCATTTCAGCTCATCCGACTAAAAATCATATTTTTTACTTTCCCAACGGAACCTACGACATCAGCGACATGCTGACTTTGGCAGGCAGCCAAAAGCGGAATATTTTTCAAGGGGAGAGTGAGCAAGGGACCGTTCTGCGCCTGATGGACAATGTACCTTCCACCTATGCCAAAGCAATTCTAAATTTTGGCCCAGCCCCAGCCCAGCGCTTTCGGAACGCCATCCGTGACATGACTGTCAATGTCGGTCGCAATCATCCCACAAGTATTGGCGTTCAATTTAATGCCAGCAATCAGGGCACAGCTCAGAATGTGACCATCCTCTCTGAAGACAGAAAAGGAAATATTGGTCTCGACATGAGCTATACGGACGAAATTGGCCCGTTATTGATCAAAACAGTCACCGTTAACGGCTTTGACTATGGCATAAAAACCCGTTGGCCCACCGCTAGCCAAACCTTTGAAAATATTACTTTGCTCAACCAAAACATCTGTGGATGGCGGAACACCAATTCTCAGAAAGTGTTTGCCCGGAAAGTTCGCAGCCAAAATACAGTATCGGCCATTATCAACGATGGAGAAGCAGGCTTTGTTCTGCTGGATTCCACCTTAACCGGATCTGGCGCTGCAGCCTCTGAGCCTGCCATTAGCAATCAGAAATCCATGTATATTGATCGGACCCAGACCACAGGATATAAGCTAGCGGTCAAAAGTAACGTCAATTGGGGCCGTGGCAATGGCAATATTCCTAACGGCAAAATTACAAATTATCTAGCCAATGGCTTTGGTAAAAACAGAAAAGGAGGACCTGTCACTCTTTTTCCCTCTGCCAACCAAATGTTAGGACTTCCGATTAAAGAAACACCAGACATTCCTTGGGAAACCGATCTGAGCAAATGGGATGGTCCCCATAAACATCTTCTCGGCACCAGCGGTCTTCCAGATGATGATTTAGATGACACACCTTCTATTCAGGCAGCCATCGACTCTGGGGCAACGACCGTTTACCTCCCTAGAGGCACATGGACCATCAATCAATCTCTAGAACTTCGAAATAATGTCCGCCGGTTGATGGGCACAGAAGCCAAAGTCAAAATGGCGAAGAATGCGGTGATTCGAGTGGGCCCCGGTAAGGCTCCCAGTGTCACGATTGAGCGACTAGAGAAGGTAGAAACCATTGAACATACCTCTCAGCGCACGTTGGTGCTGAACAATTTACTAGGATTCCACTATGTCCCTAAAACCCCAACACCTGGAGATGTTTTTATTAATGACTGTGTAGGCTCTTCAGTCATCTTTAAAAACCAAAATGTCTGGGCGCGACAGCTCAATCTAGAAAGTAATACCCAATCTCAACCCAACATTACCGCCAAAGTGCTGAATGACAATGCCCGGGTGTGGATTCTGGGCTATAAAACAGAAGATGAGGGCACAACCATCAAAACGATCAACGGTGGCAAAACGGAATTGTTTGGTGCGGCTCATGTAGGGAGTGGTGTCTCGAATCCTGATAATCCCCGGTTCATCACGGAAGACTCATCTTTTTCAGTAGCCGGTATTTACGGTAAAGGCTTCTCCATCATCGCCAGGGAAACCCGCAAGGGGAAAACCCAGACGACTGATAATTTAAAGAATGCCGATGCCTATATTGCCTATCCCCAATAAGGTATCCACAAAATTTCCCCCTGAACACGACTGTTCAGGGGGAATTGATTAAGAGGTAATTTTTGAGCTTAATCGCGGCAACCAGGCCAATGTTCTTCATCTTCGGGAGGCTGGTCAGCAACGATGGGTGTTAATGCACAATCATTTTCTGAATCGATCAGAGCAGGCTCAGCCGTATCTGTAGCAGTGAGAAATGAACGCATAGCGTTGGCAGTGCTGGCAAAGACACTCACCAAGCTCACGGACAACACCAAAATTACGATTTCTTTCATTCTCTTAACCCTTTAGACAGTTGGCTGAAGGATGGGCTTGTATGGTCTGGATACTCAAATTCTGAAGATCTTCTCTTAAAGAATTCAATCTATCTACAAACTTAACCCAGATTCTCCATCAGCAATATTAATAGTTGATAGTCTACTCACTAATGCTGTAGACCGTAGGTCAATTTAAATAGTTCCCCATATTACTTAAGATACCCGTTATTGATCGGCTATGCTAACCCCGAATTTGAATGGGCATAATTAAATATGTGATTTGACGTCCCGAGATGGGAGATAAAACTGCTGGCATCGTCGCTGAATTCATTTGCAGCTGAACTTCCTGACTATCAAGGGCTTTTAATCCGTCACTCAAATATTTCACATTAAACGCGATGTCTAAATCCTCACCTGAGATTTGTGCTGGCAAACGTTCTTCTCCCATACCCAACTCAGGAGCTTCTGCAGACAGAGCCACTTGCTGCTCAGTGCTATCTACCTTCAAGCGAATAATATTGTTTTTACGAGCAGCTAACACCGCAATGCGCTCAACACTACTGAGCAGCAGTTGCCGCTCAACCGTCACTTGCCGCTCAAATTGCTTAGGAACGAGTTGAGGATAGGCTGGATATTGACCTTCCAGCAATCGGCAACTGAGCTGCTCTGTTCCTTGCTCTCCAGTTAGCTCAAAAATAGCCTGATTGGTATCAAACCTGAGAGCGACATCGGCATTCACCCGACCTAACATCCGCTCTAGTTCCCGCAAGGCTTTAGCAGGCATGGTCATGGTCATGGGTTCAGGGGTTACTAGATCGGGAAAATTTGCGATCGCAAGTCGATGCCCATCCGTTGTGGCAAATTCAAACCCTGACTCTGAGGTGTTGAGATGCAGCCCCGTTAGAATTTGTTTACTTTCATCGGTACTGGCTGCAAACAGCGTGGCTTGCAATCCCTCTAAAAACACATCTGTAGGGAGATCTAGTGCTGGTATATCATCCAAGCTGGGAAGTCCAGGAAATTCCTCTGCCACTAACCCCTGCATTTGGTAATGACCCGAATCACAGGTCAACGTCACAGCTGTGTCATCGGTTTCAACTTCAATATCGCAATTGGGTAAGCGAGACACAATATCGTTGAGAAACCTTGCTGGCAAAGTCAAAGCGCCTGTTTCTTCTACTTCTGCAGCAATCCAAACTTGAATTCCTAAACTTAAGTCAAACACGGTCAAGCCAAGGCGTTCAGTTTGAGCTGTTAATAAAACATTAGCCAGAACTGGGTGCGTCGGATTCGAGGGTACGACTCGGCTGAGGAGTGACAGTTTGGAATTTAGATCACTTTGCTGACAGACCAACTTCATAACGCTTCTAAGGACTTCAACACTTTCTAAACTCTGGGAGCAACATCGTAACATCATTGCCCTGTCCCACAAAGTTGAAAGGAATATTGCTCAAAAATTGAGCCTATCTATATTCTCCTATTTTTAAATTTAAATAATAGTAGTAATAGTAGGGCCTGTGGAAAATGTGGAAAAAGTAGAAAACTCTATTGATAACAAGGCTTTAGTGGATCACTTACCTGTGGAAAACTTGTGGAAAAGATCGGGGGGTTTTCCACAGGGTGTGAATTAATATTTTTTTCTCCACAAGATACCCTAGTTTTCCACAAAGTTTCACCAGTGTTTTCCACAGAAAAATGGCAGTTTTCCACAGGGGTGAATTGGAGGTTTAGAATTCTTAATAAAAGATTTAATATTTTGTGTTTATTTTCCTATAATCCTTATTCAGTAAAGCTTTGATGGAATGATTGGGAGCACTGAAGAAAATTGGATATCAAGGGGTTAGGAGTACGTTAATAATCCATAGATATTGTGCAAAATCTATAGTGCGGTTTTCTTACACATAACAAGATGTTGCCAGGGTTCAACATATCTGGATCGACGCACTCTGACCTTTCCCTATGGCAGAAGCCATCATCTTGATGGGCTAGCCTTAGGGTTGATTGGCAAGCTTAATCCGATCGCCTAACTGCCGTAGTGACTGTGAGAGTTCTGGATTCTTTTTTTGTAGGTCTGAAATTTTGTCACAGCTATACATGACGGTGGTGTGGTCTTTGCCACCGAATTCATCGCCAATTTTAGGCAGGCTGAGGTCTGTATGTTGACGCATTAAGTACATCCCAATTTGTCGAGCCAGGCTAATTTCTCGGCGGCGGGAATTGCCTTTGAGATCATCAATAGAGATCCCATAAGTATCAGCGACAGCATTAATGATGCTTTCTGGCGAAGCTGAGATTTTTGCAGTGGGTGGGTTTAGAACTGGAGCGATGTTTTCCACATTCATGGGAAGTCCAGAAATAGAAATGTAGGCTACCGCTCTGATCAGAGCACCTTCTAATTCTCGAATGTTGGAAGTGTAGCTAGAGGCAATATATTCAATGACTTCTCTAGGGAGGCGGATATTTTCATATTCTGCTTTCTTCTGCAGAATTGCCATTCGAGTTTCTAAGTCAGGGGGCTGAATATCCGCAATCAAGCCCATCGAAAATCGTGAGCAGAGTCGCTCTTGTAATCTTGGAATTTGACTTGGGGGACGATCAGAGGCCAAAACGACTTGTTTACCCGCCTCATGCAGGGTATTGAAGGTATGAAAAAACTCTTCTTGGGTGTATTCTTTGCCTTCAATAAATTGAATGTCATCGACTAACATCACATCCACAGCACGGTAATGTTCTCGAAACTTTTGCATGCCATCTTTGCGAATGGCGGCAATCAAGTCATTCGTAAATTGTTCAGTGGAGATGTAGAAAATGCGTGAGTTGGGAGAAATCTCCAGTCGGTAGTGGCCGATCGCTTGCATCAGGTGAGTTTTTCCCAAGCCAACGCCACCACAGAGAAACAGGGGGTTAAATTCTCGCCCTGGAGATTCGGCAACTGCTAAACAGGCCGCATGGGCCATGCGATTATTGGGGCCTACCACATAGCGAGAAAACACATATTTTGGATTGAGACTGGCTTGTTTTCGTTGGGAGCTGTTGGTTTTTTCAGCAGGGCTAGAGGCGGGGAGTGGAGAGGCAACCTCAGGAGCAGAAATCGTGGCGCTGGAATCCCCCTGGGCAATTTCAATTTGAATTTCGACGGGATGACCTAAAATCTCATGGACTACATCTCGAATGGTTTTGACATAGTACTTTTGCAACCAATTCCGGGCAAACGGGTTGGGAGTGCGAATCACCAGGCGATGCTCGTCTAGCTGTTCAGCACTGGCGGTTTTAATCCAGGTTTCGAAAGTGGGGCGGCTGAGCTGCAGCTGCAAACGCTCCAAAACTTGGCTCCAAAGAGTTTCAAGAGAAGTTTCCATGGATTACCTCGACAGCAAGCTGAGCAACATTGAGCGTAAGGGGTTTCATCGGGTCTGGCAAGAGTGGGTGATAAGATTGTAAACTATGGATTCTGGGTCAAACGCTCGACCTAAATGCCTTGACCTTGTAAAATCTTTTGACTGAATAAATTATGACTAAACGAACCTTGGGCGGAACCTGCCGCAAGCGCAAAAGAACGTCTGGATTTAGAGCTCGGATGCGCTCTCAGAGTGGCCAAAATGTAATTGGATCTCGACGACGCAAAGGCCGTAAGCGTTTATCCGTGTAGAGCAAAGTCAGTGAGTTTAAGGCCGCCTAAACGTTTTAAACCCATGCTGATGACTCAGGCTGAATGTTAGCAACCCCGCATCGCTTGAAAAAAAACCGAGATTTTGGTGCTGTGTACCGTAAAGGTAGCCGCCAAAGCACTAAATACTTGGTTTTAAGAACCCATCGCTCTGGAGTGAATGCAACAAAAATCCCGATTCGAATTGGGTTTTCGATTAGCCAAAAAGTGAGTAAACGAGCCGTTGTTCGTAATCGAATCAAGCGGCAGCTAAGAGCGGCGTGTCACCAGCTTCTGCCTGAATTACAGCCAGGTTGGGATGTGGTAATCGTTGTTCGGACAGCTGCCGTTCAGTGCGATTACTTTCAATTTCTGCAACAATTAAGACAGTTATTTGCAGACGCGGAGATCCTAAATGGGTATTAAAGAAGAGGTCTACTACGAAGGAGGACCTCATATTGGTGATTTACTTTTAAATTCTGTTTTAGCTTTAACTATATTTTTTATTCCGCTGACAATTGGTGCTCTGGTCAGAGCGCTTTGGCTACGATTTCGGATTACCAGTCGGCGTGTAACAGTCAATGGTGGCTGGTTTGGTCGTACCCGGACAGATGTGGTCTATTCAGAAATTTCTGAAGTGTCTGTGATCCCCAGAGGGTTAGGCTTTTGGGGAGACATGCTGATTATTTTAAACGATGGTAGCCGCATCGAATTGAAATCTTTGCCGAAATTCAGAGATATTGCTGCTTATATTGAAGAAAAAGTGGAAGCGAAGTCTCAGGCAAAATCCACTGTTGTGAGTGGTTCTGCATCTTAAGAATTTGGGTTGGGCAACCTGAGAATTCAACATTTGTTGCTCAGATGAGTATGATGGAAAGGATTGTCTCAGTTTGTGTTCAATCTTAAAATAATGTTGGGATTGGCTGGCTATTTGCTCACAGTATGCGTTACCCGTAAAATCATGCTTGTTAAAGAGTAGATGCTCTTCAATGTTCTGAAAACAGTGAGAGGCTCAGTCAACTCTGTATTTTGCTAATTTCCGTCCTTAGGTCAGCTATACACGAATGAACTTTATTGGATTTATCTCGGACAACATTATGTTGCCGATCCTGGATTTTTTCTACGGGGTCGTGCCTAGTTATGGATTAGCCATCGTTGCCCTAACGTTGGTGATTCGTTCTGTTTTGTATCCGGTAAGTGCGGGCCAAATTCGCAACATGCGGCGAATGAAGGTCTCACAGCCTGTGATGCAAAAGCGCCAAAAAGAGCTACAAGAACGATACAAAGACGATCCAGCTAAGCTGCAAGAGGAGCAAACCAAGCTGTTTAAAGAGTTTGGTAATCCCCTGGCCGGATGTTTTCCGCTGTTAATCCAAATGCCGATTCTATTTGCGTTGTTTGCAACCCTGAGAGGATCGCCCTTTGCCAACGTTAACTACACTGCGAACTTAAAAATTCTCCCCCAAGATAAGATTGCAGAAGTTCAGCCTGAGACGTTCACCACAAAGTCGCAGAATATTTTTGTCGCTGAGCAAACTCACTATCCAGTGGTTGGTATTCTGCCTTCCGGTAAAGAGTTAGGGGTTGGGCAGTCCACTGATTTTCAATTTCAGACGATTGGCGGTAAGCCGCTTCAAGATATTATTCCTGAGTCTGAAGCTGGCAATATCATTCCCACCTGGACCGTGACAAAGGGTGAGGATCGAGTAAGTATTGACGAAAACGGCCATATTATTGCCCTACAGCCTGGTGATGTCACTATTCAAGGTACCTTGACCGGCATTGCTGCAGAAAAAGGATTCTTATTTATTAAAGCTCTAGGCCGGGTGGGTGCAGTCGAAGGCGAAATCTTTACCACTACAGACGACGGTGCTCAGTTTAATGCGAATGCGATCCATTGGGATATTTTACTGATGGTGATCGGCTTTGGCGTGTCTTTATACGTCAACCAGTTATTGTCAGGACAGGGAGGGAATGATGATTCTGGGTCCCAGCAACAGGCGATGACTAAGTACATGCCGGTGATGTTTTCGGGCATGTTTTTATTCTTTCCCTTGCCCGCAGGTGTACTGTTGTACATGCTGCTAGCCAACATTTTTCAGACCGTTCAAAGCTATTTCTTGTCAAAAGAGCCTTTGCCTGAGAACCTCCAAAAAATTGTGGATGAGCAGGAGAGAAAAAAGGCTAAAGAAGAGCGAGCATCGAAAGTGGTGGCTGAAGATGGTGAGCGGGGTGCACTTCCCTTTGAACCTGAGTATTCTAAAAAGAAAGCATCGAGTTAATGCCCATGAGTGAGTCGAATGTTCAGCAAGGACAAGAATGGTTGTCCCATTTGCTAGGCCATTTGGGAATTGAGACCCCTGTCAGTAGTGATAAGCCGGATATTGCCCAAACCAAATTTAAGGATTTTGGTGGTTTCTGGCTCACCATTGATGATAGTGGCTTGTCCCCTGAACAGGTTGACTTACTGATTGGTCATGATGGTCGGATGTTAGATGCGATTCAATATTTGATCAACTCCACGCTCAATCTGGGTAAGGATAAGGAAGATCGGACTGCCTATACGATTGAGATGGCGGATGTTCGGGTTAAGCGCTATGAAGAGTTGAGTCAATTGGCTATTCAGGCTGCTCAATCTGTTCGAGAAACAGAGCAAGAGTACGTCCTGCCTCCCATTAATTCAGCGGAACGGCGATTAGTCCATACGATGTTGTTTGATGAGTCAGACTTAGAGACGGTTAGTCGTGGTCAAGAGCCAGATCGCCGTTTGGTGGTGATGTTGGCGACAGGTGAGTCTGCTGAAGAAGATTAAGTAGACAAGGGATGGAGAAAGGTTTCTCGCGATGGACAAGGTTTACATCCCAGATATAGAAAATGCTCCCCGGCAGACGATTGTTTTAGAGGTTGATGAGTTTTTATCAGAACTCACTTCCTTAACGGCTGTGCAGGGGCATGTCACCCTAGTTCACCAGGGAAATTACCTGCAGGTGAGCACGCAAGCGAAAACGATTGTGACCCTGAACTGCGATCGCTGTTTGCAGCAATATAATCATCGGTTGGCTGTGGATGCCTCAGAGATGATTTGGCTTTCAGCAGAAGTGCCAGAAGCTGAGCCTGGCTTAGAAATTGAAGTTACTCTCGATGACCCCGTGGAAATTCTATTTCCCCAGGGAGATTTTAGTCCTGAAGACTGGCTGTATCAGCAGCTCAGTCTGCAACTTCCCCATCGACAGCTTTGCGATCAGAATTGTGAAGGCTTGCTAGAAGAGGCAGAAAAAATTGAGCAGCCTGTTGACCGACGTTGGGCTGCATTAGAGTCTTTAAAAGAGCAAATGCAAGGGAACTAAGGCTTTTCTTGTTCACAGGCCCCAATATTGACCCAACTACTAGAGCCATCGGCCCAGTGTTCTTTTTTCCAAATGGGAGCATTGTGTTTGAGGGTATCAATGGCGTACTGACAGGCGGAAAAGGCTTCAGATCGGTGAGGACAGCCAATTGCTACGAGGACACTAATCTCGCTAATTTTTAGATGGCCAGTGCGGTGGTGAATGGCAATCCGGTTGACCTCTGGCCAGCGCTGGCGAATCTCAGTGGCGATGGTTTGGAAGACTTTGAGAGCCATGGGTTCATAGGCTTGATACTCAAGGGAGAGCACCTCTTGGCCGTCTGTTTGATCACGGACAGTACCGCTCATCACTACAATGGCTCCGTTATGAGGATGATCGGCGTGGCGATAGAGGTCTTCGAGGCTGAGAGGGGCAAAGGTAATCAAAAAGTGATCGTCAGTTTGAGAGGTGGAGCTAGGGGCCATAGATAAGGGCATTGCTGGAGAAGGAAGCTGCCTTTCTATCATGACTGATTAATTGGAGGATGGAGCATGACTAGAGAAGGGCACAGGACCCTCTGGTACTAGAGCAATATCAAACACTTGGGCAAACTGATGGAGTAAGGTTGCAGTAACCTCTGCACTGTCGAGATTGGGAATAAATTGAGTTAAGCTGCCGACGGCCCGATTTTGGATGCCGCAAGGAATAATTTGGTCAAAGCCAGACAAATCAGGGTTGATATTGAGGGAAAAGCCATGCATGGTAATCCAGCGACTGACTTTAATGCCGATGGCTGCGACTTTGCAATTGTTTAGCCACACCCCAGTCAACCCAGGAATTCGCTCTGCTGCCAATCCATAGATATCTAGAGTGCGGATAATCACTTCTTCTAGCTGCCGTAGATACCAATGCAAATCGGGTTGATGGTGCTTGAGGTTGAGGATGGGATAGCCCACAAGCTGTCCGGGACAATGGTAGGTCACTTCTCCGCCCCGTTCGATGCGGTGGAGAGCATGATCCGATTGTTCAGGATTGAATTTGAGAAAGTCTAGGCTGGCCCCTTGCCCGAGAGTATAGACGGGGGGATGCTCTAGCAGGATCAGTGTATCGGGAAGTTGAGGATTGTGAATGCGATCGCACACCAGTTGCCGCTGCCAATCCCAAGCTTGTTGGTAGTCCACCAGACCCATTTGGTACAGCCAACAAGGACGGAGAGATGAGTCAGACGCCATAACCGATGGATGTGATGAAATCAAGGGTATTTTCCAGTAATCCTAGGTTGGCAGCATTTAAGAATTATCACGGGATGCGAAGCAAGTTGAAGACAGAGCAGAACAGTCCCCCCTTGCAGAATACAAAATGTTAGGGTGAGGTTAACACTGACCATTAGGGGAGGCAACCCTATGAAGCTTGTTATTCATGGCAAGAATATTGAGATCACCGATGCAATTCGTGAGTACGTCCACCAAAAGATCGAAAAGGCTGCCAGTCATTATCAGAATTTAACTACAGAAATCGATGTACATTTGTCGGTTGCTCGTAATCCTAGAATAACGACCAAGCAAACAGCGGAAGTTACCCTATTTGTAAATGGTTCTGTCATTCGGGCAGAAGAGAGTTCAGAAAATCTATACGCCAGCATTGACCTGGTCGCTGACAAAATTGCTCGCCAGCTCCGTAAGTACAAAGAGAAGCGGCAGACGAAAGGGCCTAATAAAGGTTCTAATCGTTCAAAAGCTGTTGCTCTCCAAATTACAGAAGAGCAGCCACTGATTGGGGATTTGACCAGCGATCGCGCTCCGGAATTACCCGAAGAAGTGGTGCGGTGCAAATACTTTGCTATTGCGCCCATGTCGATTCATGACGCCCTTGAACAGTTGGACTTGGTTGACCATGATTTCTACGTGTTTGAAAATGCAGACACGGGTCAGCTGAATGTAATTTACGAACGGAATCATGGTGGATATGGGGTGATTCAGCCTCGCCAGGGTAATCCCAGCACCAACGGTCAAGCGAAACAAACTGATTTTCAAACCGTATAACGTTTGCTAAGTCTGACAATATAAACCCCTGCTTTGTCAGGGGTTTAGTGCTATTTATGGACTATCTTGAGGGCCTTGATTGAGAGGATAATTTCGGCAAAGCCCCCTAGTTGAGTACAATATTGCGGTTGCTTGAGTTGTGTCTTGCCCTGGGACTGGGCAGTCTATGAGTACCTTCCCTCGCAGTCCAACCGATTACATCACCATGCGGATTTATGCAGACTTCTGACCCCCAACCCTCTAACGGTGGATTTCGTTCCCTGATGGATAATCGGGCCTTTGTGGTCCTGTGGGCGGGACAGATTATTTCACAGTTAGCGGACAAGTTTTTTTTTGTACTGCTAATTACCTTGGTAGGCGACTACCAACCCCCAGAAAATATTGAGAACTCCATGCGGTCATCGGTGATGATTGCCAATACACTGCCAGCAGTGTTCTTTGGATCTGCAGCGGGCATTTTTGTCGATCGATGGTCGAAGAAGCAGATTTTATGGACCACAACCTTGATGCGGGGCTTGTTGACCTTAGTCATTATCGTGTTGCCCAAGTCTTTACCCTTCTTTCCACTGCTGCTAACGGTCGCGTTTTTGGAATCGATCTTGACCCAGTTCTTTGCTCCAGCTGAGCAGGCGGCTATTCCGGTATTGGTAAAGCCACGTAACCTAATGCCCGCGAATGCCCTATTTACGACGACGATGATGGGCTCTTTAGTCGTTGGCTTTGCCGTCGGAGATCCCCTGCTAAGCTGGTCACAAAATTGGGGTGGTGTGAATGGTCGGGAATTGTTGGTGGGCGGATTGTACGTGCTGTCGGCGATTGTCCTGGGGATCATGCTGCCCTTGCGCGAGAAAAAGCATAACGAAGCGGTGGCCTTACACCCCTTTAGCGACTTGAAATTGGGTTTCGCCTACCTGCGTAAAAATCGGTTGATTAGTAATGCAATGGTGCAGCTGACGATGCTGTATTGCGTTTTTGCAGCTCTGTCGGTTCTATCGATTGGTTTAGCAGAAAAAGTGGGCTTTGAAAAACCCAGCCAGTTTGGCTTCTTGCTAGCAGCGGCTGGGGTGGGTCTGGTGATTGGAGCGGGTGTCTTGGGCCAATGGGGAGACCGATTTCACCATTTACCCTTGCCCCTATTTGGGTTTATCAGCATGGGCGTGGTGCTGATGCTGTTTTCGTTTATCCATAAAGACTGGTTGGGGGTTGACCTCAGTATTGCGTTGAGCTTGAGCTTGAGCATGTTCTTAGGGATAGGGGCCGCGATGATTGGGGTGCCAATGCAGACTCTGATTCAGGTCAAGACACCGCCAGATATGCGGGGTAAAGTGTTTGGATTCCAGAACAATGTGGTTAATATTGCTTTAAGCGTGCCTTTGGCAGTTGCCGGTATTTTGGCAGATGTTTTAGGGCTGCGGCGAGTGTTGATTGCTATGGGGATCACCGTCGTGGTGGCGGGTTTCTTGGTTTGGCGTAGTACCCGGAAAGTCTTGCAGGACGTGATTTAACGTCTCTTGTTGTAAACTCTTCTGCAATTTCTCTCGACAGGTTGAAGTCACTCCGCTTAAACTATATAGATCTATACAATTGTCACTTCTCAACGGACGATAAATACTCTTTTTGCAATTGGATCTGAATGTGAGGTTCTCCTGTGCGTGCGACCGGAGCTTTTGCTTTACTCGATAGTCTAAAAAATCACGGCGTCAAACATATTTTTGGCTATCCTGGTGGTGCGATTTTGCCAATTTATGATGAGGTCTATAAGGCCGAACAGCGTGGCGATCTGAAGCATATTTTGGTTCGCCATGAGCAAGGGGCATCCCATGCTGCCGATGGTTATGCCAGAGCAACGGGACAGGTTGGCGTGTGTTTTGGCACCTCCGGTCCGGGGGCGACCAACTTGGTCACTGGAATTGCTACGGCCCATATGGATTCAATTCCGATGGTGGTGATTACGGGACAGGTGAATCGACCCGCGATTGGCAGTGATGCCTTTCAAGAGACCGATATCTTCGGGATTACCCTCCCCATCGTTAAGCATTCTTATGTGGTCCGGGATCCTGCTGATATGGCTCGGATCGTGGCGGAAGCCTTCCATATTGCCGGAACTGGCAGACCGGGACCCGTCTTGATTGATGTGCCCAAAGATGTGGGTCAGCAGGAATTTGACTATACCCCTGTGCAGCCCGGGGCGGTTAGCTTGAAAGGCTATCGCCCTACGGTCAAAGGTAACCCTCGCCAAATTAAACAAGCCCTTGAACTGATTCGAGCAGCTAAATCACCTCTCTTATACGTGGGGGGTGGGGCTATTTCGTCAGGTGCCCATGGGGAGCTGAAAGAGCTAGCAGAGTGGTTCCAAATTCCAGTGACGACTACTTTGATGGGGAAAGGCTCCTTTGATGAGACCCACCCATTGTCTGTCGGCATGTTGGGAATGCATGGCACGGCCTATGCCAATTTTGCCGTGAGTGAATGCGACTTGCTGATTGCAGTGGGTGCCCGCTTTGATGATCGGGTGACAGGCAAACTGGATGAATTTGCCTCTAGGGCGAAGGTGGTTCATATCGATATTGACCCAGCAGAAGTGGGCAAAAATCGTCCCCCTACCGTCCCGATTGTGGGAAGTGTGAAGCCAGTCTTAATAGAAATGCTGAAGTTGGCAAAACAGGCTTCGCCTGTTGATCCAGTCCAGACTCAAGAATGGCGATCGCGAGTAGAGCGTTGGCAGCGAGATTATCCGCTCACCGTACCCAGACCGGCAGAGAAGTTATCTCCGCAAGAAGTGATTTTTGAGCTGAGGAAGCAAGCTCCCCATGCCTACTACACGACAGATGTGGGCCAACATCAAATGTGGGCGGCTCAGTTTTTGCAAAATGGTCCTCGACAGTGGGCTACTAGTGGTGGCTTAGGAACGATGGGCTATGGTTTGCCTGCGGCAATGGGGGTGCAGGTAGCCTTACCCAATGATCAAGTCATCTGTATTAGTGGCGATGCCAGTTTCCAGATGAATTTGCAGGAATTGGCTACCCTGGCCCAGTATGGCATCAAGGTGAAAACGGTCATTATCAACAACTTCTGGCAGGGAATGGTGCGCCAGTGGCAGCAAGCCTTTTTTGGCGAGCGCTATTCCAATTCCAATATGGAAGCGGGGATGCCCAATTTTGAGAAATTGGCAGAGGCGTTTGGCGTTAAAGGTGGAATCCTGAGAGAACGCAACGATTTGGAAAGTGCAGTTGCTGAGATGTTGGCGTTCGACGGTCCCTACCTGTTAGATGCTCAGGTAACACGAGATGAAAACTGCTATCCGATGGTGGCTCCAGGTAAGAGCAATGCTCAAATGCTAGGGTTGCCGGATCAAAAAAAGTTGGAAAAGGCGGCAGAGCTCATTTATTGCAGTAGCTGTGGGGCCAAAAATACGTCATCGAATAGCTTTTGCCCTGAATGTGGGACGAAGTTATAAGCATGGATTTGCAGCCCCAGGTGCAAACACTGATTGATGAGGCTCCACAAGAGGGAGGGATGCCTGCTGCGATTCGAATTATTGCCCCGTTGCTTAAAGAGTTAGCGGAGCAGCATTTGAAGTTTGAGCAGTACTATATTCTGCAAAATTTGCAGGGGAATTGGCAGTTAACGACGTTGCAGCATCGGCAAAAGCCAGGGCTGGAGAAAACGGTGGTGTATGGGTTTGCTAATTTGCAAGATGCGACTCGGTCGAGTCGGTCAGCGGATTTGGTAGCATTGCCAGTGCCGGTGATTCCGTTGCTGTTTCAGCTGTTGGCGTTGGAGCCTGTGGATAGCATTCTCTTTTTGGAGACGGCGGGTGATTTGGATACAGGAGAAGAAATTACTCGTCAAGAATTACAACAGTTGGTTCAGAAGGCACTCAAACAACAACAGCCTTCTCCACCCATAGATATTGCTTAAACTGTGATGAATGGAGCTTGATCAGCATTCACTACAGTTACCCTATTTCACCAAAAAGCTCTTTGAGAACTGATTCTTGTGCTAAAGGCATTTGCCCATAACTAAACCCATAGGGAATTTCAGCAGAAAGCTGTGCTTGAAATTGAGTTAAGGCATAGGGACTGCCGTAAACGGCTAAGGCCTGTAACTGCCCAGATTTCAGCAAGAACTCAAACCAAGCTTCGGCCTTACGACTTAACTGGGCGCTGCCTCTAAACGGATTACCCCTGATAAACAGTTGCAAAAACGTCGGCTGAGCCTCTTTATCTAAAAGTATCTCAGGCGTATTACCATCCACAATCTGCACCTGATAGCCCAACTTACGAGGCAGATCAATTGCTGGAGCCTTACGACTCAGAAACTCACAATCCAACAAATCATCCACAATAATCAACGTGCGGGCATGAGCAGGCACCGAAGTGATCTGTCCCTGCACCACATTCGAGCCCTGCAGAATTGTGGCAGTCGCCTCTATCGCCTCAGTTGTTCCCAATCGGTCTAAGTCGATCTGCAGAGGCGTATGGGTTTCCCAAGCATGTTGATAGCTTGTATCCTCCACTTCATAGCTCGTAATTTTCTGCTTCGCCCGCCAAATCCGCTCCACTGATGCTTCAATTTGCTCTAACGGAATGCGCCCCTGCTCCACTGCTGCACACACCGCAGAAATGGCACCCGGTGGATCCGCAGGCATCATCAAAATATCGGCTCCAGCAGCCACTGCTAACACTGCTGCTTCATTGTCTCCATATTGATTGGCAATTGCTCCCATCACCAAAGCATCCGTGACAATCAGACCATCAAATCCCAGAGCTTGCCGAAGTTCCCCCGTTAGAATTTTGGGAGAAAGGGTAGCGGGATATTCCGGGTCTAAAGCGGGTATCAATAAATGAGCGCTCATTACCCCATCCACGTTCGCTGCGATCGCAGCCTGAAACGGCGGATATTCGAGACTACGAATCCGATTTACATCATGGGGGATGACCGGTAAATCCAAGTGGGAATCTGTGGCTGTATCACCATGGCCAGGGAAATGCTTAGCTGTTGTCAAAACGGGATAGGGTTGCGCGCCTTGAATAAACGTTGTTGCCAATTGACTGACCAGCTCTGGTGTTTCGCCAAAGGCCCGCACATTAATGACTGGATTTTGGGGATTGTTATTGACATCTACTACTGGCGCTAACACCCAATTTAAGCCGATGGCTAAGGCTTCTTGTGCTGTCCATGCCCCCATGGCCTGAGCAGACTGTTGAACTTGCTCGATAGCAGTTCCAGATTGAACCATGCCTGATAGGGCTAACGGCGGTGGAAACCAGGCTGCCCCAGAAAAGCGTTGTCCGACGCCTTCCTCAATATCTGCTGCCATAAATAGGGGAATGGCAGCCCACTCTTGCAACTGTTGACAGCGACAGGCAATCTCTCCTGCACTGCCTCCCAGCAAAATCACCCCACCCACTCCCAGGTCTGTTAGCCAATGGCGGAGTACGTCCGCTTTGGGCTCCCAACTGGGGTATTGAATTTGATGATCGAATAGGTAGCCGGAGGCTCGGACGACCAACATTTGAGCAATTTGCTCTGGCAAAGACAGGGAATCTGGCTCTGGTAATAAATGAGTCAAAAGTTCATCCCATTAGAAATCAGCTTCGACGGATCCCACAGGAGGCTTTTCAGTTGGGTCAGTGGGTTTACTCTGGCGCTCATGATCGAGTTTATGGAGCAACGACAACACCTGATTGCCGTCTTCAAAGGAACGATCTTCGCAAAAAATGACTTCTGGCGTGCGGCGAAGGTGGATGCGATGCCCCAGTTGTTTGCGAACATAACCCGTGGCTGATTCTAGACCAGCCATTGTTTCTGCTCTGGCCTCTTCTGTGCCGTAAATACTGACAAAAATCTTGGCATGCTGAAGATCACCCGATAGATCTACCGCCGTAACGCTAATCATGCCGGACCCAACTCGATCATCCTTGATGCCATGTAACAGCATGAGGCTGACTTCGCGTTTGATCAGTTCGGCAACGCGAGAAACCCGTCGTCCTGTAGCCATCAGATTCTACTCCTCCATCTTCAATGAGATGAAACCGCTAATAGATTAATATTGTCTCCCCAACGCCTAGTTTAATGGAGTCAGCCCCATCATGGCACTGAGAGTGAAGCTGAGGAAAGCAAAGCCACCGACGATGATTCCCAGGGCAGCGATGCCAGTGACTGGATTCTTGGTAAACCCTTGCAGAGGCTTGATGAAAGTCCAAAATACCCCAACGACAATCGCCAAAAAGAGTTTGGGATACGAGGAGAGTTTCTTAAAAAAGTCACCCATAGTTATTGAGTCGATCTATATTATTGATTTCTCGGATTCATAGGACTGATCTTAACCCAAAGCTTTAACCTTCTATATTGTGAGGTTGCCTGTTCATGTCTAGCCCATTGCCGACTCAAGCGCGATCTTCCGCCCGTCCGTTTCTCAAATGGGCTGGGGGAAAAGGTCGATTAATCGCTCAGTACACCCCTCATTTCCCTCAACACTTTGGCTCTTACTATGAGCCTTTCTTGGGAGGGGGCGCCATCTTTTTCCATTTACAGCCGGAGCAGGCGGTCCTATCCGATGTGAATCCTGAATTGGTCAATGTCTATACTTGCGTTCGTGATCAGATTGATGACGTACTGAAGTCTCTAGAAACCCATGCTTGCCAGCATGGCCACGACTACTACTACCGAATTCGTGCCCTTAGTCCACCCACGCCAGCTGAGCGTGCTGCTCGATTTATTTATCTCAATCGCACCTGTTTCAATGGCCTGTATCGAGAGAATTCCAAAGGGCAATTCAATGTGCCGATGGGACGATATAAAAAACCGAAAATTTGTGACACCGTTCTGCTTAAGGCTGTTTCAGAAGTTCTCCAAGCTGTGCAGATCCGTCAACAGCCCTTTGAATCGATTTTGAAGGTTGCTCAGTCGGCCCAAGATTTTGTCTATTTTGATCCGCCTTATCACCCCATCAGTGCTACGAGCGATTTCACGGCCTATTCAAAAGGTGCATTTACGGCGGAGGATCAAATAAAATTGGCTCAGGTATTTACTGAATTAGTGAATCGAGGGGTGCAGGTGATGCTATCTAATTCGGATTGCCCTTTTATCCGCGATCTTTACCAGGGGTTCAATATTTACTCGATTCAAGCGTCTCGGGCTATCAACTCCAATCCCCAAAAGCGCGGCAAGATTACTGAGATATTAGTGACATCCTGGTGAAGTGATTCAGGACTATGGGAGATTGAGTAGACCACTCAGATTTCTCATAAATCCCTTATCGCCTCTTCAGCAAATTACAGGAACTCACCCAGATAATCATCATTCCAGCTTCAGATACTCCCCGTACATTGAAGTCATTGAAGTTGGAGAGACAAATATGACACGCAATAATCAAGTCGCTATCTTAGCTGGTTTAACCGTCTTGGGTCTGGGCTTTATTTCCCCTGCTACTGCTGAAACGATTACTGTTACCCGTGGCCCTCATGGTGCAGCCCGCCAAGTCAAAGTAGACCGCATTCCTCAAGATGCTCAAGTTCGACCTAGCAGCTCTGCCAAAGGATTTCCAAGTATTATCACTCGTGGTTCTCATGGTGCGGCTCAGATTGCTCGACCCAGAGAAATTCGCCAAAATAATGCTCAATCTCCAAAAAATCTACAGGTGGTTAAGCGGGGTCCTAACGGTGCCCCCCATATTCGCTAACTGAGATAACAAAACGCTAAACACACATACCTCACACACTTTAGAGCTGATTGTCAGGGCATCTTTTCCTGCAGTCAGCTCTTTTTTTGTTGATCACCCGTTTCCTGCGGATCTTGATTGATTTCGAGTGTTTACTGCATACGACTAATGGATGAGTTGGAGTATTTATGCGGTAGCCCCTTTAAGACTCTCTCGAAGTGCGTTTCTAGCGGCATTGTGCCGCGATTGACAACTCGAAACTCTCTACCTATGCTGAATTGGAATGAGTATCATTATCACTTTAATTTCATGGTTCATCCCAAGATCACTTCTTTCAAATGGCCTATTTACTTAGTGGTAACGGCTTTGGTCAGTACCAGTTGTGGTTCTTCTGCCCCTGACTCCAAAGACTCTTCAAATCTCCCTAAAGTTGTCGCCACTAGTTCCGTACTGTGTGATCTAACCCAACAAATTGCTGAGCAAACGATTGACCTCACCTGTCTGATCAAACCAGGAGTAGACCCCCATGCCTATGCGCTTTCATCACGCGATCGCAAAGCCATAGAACAGGCTCAACTTGTTCTCTATAACGGGTATGGTCTAGAGCCCAATCTGGAAAAAGCGATCCAAGCTACTTCAGCAGACATGATCAAAGTGGCAGTAGCTGAAGAAGCAGTTCCGAAGCCACTATTGGGTGCCAGCCATGATCATGGTGCTGAAGAAGATGACCATGAGGGCGAAGATGACCATGCAGGAGAAGATGATCACGGGCATGCAGAGGAAGATCATGATGATGAAAAACATGAAGAACATACCCAAGAAGATGATCTAACGCCTGACCCTCATGTGTGGCATAGCCCTAAGCAAGGTGTTGAGATAGTGACAGTGTTGGAAGAAAGTTTAACTCAGCTTGTCCCTGATCAAGCGGATACCTATGCTCAAAACTCAAAAGCAGTGGTCACTGAATTAGGGAAAATAGACACTTGGATTCAGGCACAAATTCAGACTATCCCGGAGCAGCAGCGCAAACTGTTTACCACCCATGAAGCCTTAGCGTACTTCGCCAACACCTATGGACTCACTTTGGAAGGAGCATTACAGGGATTCAGTACAGAAGAAAAACCGGCTGCGGCCCGAGTTAAAGATGTAGTGGAAGATATCAAAACGGCCAAAGTTCCGGTCATTTTTGTAGAATCCGGTGAAACCCCCAAACTCATGCAAACGGTTGCTAAAGAAGCGGGTGTTCAAATCGCATCCACTGAGTTATTTGCGGATTCGTTGGGAGAAGAAAACAGCCGGGGCAGCACCTATCAAACCATGTTGATCGCCAACACCGAAACCATCGTCAAAGGCTTGGGAGGACAATATACTGCCTATCGTAATTGAACGGTCCCTGTAAACAGGTGAGAAACCGAGATCAAATCCCCTAGGACTATCTCGTTATCCCTCTCCTCTCATGGCTCTGATTAATCAGCAAGATAGGAATTATCGCCGCTGTGTAGAAACAATCTCAGATTTAGAACAGCCCTTGCTTTGTTTTACCGAAGCCATTGACTGGCTTGGAGAGTGGGCTGGCATAGTTCAGCAAGCCTTTGGATGTTCTGCCAGCGGAGAGTGCTGGTTCTATATCCCTTCAATAGATCAACAGTTGAATTAGGTTGAAGCTCTAATGACCCAATATAGAGATGTACCGATGGACTTTGGTGATGCTTCCTTAGTCGTTGCCGCTGAAACCCTCAACATTTATACAACTCACAATCTAACTTCTGTGAGGCGCAATTGAGCGCTGTATCACTTCCTCCTCTCACCCCATCTCTCAGGGGTATTTAAAATTCAGGAATACTGACTGGTAAAGTCCTCAACTCAAGGATGTAGAGATTCAATGCATATTCAAACCCTTGATCATTGGCAACATTCTCACGACTTCTCGGTTAATCAGAATCAAGCGGAGAAAAATACCAAGATCGTGATGCTTATAACTGCAGCCACGATGATTGCAGAGATTGTAGCGGGTACTATTTTGGGCTCTATGGCCCTGTTGGCAGATGGCTGGCATATGGCTACTCACCTAGCAGCATTTGGTATCACAGTGTTTGCGTATCGCTATGCTCGCCAACATGCAAATGATGACAGATATACCTTCGGTACCGGCAAAGTCAGTGTACTAGGTGGGTTTGCCAGTGCTGTTGCTCTGGCGGTCATTGCGTTTGTTATGGCATTTGAATCAGTCGGTCGGTTTTTTCAACCCCAAGCTATTCAGTTTAATGAGGCCATTGGAGTGGCCATTCTTGGATTAATCGTCAATTTAGTGAGTGCTTGGTTACTCCAAGGTGAGCACGGCCACAGCTATGATCATCATCATGGGACTCATGGTCATTCTCATCATGCGGATCACAATCTGCGGGCTGCCTATGTTCACGTTTTAGCGGATGCCCTCACCTCTGTTTTGGCTATCATTGCCTTATTTGCCGGGAAGTTTCTAGGTTGGATCTGGCTAGATGCCGCAATGGGGTTAGTCGGTGCCGGAGTCATCACTAAATGGGCCTACCATTTGGTGAGTGACACAGGCTCAATCTTGCTGGATGGTGGCATTGATCAACATATCAAGCTGGATATTTTGCACATCATTGAAGACGATGCGGATAATTGTGTGGTCGATCTGCATGTCTGGCGTGTCAGCCAACAGCATCTGTCTGCAACTGTTTCCCTAGTAACCCACTATCCACAAGCACCGGAGTATTACAAGAACCTCCTCAGTCATATTCCCTCTCTCTCGCATGTACTTATTGAAGTTAATCCCTGTCATGGTGAGCCTTGTTTGGACATTGACCATAGACACAACCCAGTCTCGGTCCCACTAGGGTGATCCAGGAGAGATGAAGGGCCAGCGGGGCAACTGAACTGCACTAAGCCACGGCTTTATAGAGTTGAGGGTAAATCATCGCCCCCATAAAAATTCCTAATTGGGCCATGACAATGCTGGGTCCCGACGGTAAATTTAACGCTGCTGACAACAGCATTCCCATGACCGCACTGATCGCTCCCAAGCAGGCCGAGAGGATCGCATGATGGCTAAACTGGCGACAGAGTAATCGCGATGCACAGGCTGGAATCACGACAAAAGCGCTAATCAAGAGTACTCCGATAGCTTTAATGGAAATTCCCACGACTAGAGCCAGGAGCACAATAAAGGTTGTTCGATGGAATGAGATGGATACACCGCGTGCGATCGCAAGGGGTTCATTCAGGGTGATCAGCATCTGTGTCCGAAACGTCAACCCTATATACAGAGCACAGGCCAGCAGTAATGCCCCACAAAAAATTAAATCAGCCGTGTGCACCGCTAAAATATCACCAAACAACAGTTGATGAATTCCTCCCTTATAGGTCCCCGTTAAGCTGAGAACAATAACAGCGAGGGCCAAGGAGGACGAGTAGACAATATTTAGCAGTGCATCGGTCCATAGGTGTGTTCGTTCGAGTAGATAGGTCACGCCCAAGGCAAACAAGACCGCAAACGGGAGGACAATTGCCGTAGGGTTCCAGCCCAATAGCACTCCAAAGCTGAGACCCAACAGGGTAGAGTGCCCTAGAGCATCGCTAAAAAATGAGAGTTGTCGCAGAATCGTGAAGCTGCCAAGCATCCCGCCTGCTAGTCCAGTCAGGACGCCGCTGATTACCGCCCGCTGCATAAACGGAAACTGAAACAGGTCGATAATTCGAGTGATTTCGCTGGTCAAAGACATGGGATGGGGCCGCTAAACTTACAACGCACAGGAATGATGATAGCGGGCAAATTCGGGGCCATAGACAGTGCTTAAGCTTTCTTTGGAGAGGGCTATCTCAGGAACCCCTTCGCAGAGTAACTGGCGGTTAATACACAACACATGATCACACTGGCGCTGCACCATATTTAGATCATGGGAAACTTGTAAAATGGCCCATCCTTGCTGTTGTTTGAGCTGGTTCAGCAATTGGTAGAATTCTGCTTCTGCCCGCAGATCTAGGCCCGCAGGAGCCTCATCTAAGATCAACAGACGACGCGGCCTGACCAGACAATAGGCCAGCAGAACTCGTTTGGTTTCGCCCCCCGATAGATCGCTAATTCGTTTCCGTTTCAAATGGAGTGCTTCTACCTGGGCGAGGGCTTGACGAACCGCAATTTGCCTCGCTCTGTGCCCGGCCCAAGGCCATTGGAGGCCGAGGGTATGCCAGCCTAAGCCCACTACTTCTTCGACGGTCATGGGAATCCGGCGATCGAAGCTAAAATTTTGCGGCAGATATGCGATCGCATCCCGAATCTTCGCAGGCAATCGTCCTTGGGGACTGAGGTGATGACCCAATACCTCCACCTGTCCCACTTGACGTGGCAGTACCCCCAAGATTGCCTGGATCAGGCTACTCTTCCCCGCGCCATTAGGACCAACGATGGCGACATTGGTCCCTGCCTGCACGACAAACGATACCTCTTCTACCGCAACATGTTTGTCGCGGACAACCGTTAGTCCTGAAACCTGCAGAATGGACTCTCGCAAGCTTAACCCTCCTAAAATTTAACCTGAACCCACTGAGGCAAGGTCGCGACGGTCCGTTGTTTGGGCTGCGCTGGCATCCATGTCTGGGGCTGACTGCCAAAGGCGGTGGTCAAACTTTTAAGATTGGCCCGCATGGCTGATAAGTAATAGTCTGCCTCTAATGCATCTGTTCCGCCAGTTTCTAAGGGATCAAATGTACCCACCTGCACCTTTAGATCTTGAGCCAGTGCTGTAAATGGGTTACTTGAAGCTTGGGGCTCTGACAATAGAGTCTTTAGATTCGAGGATTTCGCTGCATTAATGACTCGCTTTACATCTTCGGGTGACGCATTCTCGTCCGGAATGCCCACTAGATACTCCACCTTTAAGCCATAGCTGCGGGCAAAGTAGTCTGCAAAATCGTGATAGGTGACGAAGGTTTTGCCCGCATAGGGCTTTAGTTGCTCAGTAAACTCCGTATCGAGTTTTTTCAGTTGATCAATATAGGCAGCGGCATTGGCTTCGTAGGTCGACTTCCCATCAGGGTCCGCTTTAATCAAACCATCACGAATATTTTCAACCTGCTGAATGGCTCGCTTCGGATCCAGCCAAATGTGGGGGTTATTTTCGCCATGCTCATGGCCGCCTTCAGCATGGTCTTTCTTCTCGTCATGGTCCTCGCCTTCAGCATGGTCCTCGTCTCCATGGTCATCCCCCTCAGCATGCTCTTCACCTTCATGGTCTTCAGCATGCGCTTCGTCTTCGTCTCCATGGTCTTCATCTTCGTGGTCCTCAGCATGGTCCTCGCCTTTATGTTCATCCCCATGCTCTTCTTCGTTGGGAATAACGGCAACGCCTTCGCTGGAGTCAACCATGGCTAACTCACTATTGCCCGCATTTTTGACCATGTCCTCTAGAAAGGCTTCCATTTCTAGACCATTCATGACTAGAATGTCGGCCTTGGCCAGCTTCTGGATATCCTCGGGTTTGGCCTGGTAGTCGTGGGGGCCAATATTGTTGGGTAAAAGCTGCGTCACTTGGGCACGATCGCCTGCTACAGCTTTTGTAAAGTTGGTGATTGGCAAAAAGGTCGTTGTTACCTGGAGCTTCGAGTCATCTTGGGTAGAATTGGATTCCCCTGAGGGAGACGAGGCACAGCTACCAAGAGCCAGTGCCGAAAGCAAAGCGATGGAGAGTTGGCACTGTTGTAACCGAGAGAGACGAGAAGGGTTAGGGGTCATGTCAACATTCCTATTGATTGAGAAAAAGACAAAAGCAGGGCAATTATGACTGCCAGGCCGAGGCAAGCTGCTTGGCAAAATAGGTCAAAATTAAATCGGCTCCCGCTCGTTTCATGCTGGTCAACGTTTCCAGCACCATGGATGACTCATCAATCCAACCTCGTTCTGCGGCGGCTTTAATCATGGCGTACTCACCACTGACGTTGTAGGCGACCACAGGCAGCGTGGTGGTTTGCTTAATCTGGCTAATAATATCCAGGTAGGCGAGGGCGGGTTTTACCATCACTAGATCTGCGCCTTCGCTTACATCTAAAGCCACTTCCTTGAGGGCTTCGCGGGTATTAGCGGGGTCCATTTGATAGGTTTTCTTATCTCCAAACTGGGGGGCGGAGTCCAGGGCGTCGCGAAAGGGGCCATAGTAGGCCGAGGCATACTTAGCGGAATAGGCTAAAATTCCCACCTGGTCCCACCCGGCAGCATCCAAAGCTTGGCGCATCGCGCCCACTCGACCATCCATCATGTCTGAAGGGCAGACAAAATCAGCACCCGCTTCTGCCTGACAGAGGGCTTGTTTAACCAGTACGTCTACGGTTTCATCGTTGAGAATGATGCCATCTTGCACAATCCCGTCATGGCCGGCGCTGCTGTAGGGGTCAAGGGCCACGTCAGTCAAAACCAGCAGCTCAGGGAATTGGGTCTTGATCGCTTTCACGGTGCGCGGCACTAAACCATCGGGGTTATAACTTTCTGTGCCAGCATTATCTTTCTGCTCAGGAGGAATGAGGGGGAATAGGGCAATGGCTTTAATCCCTAGCTGTGACACCTCTGCCAATTCCTTGAGCAACACATCCAGGGAGTATCGATAAATCCCGGGCATGGATGGAATTTCCTCTTCAAGCTCCGTTCCCTCTCGTACAAACACCGGATAGATCAGATCGTCGAGGGTTAGCTGAGTTTCGCGCACCAATCGCCGCATGGCTTCAGTGCGCCGTAACCGCCGAGGTCGAAAGCGGATAGCAGTGGAGCTAACAGACGAATCGCCTGTAGGCTCCTGAGACTTAGGTTGAGAAAGGACCATGAGCATCCAACAGAATGATAATCATTATCATATCTCAGGAAAGTGGACAACGGAGAGACTTCAGAAAATATTTTTCTTTGGTGAGGCTATTTTGGCACTGAGAGCTGGGTCGTTCTTGGGTTCTGACGATGCTCAACTGTCTGGCCTCTTTGGCTGCAGTTGTTTTGAGCCTAAGCTCTCCTTGGGCTATAGATGTGAACGAGATCGGCTAGGACGTTAAACAGCCTCGAAGCTGGTGCTGTAGTTTTGGGGCATCTAACTCGCGACCAATCAGGACGAGCTGTGTCTTGGGTGCTGCAGGCCACTGGTCCGTGTCTAAGGTGTAGCGTTTGCCGCTGAGCTGGAAGATATAGCGTGGTGCAACTGTACCAAACCATAGGAATCCCTTGGCTCGGAAGACGTTTTCTGAAAGATCATCGGCGAGCCAATCTTGAAATTTGTCCAAATCAAACGGACGATCACTCTCAAACGCCACTGATACAAACCCATCATTGACGAGATGGTTGGAGTGATGGTGAGGATTGTGGCAGTGAGGGTCAGGGTGATCAGGGGTTGTCTTAGCCATTGCTTTGGCTTCTGCGGTATAGCGCTCTGGCTGAAAGAGATTTGTATCTAAAATCAAGGGGAGGGGGATGTTGCTGTTTTGCGATCGCAAAATCCGTGCACCCCATTTCTGTTCTCGAACCCATGCTTCCAAGGCATCTACCTGTTGAGGGCCAGCTAAGTCCGTTTTATTGAGCAGAATAATGTCGGCATAAGACACCTGGTTGAGGGCGGCTTCACTCTCAAAATGCTGGGGAGAGAAGGCTTCTGCATCCACTAGGGTGACGATGGAATCCAGTTGGGTTAAATTCCGCAGGGGCGGCATCGCAAAGGTTAGTGCGATTGGCAATGGATCGGCCACCCCCGTTGTTTCGATCACCAAGTGATCCACCTTCTCATTCCGCTCTAAAATGCTGTAGACCGCTTCCACCAAATCGTCGTTGATCGTGCAGCAGATACAGCCATTGCTGAGCTGCACCATATCTTCCTCAACAGACACTAAGAGCTGGCTATCAATATCGATATCGCCAAACTCATTGACCAACACTGCGACTTTGAGATCCTGGCAATCATTGAGAATATGATTGAGCAATGTGGTCTTCCCACTGCCGAGGAAGCCCGTAATGATCGTCACGGGCAACCCCCATTTGGGGAGTTTTAGCTCGGTTTGAGGTACGGCTTGTTGAGTGGGGGATTGAATCATGAGTGAACTCCGGCTGAGGTGAGTGAGTTGGCTCTGGCGTCACCGTTGAAATAGGTGCATAGGGAGTGAAGGAACATAATTAGAATGATAATCATTATCATTGACTACATCAAGCGGTGACATTGTATTGACACTTTATGCAGCGTGAGTAGTCTGTGAGAGAGCGATTCCTAACCTTCGATGCATCAGACCAGAGTAAGAATCATGAGACCGACGACTTGAACATTTTCTGCTGCGACTCGGCTATCGCGGACGTTATGTTTCTGTGGTTCCAGCGTCGATAAGCCCTAAATGCTGAACGAACGGGCGGAAGTCCCGATCTGAAAAGAGAAGGGGGACTGAATTCTCGATGCAGTAGGTGGCGATGATGACATCAGGCGTCTTTCTAATGGTGATGCCAAGTTTTCTGAGGGTGCGGTAGTTCTGGGCACAAGGCAGCACCATCGCATCTCCAAATAGTTCGTATCGTTCCAGCTTGGCCAGTTTTCGCCTGACGGTCTCATACTGTTGGTCGGAGCGAAAACCCTGCAGTATCTCCAGAAAGATGAGGTCGCCCATGGTGGCTTCCCCGTCATAGAGCAGGGTGTCTAACTGGTTGGTCTCGTCCATATCGTTGCCATTGAAATAATCAATCCAAACGCTGGTATCAATGAGGGTCAATCGTTGCTCCTCATCTCATCTAGGTCGCCTTCCCAGTTGAGTTGGCCTCGGAGGTTACGAATGTCCCGTTGTTGGTTGCGTTTAACCAGTAACTTAAGTCCAAGCTCAACAGCTTCTTTCTTGGTTTTGAGTCCAGTGGCTTTGAGGGCGTCTGCCATGAGTTGGTCATCAATCACAATGTTAGTGCGCATTGCGGTTTTGTGTATATTTATACTATTTAATACACATTTTATCACTTACGAAGCATCGAGAGATTTATATCTGTAATAAATGGGGGGGAGTTGGTGGGTTTGCGATGGCCGAAGGTCGGTCGGAGACCATCGCAAAAGGTCGTATTTAATATTTGGGGGTGAGGGCCTTCAGAGGTTTTCAAAGTCAACTCCTCCAACCTCGGGATATGCTCAGTCGCAAAACCTGTGCCCTCCATTTCTGCTCTCGAATCCATGTCTCCAAGACATCTAACTATTTTTATCGGGTGGACGCATACCGTGATATCGCAAAAGTCTTTAATGTCGTGAAAGTAAGACTTTTCGCTCTTAGAACGATAGTGCTTGAGTCGAAAAGCGGCACGGATCTAAGCAAAGCATTTAGGCAATCGGACATGGATATAGAAAACCTAAAAGCCTTATGGAATAGGGCTTGTCGTTCTTAGGATCTCTGAACAGAGCTTCCTAGTTACAGCAAACTACTGGATAATACCCCTAGAGTCGGAGTTATTCAGTGCTGACTTGATAATGTCCCTATCTCGGATTTATACGGTAGTTGGCAGATAATACCCTCAAAATCGGAGTTATCAGTCGCTATCCGTATAATTGTAGTTAGACTTCCTAGATTCCAAACTCTGAGCTGATAATGAGAAGTCGTGAATCGCTATTAGCTGAAATTGTTGACAATCCACTACCTGATCCTTCAGTACTAAGTGAGCTAAAGGAATATCCTTGGGATTGTGACAAAGAGTTGGTCACTATAACAAAAGCTCACATATGCACTGTTCTTGCTGCATTTCGGGAAAAACGCTTGACGGCTGAACAAGTTCGAGATTGGGCAAACAGGATTGAGGGGCGTGACGATATTGGCTATGAGCTTGGGTTCGAAGGTGCTGTAAACGAAGCTATATTCTGCTTGGCAAACCCCTATATCAACTATCCTATCGATGGAAACATACATGTACGGATCGATAATTTATTTGTTGATTAAGTTGTGCTGCAAGAGCACAGTACTGTTGTTGTCAATGTCTAACCTCAAAATGCACACGGACGCTTGGCAAACACTACTACTTACTTTTTTTGCAGTTCGTGCTCGCGCCGGTGATTGTAACCGTTATCTGGGTCGTTCGGTTGTCGCAACTCGGCATTCGATAAGATGGTGTTATGGACACCGTTTACGTTGAGACGTCAATCGTCAGTCATGCGACTGCTTGGCCGAGTCTAGACATCGCTGCGGCAGCTTTGCAGCATCAAGCTCGCCAGTGGTGGGCAACCGAGTCCTCAAAATTCCATCTCGTTACGTCGCAACTTGTCATTACCGAAGCATCGGCGGGTGATCCCAATGCCGCTGCAGAAAGGCTAAAGTTACTTGATGGCATTCCTCTTGTAGCCCTTGATCCAGAAGTGGATTCTCTGGCGAATCTAATACTTGCTAAACACTTGATGCCTCAGAGCGCAGGGGCTGATGCTGTGCATGTTGCTGCTGCTGCAATAGCGGGAGTAAACTACTTGCTCACCCAAAATTGCAAACACATTGCGAATGCCCATGAGTTGCCGCGTGTCTATCGCCTTCTAGAGGAGCAAGGGTAGCTGATTTGTACCCCAGCCGAATTTCTTGGAGACTCTGATGATGAAGAACCCCATTCTTGATGAGTTACATGCTGTACGCAGGCAACTGCTTGAGGAATCCGGCGGTACAATCGCTGGGCTAACTGAACGCCTGCGAAGGGAACAAGCCGATGCCAGTCGGCCACTATACAATCCGGCAGAGAACAATCTGATGTGCCAAAGCGGTGATGATGAAAGGTCTAGCCGTGAAGAATCGACTGCTACTACCCCCAGTAATCTCTAAATGGCTCTCTGGGAATTAGCGTGATAGCCGCTAGATATAGTGTTTAGGTCAAGGCAAAAGTCTGATACCCATTGAGGTCAAGCGAAATTCTTTGGAAGAGCCTTTCAATATCGAAAATACCGTAGCATCGTCTTTTTAGGACCTTAACTCGGTTGTTAAATCCTTCGACAAAGCCACTGGTCCATCCCTCCAGAAAATAGTTGGTCATCTCATCCATCCAATTGTTGACAGTGGTCAGGAAACTCTCAAAATCCTTGATGTCACTTTTGAGGACTCGTTTACACCAAGCCCGGATGGCACATTTAGCTCCGTTTTTGGTGTACCTACCCTCAAATATCTGTGTCAATTCCTCTCGGAGTTTGTAGGCCTGCTTCATCTCAGGAGAATAAGCAAACACTCGCTCAAGCAACTGTTGTTCTGACTCCTGGAGATTCTCAGGCCGTTTTCGAAAGGCCCACATCGCACCTTTGATACTGTCATAGTCTTGCTTAGGGAGTTCTTGGCGTAGACGTTTGACCTCCCGTTTACGAACTGTATCGGCACCATTACGATAGGCTTTGGCCACATGAAAGCGGTCAATGACAATTTTTGTTTGAGGGAGTTGTTCACGGACTGCACTGACAAATCCTTGATACATATCAGTACAAACCCGCTCAATGGTTTGGCGTAAATGAAGGGGAATCGATTGAAGAAAATTTGCAACGGTCTGTTGTTTGCGGTCGGCCAGAACTGCCAATATGTCTACTCCGCCTGTGGTAGGAATCGTGATCAAAACTACAAAATCACGGTGGCCTCTTTTCAGAGAAATCTCATCAATCCCGATGACTTGGAGGTCTAAATATTCGCTCCAGTCAACTTGACAGGCAATCCAGCGATCAATGGTGCCACTGACGACATCCTCACTAACGCCTAGTTTCCTAGCAACATCTGAGACCGTTGAGTTGATCAGGATACGCAGAAGCCAATGCTCATAAGCTTTGGTATTGGGACTACGAGGTTCATGCCATTCTAAGCGTTGAGTTGTTGTGGGATGGTCATCGCAATACCCGCATCGATAGCGCTTGGGCCGAATTTCTAAATACACTGGTACTTCGAACAATGGCAAGTGACGAATTCGAAGAGCCTGATCATGGCAGTGAAGGTCAGTAATCTCATGTCCACATTTGTGGCAGGTTGTTCCTTGCAGAGTACTCTCAATTTTGATCAGCCAATCCCCTCGTTCCGTCTTCGATAGCTCTAGAACTTGAACATCGGGAAGGTTGAGGGGAATGCGAATTGAGTTATCCATGACACTCTCGTTCTGAAGTACCTCCTCAGATCATTCCATAGGGATGACTAAGGAATAAACACTATATGTAGGGTGTCACCACGCTAATTACCGGAGAGCCCTCTAAATTAAGCAGATGGACAAAATTAATTACATAGAATTTCCAGGTTGTAAACTACCTGAGTCCTCTTTTTTACATCCATTGATTTGATGTCAATTGTCCGTCCTATCTCCACCGAAAGCTTACGCTTATTGCATCGGATTTATCGCTGTAGTCGCCATCATCAGGTCAGACAACGCGCCCATTGCCTCATTTTGTCTGCCCAGGGTGTGAGTCCCTACACCTTAGCCTCCCTTTTTAGTGTGAGTCCTAAAACCGTGTACAACTGGCTTAAGGCTTGGAATAACCGTGGTTTTGCAGGACTCTATAATCGCCCAGGCCGAGGTCGAAAACCGATGTTTAATCCCGACCAACAACAGCAGATTTATGAGTGGACTCAGGCATCTCCCATCCAACTCAATCGGGTGCTAGCTCAGATTGAACAGCAGTGGTCAGTGCGCGTGTCAAAGGCCACCGTTAAACGCGTCTTGAAGCAGATGGATATGAGCTGGCATCGCTTTCGCCAAGGGACATCAGGCCAGCCTTTATATGCCGACTACCTCGAAAAAAACAGCAGTTAGAACATCTCAAGAAACAAGAAGAGAAGGGAGACATCCACCTATTCTTTATGGATGAGAGTGGTTTTTCGTTAGTCCCCTGTATTCCCTACGGATGGCAACCCATAGGGACTTATCTGGAAATACCGACTCGTTCAAGTAAACGCTTGAATGTTCTGGGGTTTTTGAGTCGACGACAAGGGCTACATGCTTATACATCAGAACAGACCATCACCAGTGAGGTTGTCAGTCATTGCATTGATACCTTCTTTACTGACGTGGAGTTGCCCACCGTCATTGTGATGGATCAAGCCCCTATCCATACGAGCCAAGCAATCTATGAGATGAAGGCAGAGTGGGCCGAACGGGGAATTACCTTGTTTGAGTTACCAAGCTATTCTCCCCATCTAAATTTGATTGAGCGTCTGTGGCAATTCATGAAATATCAGTGGATTGAAATGAGTGCCTACTGGGGGTGGTCATCTTTGGTCGAATATGTGGAAAGAGTTTTGAAAACCTATGGCGATGATTATGTAATTAATTTTAGCTAAGTGCTTATCTGTAAGCGTTCAAAGCAATAAGCGATCGCACATGAATCGATTTTCCATAACGCTCTTATGAGTGCTGCAAGGCAAAGCCTTTGGCCTTGGTGTATTTCACGGTCTTAAAGGTGATTTGATTGTTGGCGGGATTGTAAAGGGTATAGGTGGCCTGTCCCCATGTACGTCCAACATTGCCGACACCGATGACGCGCCGGGGCGTATGACTTTGCATCGGTGTAGTCTGGGTGCCCTCTAGGGTTATGACCGTGGAGCGTAGATCCTTGGGTTCAATCCAACATTCAAAAGCGAGTCCTGAGCGACCGCAGAAGAGATGATTGGCATCGGCTTGAATTATGCGATCGCACAGTTGCATCGCGGGCGTGTCCGGTGTGAGTTCATCCGCATAACCTGCTGTACTACCGTGAATCAGCAGGCAATCCAATTCGTGAAACCCAAAGTGGAGCGTTCGCATCCACTGAACTGATTCCCGGGACACCGATTCCCAAAGATGCTGAACAGCATCAGCCCCCTCTTGTTCGATCAGTTCAGGCGCATCGGGCAAGCCGCCCAACCCGTATAAATTAAAGCACTGCTCCTCCCACCAGCCAATACAAATTTGGGGCTCTAATTCTCCAGCCCCCGGAGACTGTAGCCGCCGGATCACGGCCTTGTTGTCTCCCTTGAGGCCAACACAATCGCCTAAGACATACAAATCCGACACTGGAAAGCGCTGTCGGCGGATATCTGCCAGTACGGCCTCATAGGCACTAAGATTACCTTCTATCCCGCTTAAAATAGCCCACTGTTCCATTCTTTACCTCCTGAATTGGAGCCAGCTACCGCTGACACACATGACTGGGATCATCGGCTCGCTCTGCAAACTCCATTCCTCGGGCCAAGCGCCAGGCAAAAATGGGCGGCAAACCCTTATCAATAATGGCTGTACAAGTCTTCTCGTAGTCATAGGGCACCTCCTGGAGCGTCACCTGGGCCGTATCCGTGTCATAGAGAACGTAGGTTGCATGGGGACGTCCGTGGCGGGGTTCTCCCACGGATCCGGCATTGATAATTCGCTTCAGGGACGTTGTGAACTGGTGCTGCTGGTCGTCTTGTCCAGGTTGGTGAACACGCACGGAGAGGTTGCCATCTTCTAACTCCCGTACATAGGGAACATGGGTATGGCCACAGAATAAGACATCGGCTCCGGTGGAGACCACCCGCTCTAGGGCGGCAAATCCATCCATGCTGGGCAGTAGATATTCATGCTGACTGTTGGGGCTACCGTGGACAAAGGCCAGATTCTCAGTCTGTAGGGTCATGGGTAAACGGGCCAGATAGTCTCTCACCTCTGGATGGATGACTTGATTTGTCCATTCATGGGCCTGCCTGCCCCGTTTCTCTGCTAACAGAGAAGGATAGCTACATTCACAGGCATTGAGACCTTCGACAATGTCTTCATCCCAGCAGCCCTGACAGGTGGGAATATCGAGGGAACGAATCATCTCGACTACGGCATTGGGATGGGGACCGTAACCCACCAGATCACCCAAACAGTAAATCTGGTCGGTTTTATGGCGATCAATATCAGAGAGCACGGCATTCAGGGCCTCATAATTGCCATGAATACAGGAAATCACCGCAAGTTTCATACTGAACTAACCTTTTAAACGGGGCTTAAGGCTTGGTATTGCTGCTGATAATAGGCAATGACTTCATCGGTTAGGCATCCATCCAATAGGGTTTGGGAGATGATTTCTGGCTGGAGGTTGTTGCCCATCACTTCCATGCCACTCCAGCGATCGGGGCGTCCCTCTAGCCAACGGGGAATACTGAGTTCGGTATATTCAACCCCCTCCAGCCCTGCCACAAAATCAATGTAAAGGGCTTGGCCATCGGGCATCTCAAAGATGCCCTTTACTCGATGGATATCACCATAGGCGCCTTCCATCAGTTCCGTCAGCACCACTTCTAAGCTGGCAGGATCAAAGACTTGACCTTGCAAAGGGGCGTGCCATCGCTCAGGTGGCTTGGCCGCATCTGGAATGGCAATATCGTTCCCCGGAATAATCTGATCTGCCCATTGATGCCAGGCAGAATCTTGCAGATGAGGCGGAATTACAGCCACTTGATGACAGAAACGCACCTTCGGCAGAAGAGGTTTTAAGAGTTCAGGAAAGTCTAGCTCCACATAGATAATTGCTCCATCTGGTAGAGAGGAGAACACCTGGGGAGCCGGGAGATCAGACATGACCTGTACCGAGGGGAAACAATAACCAATCCGCATCAGGTCAACGGGGTTCCTGCCTAGTCCCGAATAGAAATATGAGAGTGGAGCCGTTGCATCTTTTAAAGACTGGTTGATCCAGGTGGTTTTACCACTGCCACAGGGGCCAGCGACGGCAATAACAGCAGGACTACTCATGGGGCAAGACACTGATGGAGCTGATGTTGTAATTGTTCTGAATCCAAGTTGCGGCCAATGCACACCAGTTGGTTCTTAGGGGAGTCCAACCACGACTCATCCTGCAGTTGGCTCCGTTTACCACTCAGTTGAAACAGATGTCTGCGGGGACTTTCGTCAAACCAGAGAACCCCCTTGGCCCGAAAGACTTCTGAGGGTAGCTGATAGTCCAGAAATTGCTGGAATTTTCTCAAGTTAAAGGGGCGATCACTTTCAAAGGGTACCGCTACAAACCCATCATCCTTGAGATGCTGGGTTTCTGAGGGTGGGCCGGCTGCCATTTCCTCAGAATAGAGATCCACATCCAAAACGCTAGACAGAGGAACTTGGCCATAGGTCATGGGTAGCATCTTGGCCTGGGGCTTCAGGCGCTGAATCTCAGTTTCTACGGACCTGAGCTGTTCTTGATCGACTAGATCGGTTTTATTCAGCAGGATAATGTCGCCATGTTGAATTTGGGCAAGAGCAGCCTGACTTTGGAAATGTTCAGCAGTAAAGGCCTCAGCATCCACAACGGTTAGGATCGCATCTAAACGGGTCAGGCTAAAGAGTTCGGTGGCTCTAAAAGTGAGCATCAGCGGATAGGGATCGGCCACCCCGGATGTTTCCAAGAAAATGGCATCTAGCCCCTTTTTCCCGGCGGACGTTTGCATTTGGTTATAAGCCAAGACCCGTCGGAAGGCCATGAGAAAATCATCCCTAATTTGGCAACAGATACAGCCGTTAGACAAAGCCACTAGATCTTCATCCACGGTCACTAGAATTTGGCTATCAATGTCAATCGCTCCGAATTCATTGACAAAAACGGCCGCTCGTCGATCCCCCAGATTGCGCATGAGATGGTTCAGCAGAGTGGTTTTACCACTCCCCAAAAAGCCCGTTATCAGGGTAACGGGCAGGCGATATTCAAATAGTCCAGGGATGGGAAGCATGGTGCTGATGGCCTAAGCCGTAACTACCGAATTGCAGGTGAGTGGGCGATCAGGTTAAAAAACTCTTGGCGGGTGCGGGCATCACTGGAAAACACGCCTCGCATGGAGCTTGTCGAGGTCCAAGAGCCAGGTTTTTGTACCCCTCGCATGACCATGCACATATGGCTTGCCTCTACGACCACAGCGACTCCTTGGGGCTTCAGTAGGCCCTGCAACGCATCGGCAATTTGTGCCGTTAATCGTTCTTGTACCTGGAGTCGCCGAGCATACATCTCACAGATGCGGGCAATTTTCGATAGGCCAATCACTTTGCCGTTGGGAATATAAGCCACATGGGCTTTGCCAATAATGGGCAAGATATGATGTTCGCAGGAACTAAAGAGGTCAATATCGCGCACCAAGACCATTTCATCCAGGTCTTCGGAGAAGACAGCCCCATTCAGCAATTCATCTAGGGACTGCTGATAACCCGAAGACAGAAATTTTAAGGATTTAACCACTCGCTTAGGGGTATCTCGGAGTCCTTCTCGATCGGGATCTTCACCCATACCCAGCAACAACGTACGGACGGCAGCCTGCATTTCGGCCTCCGAGACAATGGACTGAGATTCAGTGACGATCTCTTCAGGATTGAAGGTCGTTATGGAAGGCAAGGTCATAGAAACTCCTAACGCGGAAAGGGATAAGGGTCACTTCGAGATCCAGTCGGCTTCAATCCAAAAGCAAACTAGGTCTTAACAAATATAATGATAATCATTATCATATGCTTAAGCAACCCTTCGCCCTTCTCTGCAAGCCTCTATGTCTACTGCTTCTTCTACGCTATCAGCGCCCAATTCCGCCGAACAATTGCAGCGACTCCGCCACACCTGTGCCCATGTGATGGCCATGGCGGTGCAGCATCTGTTTCCTGAAACAAAGGTGACGATTGGTCCCACGACTGAGACAGGTTTCTACTATGACTTTGACCGTGCTCAGGCATTTACACCAGACGATTTAGATGCCATATCCACTCAGATGCGGCGGATTATCAAAGCCAAGTTGCCCATCATCTGCGAACAAGTGGATCGCGATCAGATGCAGGCTGAACTGGAACAGTTACAAGAACCCTATAAGTTAGAAATATTGGCCCAGATTCCTGCGGGGGAAACCATTACCCGTTATTTTATTGGCAGTCCAGACACGGGACGAACTCAACATCCCGAAGCGGAAGCCTCACTGATTGAGCCGTTGCCAGTGGCCCCCAATGAATTTTGGTGGGATCTGTGCTCAGGTCCCCATCTCAACAGTACGGGGGAGCTAAATCCTAAGGCTTTTAGGCTCGAAAGCGTCGCCGGAGCCTACTGGCGTGGCGATGAAGCCCAGGCGCAACTGCAGCGGATCTATGGAACCGCCTGGGAAACACCGAAGCAGTTAAAAGTGTACCTGCACCAAAAAGAAGAAGCCCAGCGTCGGGACCACCGTCTTTTGGGCAAGACCCTCAAGCTTTTTAGTATTGAAGACAACGCAGGGGGAGGACTGGTCTTTTGGCATCCACGGGGGGCTCGAATTCGCCAGGTCATTGAAGCGTACTGGCGACAAGCGCACATCCAGGGGGGGTATGAGTTGCTCTATACCCCCCATATGGCCAATCTGGATCTGTGGAAAACCTCGGGTCATTTCGAATTTTATCGGGACAGCATGTTTGATCAAATGGATGTGGAGAACCAGGCCTATCAGATCAAGCCCATGAATTGTCCCTTTCATGTCCTCACCTATCAGCACGATCTCCACTCCTATCGAGAGTTTCCCCTGCGGTGGGCGGAGTTAGGGACGGTCTATCGGTACGAACGCTCCGGGACTCTACATGGACTGATGCGGGTTCGGGGCTTTACCCAAGACGATGCCCATATTTTTTGTCTACCAGATCAGGTAGCCGACGAGATTTTGGCGGTTCTGAACTTAACCGAGACGATTTTGTCGGACTTTGGCTTTCGAGAGTATGAGGTTAATCTCTCAACCCGGCCTGGTAAATCAGTGGGCAGCGATGATATTTGGGATTTGGCTACCCAGGCCTTGCGCACAGCCCTAGAACGTAAAGGTTGGGATTACCTCACGGATGAAGGCGGGGGTGCCTTTTATGGACCCAAGATTGATCTGAAGATACGGGATGCCATTGGACGGCTGTGGCAATGCTCCACGATTCAGGTGGACTTTAATTTGCCTGAGCGCTTCAAGATGGAATATGTCGCCGCAGATGGATCGCGGCAGCGCCCGATTATGATTCATCGGGCCATTTTTGGGTCTTTGGAGCGATTCTTCGGCATTTTGATCGAGAATTATGCGGGGGATTTCCCCCTGTGGCTAGCACCCGTGCAGATGCGGCTACTCGTCGTCAGTGATGCCCAGCGACCCTATGCCCTTGAGGTTTTAGAGCAGCTTCAGCAAAGGGGCTTCCGGGCTGAAGTCGATCAGACGGGAGAGCGTTTAGGAAAACAAATTCGTCAGTCAGCCCTAGACAAAATTCCGGTGGTTGCTGTGGTGGGAAAAAAAGAAGTTGAAACCCAGACCCTCACTATTCGCACTCGGCATTCAGAAGAGCAGGAGCTATTGAAGCTCCCAGAACTGTGCGACAAAATGCAGACCGCCATTGATGCCAAACAACAAATTTAGATTAGGAAAAATGATGAACGCTGCCTATCAACCCGCTCAGCCCTGCAGCTCAGCTCAGCCCCAGCAGAGAACGTTTCTCAGAATCAAGAACGTGATTGGAATGCTTTTGGGCTGCTGCTTACTATTGAGTTTTGTTTGTACACCCGTTCTCGCTGAAACTCGCTGCCCAACCGTGGCCCCCGCAGAGATTGCCGATTTGTTTGAGCAATGGGATCAATCCCTGCAAACAGGTCAACCCAGTGAAGTCGTCAAAACCTATGCCCCTGATGCCATTCTGGTGCCCACGGTTTCCAACCGAGTTCGACATACCCCTGCTGAAATTGAAGATTACTTCCAAGGCTTCCTGGCCCTGAAGCCGGATGGTCGTATCGTCGAGCAAAATATCCAGGTTTTTTGTGATCTGGCTGTTAATTCTGGCCTCTATGCCTTTGCAGTGGTCAAAGAGGGGCGACCTTCAGAGCTGATGGCGAGATTTACCTTTGTCTATCGCAAAATTGGCGATCGCTGGCTGATTGTCGATCACCACTCTTCGGGTATGCCCGAACAAAACATCTAGGAATAGCTAGTAGCTGTTTTACCCATCGTTGTCTCTGAGGTTTACCATGACTCTCTCATTCGCTCAGCGTACCTCTGTCGAAGCAGTCGAAGAAGGATCGCTGCTTTCCCCCAAGTTTGATCAAGACGGTTTAATGCCTGTGGTGACCACTGATGCCCAAACAGGTGAACTGCTCATGCATGCCTATATGAATCAGACAGCTTTGATGAAAACAATTGAAACTGGAGAGGCCCATTACTACAGCCGCAGCCGTCAGACCCTCTGGCACAAAGGTGCCACCAGTGGCTTGATTCAATACGTTCAACAATTGCTGATTGATGATGATCAAGACTGCCTGTGGATGCGGGTGACCGTTGCGGGGTCTGGAGCTAGTTGCCATGTAGGGTATCGGTCTTGTTTTTATCGTCAAATTCCTTTGGGGACGGAAGCAGTGGACGGCCCCTCTCCCATTGCCTTGACCTTTACAGAAGCGGCCAAAACCTTTGACCCCCAACGGGTCTATGGGGATGCCCCCAATCCGACGCAGCTTTGATGGGCCCAGTCGACTTTAAACCAATGGAGTATTAAAGATGCCTCTACGTCAGCAACCTTCACCTCCGACCCCTTGGGATCAAGGGCTGGATCAACCTCAAATTAGTGAGTCGGCCTATGTGCATTCCTCAACGAGCTTGATCGGAGATGTTCGTCTGGGACACCAAGTCTTAATCGCACCTGGCACGTCCATTCGAGCAGATGAGGGTATGCCCTTTTACATTGGTGCAAATACTAATATTCAGGATGGTGTGGTCATACATGGCTTAGAACGAGGCCGAGTCACCGGAGATGATGGTGAGTCTTACTCGGTCTGGATTGGTGAACATACCTGCATTACCCATATGGCTTTGATTCACGGGCCTGCTTATATTGGCGATGATTGTTTCATCGGCTTTCGATCAACGGTGTTTAATTCCAAGGTAGGGCACCGCTGTATTGTGATGATGCATGCGCTTATCCAGGATGTGGAAATTCCACCTGGAAAATATGTTGGATCAGGGGTTGTGATTACCCACCAAAGCGAGGCCGACCGACTACCGGATGCCAAGACAACTGATCATCGTTTTTCTCATCATGTGGTGGAGATCAATCGAGCTTTACTGGCGGGCTATCGCTGTGCAGACGATATTGCCTGTGCTGCACCGTTGAACAATGGCCATCGCTCTGAGATAGCTCGACCTCAGAATGAAAAGCTTCAAGAACAGCTGAGCGCTGAAGTGCTGGAACAGATTCTGGGGCAACTTCGGTTGGGGAATCAAATTGGCATTGAACAGGCCGATGCCAGACATTTCAAAGTGGGGGCTTGGCAAAGCTGTCCACCCCTTGAGGGGACAAACCCACAGCAAGTTCTGAACAGTCTCAATCGCAGAATGACGGAATATCAAGGTAACGCAGTGCGAGTCTTCAGCATTGACTCCCATAAGCAACGGGTGATGGAGTGGCTCTTGCAAAGGCCTATGCCTTCTTAGTGCGTTTCTCAGTAGAAGAGCCAAGCTAAGCGCGATGGCCGAAGGCCGGTCGGAGACCATCGCAAATCTCAAACTCTTGCATCTTCAATGAGGAGACAAGCTGGGTACCCGCTTCGCTTTCAAACTTAGAGACCAATCCTTTTGCCATCAAGTTACGAAAGCCAGAATGTCAGGTTGCACAAAGCAATGATAATGATTATCATTCTTACTATTGTCTTATGCAAGCCGTTCAATCTATTCTGGGTAGCTCATCTCACTAACGATTACTCATGACGTTTTGGTATGGCATCGCCCATCATGACTCAACATGCTCTATTCGTCTGTCGGTCCTGTGCCTTCTCGCCGACCCAACGGGATTACAGGGGTCAACGCGGTGGCCATCACCTACTTAGCCATTTATCGCGGCTTCAGGAGCAATCGCCCCTCCCTCCTGAGTTCAAGATCGAAGCGGTGGACTGTTTTAGCGCCTGCAATCGTCCCTGCACCATTGCCTTAGCAGCGGCAGGGAAAAACACACTAATGTTTGGTGACCAATTGCCCCTAGATAGTGCCGCCGCAGTTTTTCAATTGGCCCGCCAATATTATTCCAGTTCAGATGGCATCGTTCCCCGTCAGCGTCGTCCAAAGTCGCTACAAAAAGGGATTCTAGCAAGGATTCCCTACCCTAGCCTGTAACCGCATCCGAACTATGTTTCATGACTCAATGGGTTGACCCTCTACCTTGCATCCCACAGGAGATTATTTTATGCAGATATGTCAAGTTAACTTGCTCTGCGCAGATCCCTCGTCTGAACTAATCATTCTGGAAATGACATTGAGAAAGCTCTGTTTCCGGTCGATTGTCTAATATTGAGCGCCGATCCAGACACCTATCTAGAGATTGATACCCCCGAAATAGCGCATTGTTAGCTGAGCAAATCTGGTGTCCTCAGCTCCGAGTTGTTTCTTCAGCACAGCCTTAAATCTAGGTCTTTATGCATCATGCTCATGTCCTCACTGATTACACCCACATACGCCACGACTCATCAACAAGAGACTAGCCCTGTCGTTCGGACGTTTAAGCGGCGGGAATGTTTGCCCATGATTCAAAACCAAAACCTTCTCTGGAAAATTGAGACGGGTATGGTTCGCAGCATTACCCTTCATGAAGAGGGTGATATTACCACCCTGGGACTCTGGGGAGCGGGAGATATTATTGGGCATCTGTTCGCTGGCATTGAACCTTACCAATCTGAATGCTTGAGTACTGTTCGAGTCCATCGACTACAGATCGATGACTACAAGGCTCTGGAGGAAGCGATGTGGTGTCACATGCAACAAAGTCAAGCCTTGCTCACCATGCATCATGGTTCAGTGCAAACGCGCTTTAGTACGTTTCTCAACTGGTTAGCTGACCGATTTGGCCAGCAGTCTGGAGACGAATGCTTTATTCCGCTTCCCCTCACCCATCAAGATATTGCTGAGGTGATTGGTTCCAGCCGAGTTACGGTTACGCGATTAATCGGGGAATTTGAGAGAGAAGATACGCTGTCCTGGTCTAGGAAGAGCTGCGTCTTACGTCATCATTCTGGCTCCAAAACAAAGCCTGCCGAGCATCACTTTAGAAGTTGTCGTCACTGATGATGGAATGTTTTATGCAGTTACCGCCGTCCACCCATTCACCCTCACTACTTAGCCATCTTCGATGCCCCTTCTTAAGCCCCTGGCAGAACTGAGTCGCCATCATCACCTATCGGATTACATTACTGCGATCTCCTGGTCGTCCGTTGGCAATACCCTGGCCGTGACTTCGGGGGCAGGCGAGGTTCTTTTGCTGCACAACGATAGTGATCTATTGCTTCAAGATGCCATTGGTTCATCCATCGATAGCATTGCCTTCTCCGCTGATGGCCAGTGGTTAGCAGCCGGTGGTCAAGCAGGGCAAATCCACCTCTGGCTCATGGCGACAGAGAAAGCTCCAGCCCCAAAGACCCTAACGGGCGACTCTGCCTGGATTGACCGGCTCCAGTGGCATCCCCACCGCAACTTACTCGCCTTCAATCGAGGGAAGAAGGTGCAAATCTGGGATGCTGATAGGGCCGAAATGCTGACCTCTCTTGAACTTGATGCCCAAGTTCAAGATCTTGGCTGGTCACCCGATGGGCAACATCTTGCGGTGGCAGCCAATACCCTAATCCACATCTGGCAGATCCCCCAGTGGCATCAATCCCTCTATCAATGGGAACTGATCGCTCCAGCAATGTCTCTATCCTGGTCGCCGGGCGGGGCTTATCTGGCAACAGCAAACCAAGACCAAAGCGTCAGTATTCTAACGTGGGCAAAAGTATCTCTTGTCAATCAGGCTCCCACCGCAGAAGATGACTTGCCAACCCTCATCCAAGGGTTTCCTGGTAAGATTCGCCAACTTGCCTGGGCCGATGTACCCGATTCGGAGCGCTCCCCCATATTAGCGGCTGCAACCCGTGAATATGTGGCGATGTCGACGCTATTACCCAACGCAGACTGGCAAAGTTGGATATTAGAGAGTCACACTGCAAACGTTTTAGATATTGCGTTTCAGCACCAAACGGGTTTGCTCGCCTCTCTATCTGAAGATGGTTGGGTCATTTTGTGGCAGGCAGCTATTGAAGCTGCTCAGATGCTCAATGGCGCGAAGGACGGATTTTCGTGTTTGGCTTGGCACTCCACTGGAAAGTGTCTAGCTGCAGGTGGTCAACAGGGTGAAGTTTTAGTTTGGTCTGTTGGTTTAGGGAATGAAAACGACGAAGGGGGGCATGACTGAGCGTGACCCTCTCTGTGTTAGATTGGCCCATTTTTGGTATCAATATTCGCTGTCCGATTTGTTGCCAACAGAGTCCAGCCCTTGTGCTAACCGAGGCGTATCTTTGCCCTCGTCATGGGGTCTTTGAAGCTGATCCCGTAACGGGCGGTCTCGTCCACCCCGCTTCGGAGCGATGTTGGCATCACTGGCAGGGCAACTGGTATCAGCAACATCGCGACCCGGAAGGACTAAAGATAGAAGTTAGCCAAGCGCTTGATCACTTGCATTACCAGGGTTTTCGAGCGATTAGACTTACCCTTGCTCACCGATATGAAGCGCTAGTCCAGCCCCATTTAGAATCCCAATCTGACTGGTGGCGACAGATTTACTATGCCAAACCCCGGCTCTATGGACTGCCCTTAGAATTTAGCCCCGCCATCGATGCTGACTCCCGCTGGCAGGTGATCAATTTTGAATTCTCTATAGAATTTGGCCCGCCAGCTTACGCTTACCCGTTCTGTACCCGATGGGATGAGGGTGTTGGCAAGTCAATATAAGGGTCGGTGGGACGGGTATCGATTATTTTGATTCAGCGTTGGTTGATTCCAAAAAATATGATAATGATAATCATTCTACTAAAATCCTGCTGGCAGCAAGTCTATCCATGAAACAGACAAATTCTTCCTATGACGTAGTGATAGTCGGTGCGGGGCCAGCCGGGGTGGGTTGTGCGGTCGCGCTTCAGGAGCTAGGCATGGAAAACTTTATCCTGCTGGATCGGCTGCAGGTGGGGGCGTCTTTTCTCCGCTGGCCAGCAGAGATGAACTTGATTACCCCCTCGTTTCCGAGTCATGGTTTTGGCCTACTCGATCTCAATGCCATTACCTTGAAAACGTCTCCAGCGATCGCCTTTCGACGAGAACATATCAATGGCCAGCAGTATGCACTCTATTTGCAAACGGTGGTCGATCACTTCCATTTGCCTGTGAAGACAGAAACGGATGTTTTGGCCATTGAGCCCCTTTCTCAGTGTCGCGGCTTCATCCTAAAGACGTCTGGCGGAGACGTCAAAACCCAGTTTGTGATCTGGGCTGCTGGGGAATTCCAATACCCAAGGTTAAATCCATTTTTGGGAGCAGACCATTGCATTCACAATTCTCAGATTCGCTCTTGGGCCAATTTGCCAGGGGATGAATTTACGATCATCGGCGGCTATGAAAGTGGTATGGATGCCGCCACCCACTTAGTCGCCTTAGGAAAGAACGTCAGGGTTTTAGATCGGACTGGGGTGTGGGGGAACCAGGAGACGGATCCGAGCATTTCTTTGTCACCCTATACGCTGCAGCGCGTGATGTTGGCCCATCAAACGGGCCGTCTCGAACTGATTGGCAATGTCTCCATTGAGGAAGTCAAAAAAGTGTCGGGGGGCTATGCCGTCTTTAGCGAATATCAGAAATGGCTGACGGTTCATCCCCCGATTCTCTGTACTGGTTTTGAGACCAGCTTGCAGCAGATTGCGTCGTTGTTCTTTTGGGCAGAGGGGCATGCCATTTTGAATGATCAAGATGAGTCTACTCTGACGCCAGGGCTGTTTGTGGTTGGCCCCTCCGTCCGTCATCACGGTCTTATTTTTTGCTTTATCTATAAATTTCGGCAGCGGTTTGCGGTAGTGGCTGATGCGATCGCACGCCGTTTAGACCTTGACCCTGCGCCTTTAGAAACCTACCGCCAACAAGGAATGTTTTTAGATGACCTGTCTTGTTGCGACAACGACTGTATCTGTTAGCCACTAGACCTCTTGCATGAATCCTACCTGAAGCTGCTCTTACCTTTTATGGATTGCACTAGCCCCCTCAGTCCCCTAATTCTGATACTGCTGGCGAATTTCACGTCCAGATTATATGGGGCGATTATGTCGATGGATTTCACCCTTGCACTCGCCCCCTAAATCCCCTACCAGTGGGGGACTTTACCTATTTCTGCACAGATATGCAAAATCAGATTGGAGAGAACAATGCTTGAGATTTTTGGTCCTATTATCCAGCTTAGCTATAGGCTCAAAGTCCCCCAGAATGGGGGATTTAGGGGGCTGCAAAAGGCTTTGCCATGTAAACAAATGCTGATTTCGCCAGTGGCTCTACTACTGGGGAGAGAGCAACGTTATCTTGTCCGATTCTGTTAATGATCCGCTATGCCCCTACTTATCCCACCCGCCCAGCGCTCTATCGTCGTGATCGGTAAAGAAAATACGGGCAAATCTCAACTGGTTGCTTCGCTCACGGGATGTTTGCCTTACAGCATTAACTTCCGTGGCTCTACGATTGCCTGTGACACCTATGTCGGAGACGGACTGACTGTTGTGGATACCCCCGGTATTTTGTACCGATCGGATCGGGTCACCACGCAAGCTGCACTGGCGCAATTAAAAACCCATGACACTGTGTTGTTGGTGATCAAAGCAACCCATGTGGATGAAGATTTGATGGATTTATGGCCCTTGGTAGTGGGGAAGCGGGGCATTGTTGTGATCACGTTTTGGGACAAAGTGTCTCACGCTAGGTTTACCCAGGAGATTGTCCAATGTTGGGAACAGACCTCTAATCTGGCGTTTATCCCCATTGATGCGAGACATCTGACCCTAGGACAGCATCACGAAATTCGGGCAGCTTTGCAAGATCCGGCTGTATTTCCACAACGGCAACCCATTCCGGCTGGATGGCGGATTGAACCTCGACCAACGGTGTTAGAACATCCACAGTTTGGGTGGCTGGTGGCGCTCATTCTCCTACTACTGCCTACCCTACTTGCGGTTGGGTTTGCCAATAGCTTTGCGGCCGTTGCTGATCCCCTTGTGCAATCGCTGGTCAAACCCCTGGTAGATGTTCTGGCTGATATACCTCTGTCTCTGCCGAGAGAAATGCTGATTGGACGTTATGGCTTACTGACGATGGGACCGTTGCTATGGGTTTGGGCTGTGCCGACTGTCATTCTCTATGCCGTATGTTTGGGAACTTACAAGGCTAGCGGCTTGGTAGAGCGGATCACGGTTGCCCTACATCCACTGTTGCGTCCCTTGGGGTTATCTGGACGGGATCTGGTGCGGGTCGTGATGGGATTTGGCTGTAATGTGCCAGCAGTGATCAGTACTCGTGCCTGTTCTAGTTGTGCTCGAAAAACTTGTATTTCGGCGATTGCCTTTGGTTCCGCCTGTTCATACCAATTCGGTGCCACGCTGGCGGTGTTTAGTCAGCAATTGTAAATTCAATATTTCATGAGGTATCGGCTGCTATTCGAGGCTCTGGATCATCCAACATAAACTGGAGCAAATGCTCCCAACTCTCAAAGAGCAAGTATTTGGTCAAAGTCTGAATATCGTGAAAAAAGCCTTGTCGGGTTCCCCGTTGCTTTCGCATGCGTTGATAAGTGGAGTCCACCAAGTGCAAGACGGTATGAAATAAGAATGCCAACAGGTTGAGTACCAATAGCACAGCAGCAAGGTTCTTCTGACCATGACCAAAATTATGTTCTAAGTGATAGCCCTTGGTTTTGAGGACATTGTGTCCTTCATTCTCCGCTTTCCATCGGGCACGTCCAGCACTGACAATCTCGGCCACACTTTGGTCATTGATGAAATGGTGAGTAATGAACGCGTTGTGATACATAGTCTTTCCATCAGCAGCACGAGTAACAGAGACTTCGCACCAGTTGACCATCACTGCTGGTAGCTCCTCACGCAGGGGGATGCGATTGTAATAGCGATACTGACAAATTTCATGATAGCGACCGTTCCAGCCCCGAGTCTCTAGATGCTCAACATCTCCAATACCTTCTAAATACTCTACCCATTCATATAGCTCTGGATGGGAGGAGGGCAAACAGACAAAAATGAAGTTCAACTCATCCTCTAAACAAGTCTCCACCATCGGTTGACGGCTATAGAGGTCATCGCCAAGAACCGTAATCTTGGCTCCGTCAAACCCTTGAGCATGCCCCTTGATCCACCGTTTGGCCGCAGCGGTTTCACTATCCTGTTTCTCCGCACCATCTTGAGGACGAATGAACTCTGGGGCCAGAGAAATGACATGTTCAATTTCCGGACAAACGAGGACGGGCAACACGGCGGTGTGCGTATAGGTGACACTCCCATCCCGATGGGTTTTGGTAGAACACTGATCGCAACAAATCCAGTTTGAGGAAAAATACTCGCTGCCGTCTAGCCCTACCAACAGGTGTCCACCTAGAACCTTATATTGCTCTAGATAACCTCGTCGTAGGAGAACGCTATAAATTTGATAAAAAATGGGAAACAGAAGACGAAATGCGATCAAGTCCAAAACATTCTTGATTTGGTTGCTCGTGGGGAGTTCTGTTAACTCAAAGAGGGCTTGGGCGTTGTCACGACCATGACGACTATGAACATGGCGTTGGTACTCCAGAAACGAAGGACATTGCATAAAGAAGACAGCAAATGCGCCTAATACAATATCTTTGAGACTAAATTTGGTGCCATTACTGGGTTGACGTGGATCATCGAGGTGCTCAATGAGCTGATGTAGCCAGTGCAGTAAGAGAGGGAAATTTAGAACACCTTCATTCATCGTCTGGGGCTCTGCAAGTGTATGAATACATCCTCAACGACTACAACCTAGCTTGCCAAAATTTTGAATTTACAATTGCTGGTGTTTAGTGCAGCCCATTGGCCTAGCTTGGTGATTCCCTACTTGGGTTATCTAACTTTGACAACGCTGATCTACACTCGCTTGATTGCCCCTAAGTCGGCTCGTTCTCTCCACAACCCGTTGATGATTGAACACCGCACGTTTTTGGAAAGACCACACTTAGCCACCATCTGGCGAGAAACCCAGGGTACGCTTCATCAGTTTTTGACCAATGCCATTCCCATTTTTGTGGCCATTACCTTGATCGCATCGATTTTAGATGAGCTGAGTCTTCTGACTGCTGCTGCATCCATTATTCATCCCCTGATGCAGATCTTTCGCCTCCCTCCAGAAGCAGCTTTGCCCATGATCCTGGCCTCTATTCGCAAAGATGGTTTGCTGCTCTTTGCTGAAGCTGAAACTCTCTCCGCTCTCACACCGCTGCAAATTCTCACAGGGGTCTACCTGGCAGGTGTCTTGTTACCTTGTTTGGTCACGGCCCTGACGATCGCCAAAGAACAGTCTCTCCGATTTGCACTGGTGTTAATGGGTCGTCAGGCAATAGCGGCAACTTGCTTCTCCTTGATCTTGGCCTGGGGAGGGTACTGGTGCTCGGGTGCATTCGCCAGTGAGGTGTTCCCCTCAACGGCATCCTCTGACCTGAGTCAACTCCATGCCAGGACTGAACTGTCTCGTCTACGAGGTAGACCGGAAACTGACGCAAATACAGAAATTGCAAGTTTTTTACCGCACAAATTCTTGGATCTGCGCCAGAACTGTATTGAAGTGGGTGGGTCGGCCTGAAGGCAGGTGATTAAGCGGTTTCTGACTGGTCTGAAAATGCCCCTAACCACCCAAACAACATGCTTTTGAAGCCTTAATTGTCAGCGTTTCCATATACAGCCCTATGAAGCACCGGATTTACCCCCTGGATCGTATTGCCATCACGATGATGGCCGCTCTCACATTCCTGATCGGCTTTATCATCATGGGGGGAGACCATACGGTGCCGATTGTCCGCAACTTTAATTGGCAAGAGAAACGAGTTGGCATGGAAGATACGGCCTTTATCTTGTCGTTCAATCGGACGATGGATTGGCCCAAGGTTGAAGAAAACCTGACTTTAACCCCTGAGTTGCCGGGAAAACTGAGTTGGTCAGGCCGACGACTGGCCTATACGTTGACTGAGCCCATCCCTTACGGGACTGAATTCAAAGTCCAGCTGAGCCAAGTGGAGGAAGTGGGCCTGAGTCCCAATGTCCAACCCAAGGTGATGCAGCCGTTTTCGGGGACGTTTCGGAGTCGCGATCGCGCTTATGTATACATCGGTGTAAATGGGGAAGAATCAGGACGGCTCATTCTCAAGAATTTAACCCAAGACCAAAAAACGATTCTTACACCTGCCGACCTAGTCGTCACGGAATTTAAGCCGTATCCCTATGGCGATCGCATTCTATTTGCTGCCACAGAACGTAAAAGTGTCTCTGCAGGCAATTTCGACCCCAAACTCTACACCGTCACGACAGGGTTACAGGCCAATCCTCCTGATCAAGATAGCGGCTCTCAAAAACCCGCAGGTGAAATGGAACAGGTCTTGGATAACCAGAAATATCAAATTCTCAAGTTCGATCTCGCTGCAGACGGCAGTCGAATTGTTGTCCAACGGGCTCCCAAAGAAGGAGCAGGTCTAGGCCAGGTCAGTCTTTGGCAACTACCCACAGGCAAATCCATCCGACTATTAGAGAAGGTTGAAGGAGGCAATTTCTTGATTGCCCCTGATAGTCGATCGTTAGTGATTGCCCAAGGACAAGGGCTGGCAATCTTACCCCTGGATGGCAGTGTAAATGATCAGCCTCTGGAGTTTCTACCTAAATTTGGGATGGTTTTAAGCTTTGCTAGCGACGGATCAGCCGCTACGATGCTCAAGTTCAACCCCGATTTCACTAAGTCTTTGTTTTTAGTCACAACTCAGGGCCAGCAAATCGAACTGCTCAAAACAACTGGCTCAATTATCAGAGCCACCTTTGACCCCAAAAAACAGTTACTTTACTGTTTGCTCACTCAGGTAGGTTCTGGCGAAGAATATGTAGAAATTCCTTACTTTGCAACGATTGACTTAGCCACCCAAACAGAAACGAGGCTCTTGAATCTAACCAATCAGCGTGATACAAATATGGCCCTCGCTCCAGATGGTTCAGCGTTGCTATTTGACCAATCGATTGAAGCGAGTCCCGACAATCCAGAGAGTGTTCAGACGAATCAGGGCGGTTCAGTGACCACCAGTAATCTGTGGATTTTACCCTTAGACAGTAGTAATCAGCAGCCTTCTTCCGTTGGCTCAGGCATCGATCCACAATGGTTACCGTAAATCACGCTTACTCGTTCAACACCGTATCAAGATCTATCTGCTGGTTCCCCCAAAGGCAACATCTCTCTACCCCTCTTTTGTCACGTTTGAATAGATGAAAAATCAGGATGCTTGAGCAATGTCTGCACTAGAAGAGAGTAAACATACTCCATCCTATTTTCTCTGGGAAGAAGCTGGAGGATGCGATCACATCACGTTTGGGTCACCATTGATCCTCTGTCATCGCCTGTAGTAAATGTGTTCCCAAGGTTGTTAACCCGAAGAGACTTCCCAGAGGTTAGGGTTGAATCGTAATATTGACGGTCTATTAGGCAGGGCTGTTATCATAAAATGAGAATGATAATCATGTCCGATAGTCTTTTGATTTGTCAAAAAAAGGTTCTCGTTCCAGGTGCAGTAAGGAGTTGAGTATGCCAGAGAAACTAACCCCTCATCAGCGGCGCGTGTTGGAAGTCCTCTTTTCCACTCCCCAAGAATTTTCTGCTCAAGATCTGCATCAAGAATTTAAAAAGCAGCAACAAAGAGTGGGGTTGGCAACGATTTACCGTGCCCTTAAGGTTCTCCAGCAGCGTGGCAAAGTGCAAACACGTTCTTTACCCAATGGTGAAGCGGTTTATAGTATTGCCTCCGCTCATCGACATCATCTGACCTGTGTAAACTGTGGCAGGTCCATGCCATTAATGAACTGCCCAGTCCACGAGTTAGAACAAGAACTCTCACAAACACAGAAATTTCAAGTCTTTTACCACACTCTAGAATTCTTTGGTCTGTGCCAGAACTGCGTTGAAGTGGAGGTTTTAGCCTGACATAGAGGTACTTAGGTGGGCATAGGGGTTAAACGCGCTGGCATAACCCCTAAAACTGCGGTAAATCCAGGTTAAAACCTGGTAATACCTCTTCCCCTGATAGTTGAGTCGGCAGCGATCTCATCTCTACATCCTGTTCTGGTTGATAGATCTCTACTTGCTGATCCTGGGGTTTGATCAGCCAACCGAGCCGCACACCATTTTCTGCATATTCCTGCATTTTCGCTTGCAGCACAGCTAAGTCATCGGTCCGAGACCGTAACTCAATCACAAAATCGGGAGCTAGGGGTGGAAATCGTTCTTGCGCTTCTCTTGTGAGGGTATCCCAGCGACTTTGTTCGACCCAGGCAACATCCGGTGATCGTTTCGCACCGTTGGGCAATTGAAACACCGTTGAAGAACTATAGCAGTCGCCACTCTAATTAGGACGCTAGGTACAACACATGTTCCATTGCTTCTCTAAGTGAACCGAAGTGCTCTAATTGGTGTCTAATTCGACTTTTAATCCAAGCCCACGACCGTTCAATCTTATTCAAATCAGGAGAATAGGGTGGCAAGTACCACACTTCACATCCTGCGGCTTCTACCAGTTGCTCAATTCGCCCTCCCTTATGGAAGGTGGCATTATCAATGACTAACTTCTGCCCCGGTTTGAGCATCGGTATCAAACAAGTCTCAAGCCAAATTTCAAATACGGTGCGATTGCAAGCCCCTTCAATCGTGAACGGGGCCATGAGCTGCTTTCCTCTCAAAGCTGCAATCATATTGACTCGTCCACTTCTGCTACCAGACTTTAAAGCATAGACCCGCTCACCTTTGGGACCATAGCCATAGTCATACTCATCTCGATTGTCCATCCCTGACTCGTCAGCATAGACGATATCGTCTGGGTCTACTGTTGTTAACTTTTGGACGAACTCAGCCCGTTTGTGCTCATCGCGTTGGCGGTAGCCATAGGTCTTTTTTTTCGAGTAAATCCAATATTCTTCAGCGCTCTTGAAATAGTACGCTCACTGATTTGCCCCTCCCACAACTCGGCCATCTGAGCTTGGGTTTTATAGCGATGTTCTTGAGCAAAAGCTCGAAACTTATCCCAGTCTGTGATTTTGTGGCTATGGCCAAGGTGTTGTCTAGGGATGGGATGAAGATCACCTGTTTCTGCTTTGAGACGTTGCCATAGATTAATGGTGTTACGACTGATATGAAAGGTGTCACTCGCTTCTGAGGGAGGCATGCCATCAAGTTCAATAGCATCGATCACTTTGCAACGTAAATCGTAGCTGTAGATTTTAGGCATCCATTGAAAGACATAACAGTATCTCTAGTTTATTATGTCCTGAATAAAATGGCGCTTGCTATAAATACCCGACCTAAGCTAGAGGCATCATTCCAGTTCCATACTTTTGCACCCAGCGACATTTCGCGATCGCCACTTAAACCGCCAACTGGAGGCATAACGATTAGATCCCCCTGTGCGGTCATCTCAAAGCGCAATTCTTCATTTTGACGACAAATATTGTAAAACTGCGCTTCAGTTAATGCTGCTTTTGAAGCATTGATGGTTAGCGTTTCCATAACCGTTACCTAACCTAATCGGCAGTTTACAAAGTTGCTCGTGTCCTGATTCTAATTGAGAAGTGTTGGAGATCGCGACTGTGCCTCGTGAGCAAAGTAACCCATCCCCCCATTGCATTTAGGGGCTTCACCGATCGCTTCAAACTACATCCGTTTCAGTAATTCATCGTACTCATCATGCGTGCCAATCCAGTACCAGTAGATATGATCAGATTCCAACAAACCCAAGACACGGTAGTTGAGGCTGACACGAGCAGAATAAATCAGTTGCTTCTGACTAACACGTTTGAACTGAAGACTTGGATGATAGGGGTCTTCCTGCCAAAGGGCATAGGCTTTATCGGCTTGCTCCTGAACGGATACAGGAAGATTGTTCAACCGCTTTCGAAATGACTTGGTGACACTCGATTTCACTGTTGTGTTGGGAATACCTCACCCAGTGGAACTGTTTCTCCTGCTGCGATCTCTTGCCGCACCATTGCTGCCATCTGATCCCATTGATCGTCTGTTGTAGCAGCAAAACGGGTTTCCCATTGTTGCTCGTCTTGCAACTCTGCCAAAAATCGAGATGCGATCGCATCTTGCTGGTGGGGTGGGAGTTTTTGGATTTGGGAGATCGCCTGTTGAAGGAGTTCAGTCATGATTTTGTCGTGGCAAAAACCACAATCGCACATCGTTATCTATCGATTTTAGCTGATGCTCAAAGACATTTCATTCTGTCAGTCTCGGAGAATGGCTTAAGTCTTATGGTGCAAGTGTGAAGACGAGATGCTTCTGATCGAGATACATATATCCAGCCGACTCAGCAGTTCACAACGTCGCTCGTGTCCTGACTCTAATTGAGAAACGTCAGCGATCGCGACTGTGTCCCTAGAGCAAGGTAAACCATCACCGCATTCTTCTTGGCGGGATAATCTTAGCAGTGACTAGGACGCCTAGTTGTGGCTTCACGCGGTTCAACGTGTTATTAGGTTTTGGGCTACTACTGGCTAGGTAATTTGCCAAGCGATGAAGGCTTGACGCTGACTGTATTAATGCGGAAAATCACCAGCGTCGTTTACGACTTTCTTGACTCTCGCACGGCTGCTAAAATTTGCTTCTTTGACACAGTGGATTCAATACCTTCAACATTAAAGGGAGATTTTTTTGGCTTCTTTGCTTTGATAGAGAAAACAGCTCCATCTCTTCGTTTAATGATTACTTCTTCCGCCTGTGCTTGATTTAAAGGCTCTGACAGATTTTGCCTTGCCTCAGAATAAGTATAAACTTCCATCCTTTACTCCAGGGTCTTAGATTTCTTACCCGACCTGGATGAGGACGCTTTTAGCTTTCTTTCTGCATGGCTTTCAGAGAGTTCTTTCAAACAACACTCTGTATTTTAGTTCAGCATTGGTGTCGTTGAAATCTGATGGTGAGTGTCAACGGCTGCAGGTAACCTATTGAAATAAGCCGATCCTTTACTCAACAGTCCGTTGCACGCAAATGTTAGGTGAAACATAAAAAGAAAAGCAAGTAAATCTACAAAGCATTAGATATTTAGACGAGATTGCCCTGACCAATCCGAATTGATTGCTCCAAATAATACATCTGAATGTTGATTGAGCGTGCTTACAGCAACACCAATACTTACGAACTCTTCACTTTCGTTAGCCCGAAATTTGACGACCTGCAGATGATCGATTTGCTTATCATCGGGAAAAACTTGCCCCTTAATGCCATCCAAAATGAGCTTAGCCATGTTATCGACATCTTTATCCCTTCCTTCCTTCAATACACAAATTAGCTGTACACATAAGCGATGAGAGGAATCGAATTGGGTTTCACCTTGAATGAAGGGATGATTTTGTAGTTGCTCAAGGTAGTACCGTTTCAAGTCAGGGGTCAATGATTGATGAGATTTAGGCGAAATACGAATCGGGATAAAGCGAGCCTGGCTTACTGAACCACAAATTAGACATCTTTCCTGGCTATGCTGCATAGCAATAACTTTATCGACTTCGTTGAAGAAATAGCTTCGCTTATAAACCTTGGCCAACTCAGCCGAAAGAAAATGCAAATCTGTGTTGCCAGCAATCCATCTCTGGACAGTTAGTTCATCATCTTTGAGAAGGCTAGTTGGATCGAGTTGGGTGCCATTAATTGCATTAAACTTCTCAACTAAAAAAGTGCGTGCATCTTTTGATGGCGAGTTGGAAACCTTCAAGAGATGCTCTACTTCAGCCTTTAGTCTAATTCGTTGCATTTGTTGATTCTATATTTTGTAGAAACTAGAACTTGGTACCTAACTATGGTGATATGTCAGGCTGTCGCATAACGCATCTATAAGTAATGCTAGACGCCACCTGTTGCATAACACCCAATTCAGTAGATTGTATGCCAGGTGTCGGATAACACGTCAAAAAATGAGGTATTGCGACACTGTGTTGCCTGACACTCATTTCTGCCCCAATTGCGACAACTCACTGAATCAAGGTAGAGGATCATCAATACAGAACAGATTGAGTGGGTGAGTCAAAAGCGGTTACCTATATTCGATTAAATTAACTGATGTTGCTCACTTATTCAGTTTGTTGGAATTGGCTGGTGAGAAATCCAGGATCAACCCCATCGCCTTGAAAAGCTAAAGCTAAGGTAAAGCCACCCAACTGACGTCGAAATATTTGTAGAATGATAATCGTTATCTAAACCATTCTCCGATGAGGCTATCATCATGGTTACCGCTGCAACAGGTACTGTCCCCGTCACCGTTCTAACTGGCTATCTGGGAGCGGGGAAAACAACATTACTCAACCGCATTCTCACCTATGAACATGGCAAAAAAGTGGCCGTGATTGTTAATGAATTTGGTGAGGTGGGCATTGATAATCAGCTGGTGATCGATGCCGATGAAGAAATCTTTGAAATGAACAATGGCTGTATCTGTTGCACCGTAAGGGGCGATCTGATTCGGATTATTGGCAACCTGATGCGACGACGAGATAAGTTCGACCATATGGTGATTGAGACCACAGGGCTAGCGGATCCGGCCCCAGTGATCCAGACCTTCTTTGTGGATGAAGATATGCAAACCCAGCTCAATCTGGATGCAGTGGTGACGGTCGTAGACGCTAAGCATATTCACCAACATTGGGATGCAGATGAAGCCCAGGAGCAAATCGCTTTTGCGGATGTGGTTTTACTCAATAAAACCGATTTAGTCAGTGCAGCCGATTTGGTGGATCTAGAAAATCGAATCCGCTCTATGAATGCCATGGCCAAAATTTACCGCACTCAGGATGCATCGGTGGAGATGGACTCTATTTTGGGGGTGAGTGCCTTTGATCTGGACCGAGCCTTGGAGATCGACCCTGAGTTTTTAGGAGAGGATGCCCATGAACATGACGAAACCGTGGGGTCGGTGGCCTTAACAGAATCGGGGGAAATCGATGGCGAACGACTCAATAGTTGGCTAGGAAATCTGTTGCAAACCAGAGGGCCAGATATTTTTCGCATGAAAGGGATTTTGAATATTGCTGGAGCAGATCAGCGGTTTGTGTTTCAGGGCGTCCACATGCTGTTTGATGGCCGTGCAGATCGCCCTTGGAAAGCCAATGAAACCCGCAAGAATGAGCTGGTGTTTATTGGCCGCAATTTAGATGAAACTCAGTTAAAACAGGAGTTCCAAGCTTGCCTCGTGTAGCTCAGCCTCACCTCGGACGTCAATGGCGTGGGCGTTTAGATGATTACGTGACGGCCATTGCCTGGTCACCCAATAGCCAGCAGGTGGCCGCCTGCGATGGAGCGGGTACGGTTCAGTGCTTGAATCGGATGACCCAGCAAACCTATTGTCTGCAAACGGGTACCGGACAGTCAGTGGATGCCTTGGCTTACTCCGCTGACGGCCATTTTCTGGCAGCAGGGGGGCAAGATGGCCGTGTTTTTATTTGGGAGATGAGCGGAGACCCACCAACCCTAGTTACTTGTCTAGAGAATCCTCGCGCCTGGGTGGATCAACTAGCCTGGCATCCCCGGCGTCAAGAATTGGTGTTTAGTTTGGGGCGCTATGCCCAGGTCTGGGAAGCTGAGACTCAACAAGTCCTGACCACTCTCGCTTTTGAAAGCTCTTCCGTTTTAGATTTAGCCTGGCATCCTCAGCAGGATTGGCTGGCGGTGGGGGGCCATCAAGGGGTCAAAATTTGGCAGGATTGGGACCAAGATCCGGAAATTCGAGAGATTTCAGGATCGAGTCTCTGTGTCTCTTGGTCACCCGACGGGCAATATTTAGCCTCAGGAAATTTAGATCCCACCTTAGTGGTCTGGCCTTCGGATAAAACAACCCCCTGGCGCATGACGGGTTTCCCAGGCAAAGTTCGGCAGTTGGCCTGGTCCGTGGTGGATGCTACTCATCTTCTGTCTGCAGCCAGTGGTAGCTGCGTCACTACCTGGCAACGTGAAGGGGATGGCTGGGAAGCCGAGCTATTGGATGGGCATACGCAGGCAGTCAATGCCATTGCCTTTCAGCCCAATAGCACCCTTTTGGTATCTGCAGCGGCGGATGACTATCTCTGTCTGTGGCAAGGTGGATACAAGCTAATACAAGCGCAAAAAGGCATCAGCGGTTCAGCGCTGGCTTGGAGTCCAGATGGCCAGACCTTAGCCCTAGGGGGTCAGCAAGGAGAATGGCAGCTTTGGACCCAAAGTTCACGGGGGCAAGGATTTCGCTAGTTATTTAGTGGAGAGTATTTCCAATGGATTTGTTTAAAACATCTACGCCTAAAGCGGATCCAGAACAGATTGAACAACTGAAAGCCTGGGTTTATGAAGCCTTTACCATTCCTGCTGATATCCCGGTGTCAATTAGTCAGTTGGCCTGTCATGAGCCTTGTTGCCCACCCATAGAAACGGTGATTGCGATCATGACCCATCCCCCTCAGCAATATAAGCTCCATCGAGCCGCCAGTGAGATTGCCAAGCAAGATATTGATGCACTCTGTGAATCTCTTCGTTAGGGGCTAAGGGTTAGGCATTAGATAAACAATGGAAACAATGGCTTGTCTTAATTCCAATCATTTACCCTGAAGCTACCCTCTGTGGCGCTCCTGATTATATTTGCAGGTCTACATCCGCTAGCCTGAGTTGTTCGTACTATTAATGTGGGCAAATTCTCATGTATTAGATTGTCTACCTCAACGAACTAAATCTCTTGAAGGCTATTTACCATTATGAAAACAACGACCAAAGCCGTTGCCGTTACCACTGCTTTATCCAGTGTGCTTGCCCTTGGTTTAGTTGCGACTCGATCTGACAATGCAGTTGCCGGTAAGCCTGGGTTTGAAAAATGTGCGGGTATCGTCAAGACTGGCCTCAATGACTGTGGCACGAGCAAGCATGACTGCTCTGGTAAAGCGACAGTCGATAATGACCCAGAAGAGTGGATTTATGTGCCTGCTGGAACCTGTGAAAAGATTGTTGGATCAACCTTGAAGGAGGCTGCTCCCCCTGCGGAAGCTGTTGAAGAAGACAAGAAGCAGGGGTAAGTCACTTCACCCTGCAAAGTTGGAGTGCCTGCTTGTCAATAGCAGGCACTTTGCGTTTTGGAGTATTTATGGCTTCAATGACTTCAAGTCAGGGGGCTGAACTGAGATTAGTTGGCACTAAAGGGTAGTGATGAATGGTGCAGATTAATCTTTAAGTTGCCATTGTCGTCTTTAACGTAACCAAGGGTAAACTCCACTTTTATTTCTTCACCATCTGTTTTAGTGAAGAAGTAATTCCCCATTGCTACGGCTGAGTCATCGTCAACGATGATGCCTTCATTTTCCCAACGAACTTTAGTGTAGGGTGCAAGGGCAAATCCCTTGTCTTCTTTCAAATTTTGGCCAATGAAATAAGATAAGGCTTCTTGTTTGGTCCCTCGAAATTGATCCTCAGATGCTAAGGTCGGTTTGAACAAAACAGAACCCATATCAAACCCATAAAACTTATCAATATGGGCGATGGCTGCTTGTTTAGGATCTTCAGCTTTGCCTATTTCTACAATGCCATTTCCCCATGCGTCTTGTGCTGCTTCAACTTCTTCAGTGGTGATGTCGGAAGCGTAAGCGCTCGTAGCAAGAAGGGTACTAGCTAATGCGAGAGTTAATGCTTGTTTCTTCACTTTTATCTCCAAATAAATAAAAAAACAAAGCCTGTGCCGATTTTTTTAGACAGACTTTAAATATATGAACGTAACCAATTTTATAAGATTTAAGGAAAATTTTATATTTAACCTATGGTGTCATCGGCAGGAAAACAGATTTTTATTCTTAAACCCGTTGTCGTAGCTGCTGACGGTAAGGTTGCGATGGCCGTTGCTTTCTGTCCGCAGGACATAGGCTGGTCGGAGACTATTGCAATTCTCCAAATTCTCCATAGGCAATGCACTTAGGTGCAAACGACGACAAAATCGAAAACTCTACATCCAAAGGAAGGATTGGCTCGTATTCTAAATGGGAGCAGCAGCCAGCCTACTCTGCTCAACGAATGCAAACTGCTAAAGGAAATTCACCATCATGAAAACGACGACCAAAGCCATTGCTGTTACCACCGCTTTATCAGGTGTGCTTGCCCTCGGCCTAGTGGCAACGCGATCGGATGATGCAGTCGCCGGTAAGCCCGGTTTTGAAAAATGTGCCGGTATCGTCAAGACTGGCCTCAATGACTGTGGCACGAGCAAGCATGACTGCTCTGGTAAAGCGACAGTCGATAATGACCCAGAAGAGTGGATTTATGTGCCTGCTGGAACCTGTGAAAAGATTGTTGGATCAACCTTGAAAGAGGCTGCACCTCCTGCTGAAGAAGGCAAGGAGAAGGGTTAAGTTAATTGACCCAACGAAGTTTGAGTGCCTGCTGTGAATCGGCAGGCACCCTTACGTTTTGGAGTATTTATGGGTGCTATGACAACGATTCAAGGAGTTGGGATTGGGTTGCGATCGCAACACTACAACCACATCCTTACTCATCAACCCGCCATACCCTGGCTAGAAGCCCTCTCCGACAATTATTTGGGGGGTGGTTTGCCTTTGTATCACCTCGAACAAATTCGAGCACAGTATCCGATCACCCTCCATGGCGTCAGTCTGTCCCTGGGGTCAGCAGATCCCCTCAATATGGACTATTTGACCCAGCTCAAACAGCTTGCGGATCGGATTGAGCCAGTTCATGTCTCTGATCATTTGGCCTGGGTGTCCGTCAACGGCCATTATTTCAATGACTTAGCGCCGTTACCCTACACTGAATCGGTTCTCCATTACGTTGCCGATCGGATTTCGCAGGTGCAGGACTTCCTCGGTCGCCAGATTCTGATTGAAAATCTATCGCCCTATCTCCAGTTTCGCCACAATAGCTTGACTGAATGGCAGTTTCTGGCCGCCCTCTTAGTCGAAGCCGATTGTCATCTGCTCTTAGATATCAACAATGTCTACGTCAATGCCACGAATCATGGCTTTGACCCCTTGGACTATCTGGATGCACTTCCCGTAGATCGCATCAAAGAGATCCATCTGGCGGGTTACGAAGAGCAGGACCACTTTTTATTCGATACCCACGGCTACCCGGTACAGCCTGGGGTTTGGACGCTTTATCAGCAGGCCCTTCAGCGGTTTGGTCCTGTGCCAACGCTGATTGAGTGGGATACAGATATTCCTAGCTTTGATGTTTTGATGGCCGAAGCCCAGCAAGCCGATACCTACCTATGTCAACACCACCCCCAGAACTAAGGGAGTTACAGCAGTTGTTTTACGATGCGATCGCAACACAAAACGCCGACAGCATCCAGCAGCTCCAACCCCAGATGCGCAGCACAGAACACCTCTCCTTTGAACGGGGTTTATCAGCCTATCAAGGAAGCTTAGTTGGCAAACTCAGTCGGGCTCTAGAAGAGATTTATCCTGTCTGTTGTCGATTGGTGGGTGTCCAGTTTTTCACCGCCATGGCTCGGCAATATATCCGCCGACATCCCTCCCAATCCCCTGACCTCGGAGATTATGGGGAACAGCTCCCTGTCTTTATAGCCCAGTTTGAACCGGCAGCATCGTTACCCTACCTATCTGATGTGGCTCGTTTAGAGTGGCATTGGCACTGCATCTTTAACAGTACAGACCAACCGGGTTTAGATTTGGCCGCCTTGGGTCAAGTGCCATCTGACCGTTGGCCTGAACTGGTGCTCCAGCTTCCCGACAATAGTGTGTTAATGACCTCCCCCTATCCCGTTCACCGAATTTGGCAAGTGAATCAGGCCGATGCCTCTAGTACCGAGACCATCGATCTGAACGAGGGCGATGTGAATCTGTTTCTCTGGCGAGACCAGTATGAAACCCGGATTGACTTACCCAGTGCTGCTGAGTGGCAGCTCCTACAAGCCTTTGCTTCCGGTGACCCATTTGGAGAGATTTGCGTCCAGCTTGAGGACAACCCAGATATTGACGTCACCGCTCTGCTCCCTCTCTGGGTTCAGCGAGGATGGGTTACAGGATTTACCCTCGGCTTGGACGAATCGCGTTAACGTTCGCACTCACCGGACACAGATAACCTTTGCAACTAGCCGCTGACTAGTTTCGGGTGCAGCGTAGTTGTTCTACCGTTGGCACAAGAACGTCAATCAGATGTAGCATGAGCGACTTCACCTAATGCTTCCTCAATTACCGCATCGCTCACACCGCGACGCTTCAAACTTTTCACCAATGTGGTCACTGTCTCACTTTCAAGCCGCTCTAAATCAACTCGCAACCCTTGACCAACATAGGCGCGAATCAGAGGCTGATAGCCTGAAAATCCCAATAATGGTGCAACTCTCTTCAGGTCTTCTATGACATCTTCAGGCATCCGAATGGTCACACTGGTCATAGGACGGTTGCGATCGAGGCGCTTCTTTAGGGCTTCAATTTTCATAGTCGGCTCTCTCCTGGTGAGTTGCTTTGCGTGCTGAGATAATTCGTATACCTTTTGCTTCTTGCTCGATGTGGACGACATACAGCAGATTCCATCGAGTATCTAGCCCAATTACAGCATCTCGCGCTTCATCATTACGACTTGCATCAACAAGCACAAGGAAGGGGTCAAAAAAAGCCTCAGCCGCTTATTGAAAGGTAATGCCATCGTGATTGAGTGGATTGATTCGCGCTTTTTCATCATTCCAAGAAAAGGTAATGCCATGCAGGACAAAGTACACGTTCATATTCTTCATTATTACGCAGAACGTATGTACGATGTAAATACGATTTTAATGGCAGTCGGCTATTCTCCTGTAGTTCACCGTGTTCAGAAGACCCAATCTGGGAATCTTAAGCTTGCAAAGCCTTGTGCTATAAACGGCGTGCACCAGATACTAGATGTGCCAATTTTGAAGCTCTAGGCGACGGTTCGGACAATGCTGGCCTTGGTTAATGCAGGGACAATGCGATTGCAATCTGCGATCTCAACTCTTAAGAAGACACTAGGCTGAGACATTGAGTGAGCTTCCATCACAAAGAACCGTTAGAATCAAGGTGTATGTAAGGTTTTGCCCCCCTCAGAGCTGTGACCAAGCCCAAGGATATTTGCCAAGTCCGTTGTTTTAATGAGGACTTGGTTACCCAAGCGAATGAAGCACTACCGGGAGAAGATCTACTGGTGGAGGCTCAAGTGTTGTTCAGTGCCTTAGCTGATCGGTCCCGGTTAAAGATTTTGTGTGCCCTGAGCAGGGGGACAGAACTCTGTGTTTGTGATGTGGCATCTTTGCTAGAAATGAAGATCGCAACAGCGTCCCATCATCTACGAAAGCTACGAGATCTTAAAATTCTTAAGTATCGAAATGATGGCAAATTAGCTTACTACTCCCTCAAGGATCAGCGCGTCGCCGAAATTCTTCATCATGCACTGAATCAACTGGTTGAATAAGTCATTCTAATGTTGGCTTGAATGTTTGATTTGGGTGCAGTAACATTCTAATACTGCTTTGAATGTTAGAACGTGGAGAGTTGCTATGAGCGATCATTGCTGCCAAGCCAAAGCCAAGGCATTGTCAAAGTTGAGAAAGCAGCAGGCAAAAGTGCTTTGGATCGTTCTGCTGATCAATCTATTGATGTTTTTCGTTGAATTTGGAGCGGGGATTCGGGCAGAGTCCCTCTCCCTCACAGGAGATTCCTTGGATATGCTCGGGGATGCATTGGTCTATGCCAGCAGTCTGTATGTCCTTAACAAAAGTATTAAAGCCCAGGCCGGAGCCGCTTTTTTCAAGGGTCTAATTATGTTCCTGTTGGCGATTGGTGTCTTTGCCAGGGCAAGCTATCAACTGTTTAACGGCGCGAGTCCAGCAGCTTCAACGATGGGCATCGTGGGTATGGTGGCCTTGTTAGCCAATTTGCTCTGTCTCTTACTCCTGACCCGGCATCGGCAAGATAACCTGAATATGTCTTCCGTGTGGTTATGCTCTCGCAACGACATTATCGCCAATACCTCCGTCTTAGCCGCCGCCGGATTAGTCTCGCTGACCCGTTCTATCCTGCCGGATTTAGCGGTGGGTTTGCTGCTAACGGTCGTTTTTACCCAGTCAGCTGCAAAAGTCTTGTCGCAAGCTTGGCGACAGATGCAACAAGCCTAATCGCCGTATTCACTGCGTCATAGAATCCGGGCAAGTTTGGGCGAAGTCAGGGCCTAGGGGGCCAAACAATTTTTTAGCAGTTGCTGTAGCTGTGCTGTGTCAATATTGCGGCCAATAAAGACCAACTGATTTTTCGGGGCATCAGGCCACTGATCGGTATCCATCGTATATCGCTTGCCACTGAGCTGAAAAATATAGCGGGATGTATTTTTTTCAAACCACATGAAGCCTTTTGCTCTGAAAACTTCTTCCGGTAGCTGATCGGTGACGAAATCCTGCATTTTTTCTAAGATAAAGGGCCGATCGCTTTCAAAGACCATCGATGAGAAGCCATCTACGGTGAGGTGATCTGAATGGTGGTGGTCATGATCGTGATCGCCATGATGGTGGTGGTGATGATCATGATCGTCATGGTGATGATGCGCCTCCTGCTCTGCAAAGGCTTTGGCTTCCGCTTCATAAGCCTTTGGATCAAAGAGGGCTGTATCTATAGATCTACAGATAAAGATCCGTGATTAGCTAGGCAGCTTGTGTACCCAAGGTTTTGCAATATTTGCCCATTAAGACAGTAATTTCATTGGGAGTCTGACTAAAGTACAGTAGCCCCTCATCGACCTGCTGAACTAAGTCATCAAATTGCTTGAAGAACCGTAGGTGTGTGCTGCGTTTTTTGAGTTTCTTCCACAAGAATTCAATTGGGTTGAAGTCAGGAGAATATGTGGGTAATTGGAAAGGAGTAAGGCGAGCGGATTGCTGGTCAAAGAACTGCTTAGTTGCTTTACTGGTGTGATATCTAGCCCCGTCCTGAATGAGAATAATATGCTTGTGAGTCTGCTGGAGTACTTGAGTTAGAAAAGCAGTATACCCTTCAGAATTGAAGCGTCCCGTCTGACCTTGATAGAAGAACTGACCAGAATGATAATCAATTAATCCAAACACCTTGTAAGCCTTCCGTTTACCACTGGTGGGCAATGTTGGCTGGTCTCCACGAAGACTCCAGGTGTAGCTTAACGACCCCCACTGCGCAAAACTGGCCTCATCCCCAAATAAAATTAGGGCATCTTTGGCTGCTGATAAACGCAAAATCTCAGGCCATTTGTGTGTCATCCATTCTTGTCGCTTGGCTTCATTGAGATGAGCTGCAACAAACCGTGCTCTTTGAAATGAAAAGCCTAAGTTCCTCAGTAGAGTACTCACATAATGGGGATGATAGGAAACATTGAAGCGTTTCGCAATCAGGTCTTGAACCATTAATGCACTCCAACAACCACACTCGTATCCAGCTTTGAGCGGACCTGCTTTAATCCATGACTTGAGCTGTTGTCGTTGCCGTGGAGTGAGTTTGCTGCGACGTCCTTGAGACGCTTTGTATCTAAAGCTAGCGATACCTCGTTTTAGAAATGCATGCAGATAATCCCTGATCGTTTGTTCGCCTAGTGCCAATGTTTCAGCTACCTGTGCCACTGAACCACCTTGACCAAGCTGCAATAAAGCACTAATACGTTTGACCAGACGTAAATTCTGACTCCCGTATGCCTGGCGCAGTTTAGCTTCAATCTTTTTGCGTGTTGATTGGGTAAAGCGCAGTTTGAATTGTGCGAGCATACTGGATGACCTCTGATAATCTTGAAATCCTTGCCAGAGCTAAGAGTATCAGGAGCTAGTTACTATATTTAATGAAGATGTAGTGTCGCTAAAACCACGGATGCTTTTCTGAAGATCTATAGAATCAACGGGAGGGGGACTTGGCCCTGTTGCGATCGCAATAACCGTGCCCCCCATTTGTGATCGCGAATCCAATGCTCTAGTTCCTCAACCTTTTGATCGGTTGCCAGATCGGTTTTGTTGAGAACGACAATATCGCCAAAGGTGATTTGATTCAGGGCTGCCTCACTCTGAAAACATTCCGGGGTAAAGGTTTCTGAATCCACCAAAGTGATGATCGAATCTAGCTGGGTGACGTCCCGCAGTTGGGAGCCAACGAAGGTGAGAATAATCGGCAGCGGATCAGCTACGCCCGTAGTTTCGATGACGACATGATCAATTTTTTCTTCTTGTTCGAGGACGGAATAGACCGCCTCTACCAAGTCGTCATTGATGGTGCAGCAGATGCAGCCATTGGTCAGCTGAACCATATTTTCATCAATGGTAGTCAACAACTGACTGTCAATATCGATATCTCCAAATTCATTGACCAGTACAGCGACCTTCAGATCTTGGCAGGTATTGAGAATATGGTTGAGAAGTGTGGTTTTACCACTTCCCAGAAACCCCGTGATAATCGTAACCGGCATGCCTTTTTTAGGCAGTGTTATATCGAGGGATTGGGATGTTTGAACGCTTGCAGATAAATTAGTCAACGGTATCCTCCAATTACTGTGTGTGGAAAGGGTCTGAAGATGATGACGATGCAGATGAGAGGGTGAGAGCCAGTCGCTGCAAGGTGGTGAAGATGTTATAAAACCCATTGGCTCGAGACGGCGTCAAGCTCACATTGAGTCCTGTTTGTTGGATAAAATCAGGCGTGACCCGAGCGATTTGTTCTGGGGAGAGCCCATCCAACCCTTTAATTAACAATCCCACTAACCCTTTAGTCATTTGGGCATCAGAGTCACCCTGGAAATGAACGATGCCATCCTCCAAAGTTGCTGTGACATAGACCTGGGACACACAGCCCACCACTTTATTGGCAGGCTGCTTATCCGCCTCTGGAAAGGGAGGGAGTTGTTTGGCAAACCATAGTAAATACTCATACCGACGCTTGGTATCCGTAATGCTCTGGAAGCGCTGGACAATTTTGGCAAGGGCAGGAGGTAGGGATAGATCAGTAGACATAATGGAGGACTGTGAAAAGGCGACATCAACCATAAGAATAAGCGGAGATGATTATCTGGGGGAATGAATCACAGTCCGGGCCAGACTGGCTTTGGTTAATGCTGGGACAATGCGATCGCAGGCCATTCTGCCGCCGTGCAAATTCCGGGCGACGGGACCCACTTGTAATGCAGCCCATGGCCCCATCAAAAACAGGTCACATCCTGGCCAGCGCAAATGCTCATCTAGCACCGGCAAGCCGTTAACAATCTGATTGGGATAGCGTGCCAATACTTCTCCCATTAGGGGATGAGTCGTGATATCCGTGGCGGTGCCCGTGGCTAACCAGATTCGATTAATCCGCTGATGGGCCAGACAATCATGAGTGCTAGCCACATTACACTGCACCTGCCAGGTTTCATGTTGCCAAAGGGCACGAGACACCTGGCACTGTTCATACAAGCTGACTTGGTCTGACTGGGACAGCCGCCGTAACTGGGTCAGCAATTCGGGGGCGATGGATCCACCATTGCGGGCTGCTTGAATCATTTGCCACCGCACCTGCCAATCGGGTTCGACCTGAAACCCCTTCAGATACTTGGGCCCCAACCATCCTGGTTCTGCATCAAATATTTTTTCATTGAGGTTCCGTCGGGCCATCATCAAGACTTTGGCTCCGCGCTTAATTGCCCCCAAGGCCAAATGGGCGCTGGTCTGACCACTGCCAATAATCAGAACTGTCTCACCGCTCAGATCCGGCAAATCGGGCAGATTAATGTCCTGGCTATGGCACAACCGTCCGGGTGGATGTGGATTCACCTCGGCAGTCCAGTCAGGTATCTGGGCAGCTCCCCCACCCGTTGCCAACACCACTCGCCGCGCTACAACCTGCTCCCCCGTATCGAGCTGAAGTTGAAAGCCACTAGTCAATGGCGCCAGCTGAACCACCTGGGCGGCGGTCACCTGCTTGCGCAACTGCCATCGATCAATGACGGTTTCACAGAAATCCTGAAACAGTTTTGTCCCAGGGCGATTGTAAGGGTAATACAACTCCTCCTGGCGATGGTCCGCAAAGTTGAAAAGGGTTTCCTTTGTATCGGGGTGATGGACACCAGGCGATCGCAAATAAGGAATTTCCTGAGCTGCAAATTGTTGCCGCCACTGGACCATCCAGGTGCCGCTGGGGTCAAAGATCTGGAGGCGATTCCTGAGAGCAGGCTTTTTCTGCAGTAAGTGGGTGACTAGCGTCAGCGCCTGGGGACCTGCCCCAATAATGGCAATATCAATCTGATGGTTCACAAATAATGAGAAGGATGAGGTTTGGTATTGTGATAATGATTATCATTTTATAATATGCGTTCCAAGACTGACCAGCCCATAAAATCTTGATCGGCGATGGAGGATTGGATGTCATCAGCACATCTTCAACAGCACACCTACACCTGGCAATGGCAGAATTACACCCTAAAGGTTGCCACTGAAACCTTCGGCTCCGGTCCCTCTGTATTACTATTGCCAGCCTTGAGTACGGTTTCCACTCGAGCAGAACTGTCAACCTTGGCTCAGGCTTTAGCGCCTTACTTTCAAGTTACGCTTCTAGACTGGCCGGGGTTCGGCGATTCCGACCGTCCTTCACTCCCGTACCAGCCAGATGTCTATCGTCAATTTCTGCGGGCATTTGTTCGGGACACCTTGCCGCAAGAGGTGGCTGTTGTGGCGGCAGGCCATGCTGCTGGGTATGCGCTTGACCTCCAATCTTGGTCGCGCATGGTATTAATTGCACCTACCTGGCGCGGTCCACTGGCGGTGATGGGTGCGCCAGTGGCACTGCGTCGGGGGATTCGCCAGCTCGTGCGCTCACCTGTGATCGGCCCAGCACTATATGGGCTGAATACTCGTCCTGGGTTTTTGAAATGGATGTATCGTCGCCATGTCTTTGTCGATGAAACCCAGTTGACGGATGAATATATTTCCCAACGTTATCAAAATGCTCAGAAACCGGGTGCTCGGTATGCACCGGTAGCCTTTGTTACAGGTGGCTTAGATCCAGTGGATGAGCGAGAAGAATTCTTGGCTGGCTTGTCTCGACAAGCTGAGCCAGTGATGGTGATCGTGGCGGAACAAGCCCCACCTGGCTCTAAAGCTGAAATGAAAGCGATGACCGAATTACCGAATGTCCAGGCTGCTTACTTACCCGGAAGCTTAGGCATGGCAGAAGAGTTTGGCGATGCAATTGCACCAGCGATCCTCCCCTTTTTACAGGGAAACACTGCACCAATCTAATGGGTGACTCTAGGAAAACTAAAGTCTAATATAGCTGGATTTACAGCCCTGTTTCGATAGGCGCTCTTTGGCAGATGGCACAACCACAACCCGTGGCATCCTCTATGGAATCGCTTTGGGAGATTGCTGCAGTGGGAAAACTCTGCTCAGCCTCGATCTGATCTTGGAGATTGGTAGTTGCCGAGGCAGGCTGGGGCAGCGCTAAAGCCAGCAACAGAGAGCCTGAGCACCCTAATGTAGTCAGAATGTTTTTTTGATCGATCATTCCTGAAGCCTTGTGATGGAGGTTTAATCCAGTATAGCCAGTATGTAAACGGCATAACCCTGGTGCGCTTGCTATTCCAAAGAGAGTTGGCAGGCATCCGCTCAGGTTTTAATCAGTATGCCCCAGGGATGGCATGGCTTTTCAGCCTTGGATATCCAAACTAGCGAGTGGTTTAGGAGATCCAGCCCCAAGCGGACTGTTTGAGCAAAGGATGGGTTGCTTGCTTTTGAGCTTCAGGTTCTTGGATCTCATACAAAATCTTGATCACCCGATCAGCATTGGGATTCGTTCCTAAGCGATCGGCAATATTCAGCATTCCCTCGCCCACAATCGTATTGGCTTCATCCACATTGGTGATGCCTTCTAACCGTTGATAAACAGCCGTAAATTCTTCTCGCAGAATGGCTGCATCCGCAGAATCGGGCAACCGCTCAATCATGGCTGCAAGGTCAGCTCGCACCTGAGTGGCACTGACTTGAGGTTGAACCTGCATGACTTTGGCTTCTGGGGAATCAATTAAGGGAACCGCTGTAGCAGGTGGCGCTTCAGGCCCCGGCGATATCAACGTCATAATTGGCATGGCATAGCATCCAACACACATAATCTATCCCCTTAATCCAGTGATAATAAGTGTACTCATGGGTCTTCACTACAGACGGCAGATATATCCCAAAAGTTGCCCCTAGCTTATCAGAAACATCAGGTCATTGCTGTTGCCTCCCTTGCAGAAGCGTAGATGTCAATGTTATGACATACCCTAGTCTGGCAAAGCCTTCTGGCCAAAACCAGTCCGTAGAGATAGGGATGGAGAAACCTATGGCAGGTGAGGATAATTTGAAACAGCCGTTGATGGGGTTAGCCGTTTGGTCCAAATCGCATCCCTTAGATCGAGTGGCGATTGTAGCTATCCTGTTGTTGAGCCTGTTGATTGGAGGAATTATCTGGAGCGGAGACCATACTTTTCCCAAGGTCCGAGGGTTTAGCTGGCAAGATCAGCAGATTGGGGTAGAAGATACGGCTTTTATTCTCTCCTTTAATCGAGCGATGGATTGGCAATCGGTCACTGATAATCTGAAGATTCAGCCCTCCATTCCTGGCAAACTCAGCTGGTCTGGCCGTCGATTAGCCTATACTCTCAACCAGCCTGCTCCTTACGGTCAATCGTTTCAAGTGACCCTCGACCAAGCGACAGATGCGACTCCCGGCTCTGCAGAGGAGTCGGTAAAAATGCAGCCCTTTACGGGGCAGTTTCGGAGCCGAGATCGCGCCTTGATGTATCTCGGGATTGATGGCGAAGAAAATGGTCGACTGGTGCTGCATAATCTCACCCAAAATACCCATCAGATCCTAACGCCAGCGACTTTGACCGTGCAGGATTTTAAGGCGGATCTTAAACGCGATCGCATTTTGTTTACCGCTGTCGAGCGCGATGAATCGAACCAAGATTTATTTGAGCAAAAGCTATATACCGTCCCTTTATCATCCCCGGCAGCTCAACCGAGCTATCAACTCCTATTGGAAAATCAAGACTATCAACTCCTAGATTTTGAGATCACTCCCAATGGAGAAGTGCTCATCGTTCAGCAGTTTAGCCGCCAAGAAAATGAACCCGTTAGCCTTTGGGAATTAACCGACTCAGCCCCCCCTCGTCAGCTTCAACATAATGCAGATGGTCAATTTTTAATTACGCCAGATGGCCAAACCTTGGTTATTTCTCAGAATCAAGGCGTTGCGATGGTGCCACTCTATGGGGATGCCAACAGCAAACCCGTTGATTTTTGGCCCAAGTTTGACCAAATTTTAAGTTTTGCCAGAGATGGTTCTGCAGCCCTCATGGCCCAAAACAATCCCGACTCCACTCGTTCGCTTTATCTATTATCCAATCAGGGCCAAGAACAAAAATTACTCACGGTAGGAGGGTATCTCTTGGATGCAGAGATTAATCCCAGTACGCAAACCGTCTATTGTCTATACACGACCTTCAATCAGAGCCAAACGGCCAGCTTTGATCTACACATCACCGCTATTGATTTAGACACGGGCAAAAAACAGCGCTTGATCACTATCCCCAAACAGTCGAGCGGTAGCCTTAGCCTGGCCCCGGATGGTTCGGCATTGCTTTATGAAGAAGTGACGGTTACAGATAAACCCAGTCAGAGTGTTGTTCGAGATACTGTGGGCCAAACGGTCAGCGATAGTTCTGTATGGTTATATCCCTTGCCGCTAGAGAACACGGTGTCCTCAAGGGATGGCAAACCGCAGAAACTACTCTCAGGTATTCACCCCCTCTGGTTACCGTAAGTAGAGCAACTTATCTTGAGCAACCTCTAACCCCATCTCTTAGCCCCCTGAGTTGCGGTGGGCGTTCTACAGAATGTACTTGCTGCTGCCCTTTCATAGATGGCTACAAAGTTTCCAAAAATAAACCTGTGTCATTTCCATCAGAATAAAAGCCTACGACTAAGGAGTATTCCCCTTAGCCGTAAGGGATCTGTTGGAGAAAAACGAAAGGCTGATACGGAGAAAAGAGCTGATGATAGGGGGGTAAAATCAGCTCCAGTATGTGGTGAATACTTCCGTATCAGCTTGGATCAATTGGCCTAATTCGCAATATGGGCTGCACCATTCGGTCCGCGCTGAACTACTTGCAGGTTGCCAGAAGATTGAGCAGCGACTGGGCTGGTCTCGATTTTAGAAATCTGAGGAGCACCATTAGGCCCTTTCTTACTCACCTCTGGCACGGAAGTCGCGGGGGTGTTGGGCTGGACCTGAGCATCTTGAGGAATGCGGTCTACTTTGACTGGGTGGGAAGCGCCATTGGGACCGCGAGTGACGGTAATGGTTTCAGCTAGAGCTGAGGAAGCTACACCAACACTGAGAACGGTAAAGCTTGTGACGACTGAAAAAGCGACTTGATGAATGCGTGTCATGTTTGTTCTCCAACTTCAATGTCTTCAATGTACGAGGAGTACCTGAAGCTGGAATGATGGCGATCTGGGTGAGTCCCTGTAATTTGCTGAATGGTGGATAAAGGAACAATGAGAATTCTGAGAGGACAACAGAATCCTCAGCTGACACTGATGTCAGCTAAACAATAGAAAGCCTCTGTATGGTCCTGGTAGAGGCGTTTCTAGTTTTTTAATCATGCTCTAGCGATCTTCTAGACCCGGTATGGGTGGCTCTGCTTCCACAAAAGCCGGAGCATTTGGACTGACTGATTTTGCCTGATTGATTTGGCTAAACCGTTGGACCAGGCTTGTAAAGTAGCGATTATTAAAACTTCGAGGATCTCGACGACTGCCGGAGCGATCGACCCCTTTGTGAGTGGTAACCCGAGATGTAGGAATCTGACTATTCGCCACCAGATAGGCCAGGGATTTGTATTGGGCTTGGGTATAGCCGCTATGACGGTTGCCATTATGTCGGCCATCGGGCGGGGATTCTAGGGAAATGTGATAGGCAAAATTATTGACCGACGCGGAATAGATCTTATGGGTTTTGACGCTTTCGGGGCCGTTGGGGCCTCTAAATGTAGAATTTCCTGCACCAAATGCTCGATTCTCCCTAGAAACGAGATGCACAATCGTGCCATTGCGAATGACTAAGTCATGGTAGCTCGCTTGCTCGGATTCATTGTAATGGGGCGTCTGAAAGAAGCGGATGGTAGAGGCTCCTGAACTGACCGTTTCGTGGAGGACCACAATAGGCTGATTATTCACGGGCCGCCCATAAATATCCTTGGGGTACCGTTTGCCAAAATTGGTCTTATGGGCGGGCCGCCAGACCGTTACGGGTCGGAAGTTGGCTAACTCCGAGTGAACGGTTTGACTATTAACGGCATTGACATGAAGGGCAAGAATGCAGAAAAAGGCGCCAATAAATAAGACTAGACCTTTAAGGAGAGAGGATTTCGACGTGAACCTACGCATAGTGGGGGTGGGAGAGGAGGAAACGATAATTTTGGCCAGAGTATAGCATTGCTGCTTTTTAGAGTGATTCCATCAGCATATTTTTTTATGATGCTGGGGGTAAAACGACCTTGGGCTTGAGCAGCCCGTCGATGATTTCACCCATCCCTAAAAAATGATCGCAAGTATCATGCACCTGCATCATGCCATTGCCCCGATCTTGAGGAAGTTTTTGCCCCCAGCAAAAACGCTGAGCCTCTGCTGGAGGCAAATGAAGAATCGGTTGTTGTAGGGAAAAAGATGGCTCAAGGGGAGTAAATGTTCCTGCCTGGACCTGATCTTCTAACGTCTCGAAGGTCAAACTGTCCGGGAGGGCGAAGCCACAACTGAGGGTTCGCGTCAGTTGGGACAAGGTTGCTCCGGTTCCCAGAACTTCACCTAAATCCCTGGCAATAGAGCGAATATAGGTGCCGGGACCACATGCGATCGCAACCTCCAATTCCGCATGTTCACCCACCTGCCAATCCAGTACCTGAATGTCGAACACCTCCACCGTGCGCAGCGGAGCCGTCACATCTTTCCCTTGGCGAGCCAAATCATATAAACGCTGACCCTGCACTTGAATGGCACTGTAGGCCGGTGGCCGTTGTTCAATGGAGCCTAGAAACTTCGGTAATGCTGCCTCAATTGCTTCTGTTGTGAGATGTTCAGCAGCCTGTTGGGACAGAATATCTCCTGCTAAGTCATCGGTTGTGGTGGTGATACCAAAGCGAATCGTTGCTTGATAGGCTTTCTGTTCTGGCAGATAGGGCAGAAGACGGGTTACGGGGCCAAGAGCAATCGGTAAAACCCCTGTTGCTAATGGATCAAGGGTGCCGCCATGACCCACTCGCTTAAGGCCACAGATCCGCCGAACTTTCCCCACACAGTCATGAGAGGTCATGCCGGTGGGCTTATGCAAATTCAAAAAACCGAGCATCAAGAGTCCTGCTTGGCTGGGGCTGCGGGGAAAGTCAGGGTGGGCGTCAGATGCAAGGTTAAAGGTTCACGACTGAGATTGGCAGCATAGCTGGAAGTTAGAAACGGGGCGAACTGTTCCTGACCCTGAACATAGCGGCCAAAGAACGCCGTACTCAGAGCTTTGGTATAGTAGCGGCCTAATGGACTCGGACCATCTCCCGTCCCTAAGGCAGACAAAACATCAGGGGAACTGGCAGATGTATTACCCGTAGAGTAATGGGAGCCATTATTAATCAAGACCAACTGTTTTTCAGGGGTCGTTAACCACTGAAAGGGTTGGATTTGTTCCGGTAGTACCGGTGCGATTGTATCTGCACTTCCGGCCACTATCATCACAGGAACCTGGATCGTTTGATAGCCGGATTTTCCAAATAAACTGCTGCCAATGGGGCTAATGGCCACTACGGATTGAATTCTCGAATCCTTCAAATCCACGGTTTTATCTGCTGTTTGCAGGGCTTGACACTGCAAGGCGAGGGAAATGTTGAGGGATGATTCTAAGCCGGTTTGGCAAGCCTGCTGTAATTGTTTGTAATTAGGCGTAGCTCCCGCTAGGGCGAAACCCGTATATCCCCCATAGGAATGACCTAGAATGCCAACCTGCTCTAAATTGAGGCTGCCTTTGAATCGTGGATCTGGAATGGATGTCTGGGCCAGTTGATCGAGGAGATAGCTGACATCTAAAGGGCGATCAATGAATTCAGTGGGATCGGTGACGTCTTGCGCTCGCCCTTGCAGGAGGTCAACGATTTGCTGACCGTTACTGCCAGAATGTTCCGGCATGACGATGACATACCCATGGGAGGCTAAATGCTGTGCTAGGTAAGCATAGGTGGTGCGGTCGGAGTTAAATCCATGAGAAATCACCAGCACCGGATAGGGGGTGTCTGAAGCTGTGGTTGGAAAATACAGATCAGCAGCAAAGTCACGGGCCGTGCCAGTGTACTTCAAGCGCTTTTCACTATCATCCTTTAAGTTCTCTAAGGTGATGCGCTCCCAATCGTAAAGACCCGACTGAGATAAAGACCAGCCTGCTAGGCTATCGGCTTGAGGATCCGCTTTAGATTGCTGAATCACTGCGTTAACGGTGGCATTAGTAGTTTTGACTGCCGTTTGCACTTGATTGAGTAGTTCAAGGGCCGTATTGACATCTACTTGGACGCCAGCATTGGGGAAATGGCGCAAAACGCTCAGGGCCGTTAATCCTTCAGGATCTTTAGCGGCCAAAATTAAAGCAGAGCGGAGGGCAAAAAAACTGCCTTGTCCAGACTTGGTCCGCACTACCTGTTGGATGCGTTTGAGTAAGGCTTCACCGACGGGGGTGTATAGAAACTGGGCAACGGCTACTGCGTTGAGGGGGAGGCGCTCTTGTAAGCTGGCTCGCAGTTGAGTTTGTTGCTCTGGTTTAAAGTAGCCCAAATAAGGGGCCAACGCTTTGCTCTTGCGACCTTCCTTGGCATAGAGTTCCAAATCACGAATGGGAATAGAACGCTCTAAGAATAGAAAGGATAAAAAGATACGCTCAGCCGCTAGCATTGGCCCAGCTTGCAGCAAAGCCACGGACAACACCACACTCAGCAAGCGGCTATATCGACGGAAATTGAAGTACGGTCGTCTCATCACTGTTTTCCGAACGTTTTGAATATTGGCTCAACCCGATTGACGGGCAACGGTCACCCATCGGTAGGGAATCGCTGCAATGGCAGCATAGCCCTACGTTTGCCAGCCTACTGTGTTTCTCTGGGGAGTTGCCACTCTTTTTTTAGAATTGAGTCTTTTTTCTCAAAAAAGAGCTTCTGGTAAGTTTAATAGAAGATTTTGGAGATTAAGCCATGATATACATCGACTATTCTCATATTTCTACCAAAGACAAGAAAATTCTGATGTCCCTAACCGACTCGTTTTAAAAGTCAGACAAAACTCCACAAATTCTTGGAAAACTTAAACAAAATTGCAGAGATGGGTCTTGCCCGTCAATGCTAGGATCTGTGTCAGCTAGGGGTGCTGTATAACGGCTGAGATCAAACCCTTAGAACCTGAGACCGGCTAGCACCGGCGGAGGGAAGCTGTTCATCCGAGGAACTTAATATGCGTCATCAATGGGTTGCTAACCGTCATGGGCAGAGCAATGTCAGTCAGATGCACTATGCACGACAGGGCCAAATCACTGAAGAAATGGACCATGTTGCCAAACGTGAGAATCTTCCGGCTGATTTGATTCGGGAAGAAGTAGCTCGGGGACGAATGATCATCCCCGCCAACGTCAATCACGTCAATTTGGAACCGATGGCCATTGGCATTGCCTCCAAATGTAAGGTGAACGCCAATATTGGGGCTTCTCCCAATTCTTCCAATATGGAAGAAGAACTCGACAAGCTGCGTTTAGCGGTCAAGTACGGCGCAGATACCGTGATGGATTTGTCGACGGGTGGCGGTAACTTAGATGAAATTCGCACCGCCATTATCAATGAATCTTCTGTTCCCATTGGCACGGTCCCCATTTATCAAGCCTTAGAAAGCGTCCATGGCAATATTGAGAATCTAACGGCTGATGACTTTCTGAATATCATTGACAAGCATGCCCAGCAAGGTGTGGACTACCAAACGATTCATGCAGGCATCTTGATTGAACATTTGCCCTTGGTGCGCGATCGCATCACCGGTATCGTCTCTCGGGGCGGTGGGATTCTGGCTCGGTGGATGCTCCATCATCACAAGCAAAACCCTCTCTATACCCACTTCGACGACATCATCGAAATCTTCAAAAAGCATGATGTGTCCTTTAGCCTGGGTGATTCCCTACGACCGGGCTGTACCCATGATGCCTCTGATGATGCCCAACTTGCAGAGCTAAAAACCCTAGGACAGCTCACCCGCCGGGCTTGGGAACATGATGTCCAGGTAATGGTGGAAGGTCCAGGTCATGTGCCCATGGACCAAATTGAATTCAACGTCCGCAAGCAAATGGAGGAATGCTCTGAAGCTCCTTTCTATGTGCTGGGACCGTTGGTGACTGATATTGCACCGGGGTATGACCACATCACGTCTGCGATTGGGGCCGCTATGGCGGGTTGGTATGGCACTGCCATGCTCTGTTATGTCACTCCCAAAGAGCATCTAGGATTGCCGGATGCAGAAGATGTGCGTAATGGCTTGATTGCCTACAAGATTGCAGCCCATGCGGCGGATATTGCTCGCCATCGTCCTGGCGCTCGCGATCGGGATGATCAGCTCTCTGAAGCTCGCTACAACTTTGACTGGAATCGCCAGTTTGACCTGTCCCTCGATCCTGAGCGGGCCCGGGAGTACCATGATGAGACGCTACCCGCCGATATCTACAAAACGGCTGAGTTCTGCTCTATGTGTGGACCGAAGTTCTGTCCTATGCAAACTAAAGTCGATGCCGATGCCTTAACGGAGCTGGAGAAGTTCTTGGCTAAGGATCAGGTTGGCTCTGCGCGTTAGGAGAAAAGGATGTGAACGGTAAAGATTGGCGGCCTTACAGAGTGAAAGGGTGGGGTATCTGTCTTGCACTATTGCTCTGCTGCTGGTCTTTACCAGGGCTGGCTAGTCCGTTAACGGAACGGCTAGCGGCCTTTCCAGAATGGCAAGGGAAACCGGTACTTAAGCCTGCATCTGGGGACTTGGTCTATCCCGACTGGTTTTTAGGCGATTGGCAAGTCACCAGTACCCTAGTGGATCTGGCGGCGCCCCTCGCGCCCAAATTAGTTACCCCTGGTTATGCCGATAACGAGAATTTGGTAGATCAGCCTGTGACCTTTGCGGTGCGTTTTGTAGAAGAACGGACGCCCTTAAAGGCAAAAGTGCTAGCCAATGCTTCTCCGTGGGAGTTGTTATCTCGTAAACCTGCGGTCATTGCTGACTTAGCGTTCAATGGTCGGAGTTTAGCCGCTGCTTACCTAGGAGAGGGGGCTGTGCAAACGGTGAAGGTTGATCCTCGCTTTCCCAATCGCCAAACGACGGTGCTTGATCAGGGGCGACAGTTAGTGTCGACCATTAGCGATCGCACCACTGAATTCGATGCTAAGAACGACACCTGGGTTGCTAGCGAACTTTTTCAGCAAGAGTTTCGCAGCAGCTCCCAAATTTATCTCAACCAAGTCGAAAATACGACTTCCTATCGCTACATCAACACGAGTCCGGCCCAAATTGATGCGGATCAAGTCACGGCTATCTACTTATCCCCTCAGGATCCAAACTATTTTCAAGCTTTGAATCAACCGGTTGCTCTCTATCGCTATCATCTAGTGCTGGTAGCCGAGTAATCCAGCCCCATTGTGAGGGTCTAATCGACGCTGATAAAAGAGTGGTGGCGGAGATAGTGAGTGGATCCAGTCATGTTCTGTAAAGCAATGCTAAGATCTAAGCTAATGTAGGGAAATCTATGTCTAGTGCATAGTGCAGTAACGCCGCTCAGGCCGTGAACATGACTGGCTCAATTAAGTCGTAAACTACCGCAATGTGGCCATGACAATTTCTGAAGAAAAAACAACGACAGCGCTGGCAACGTCCTCTTCTGAAGATCAGGCGACAATAGAACAGCCTGTGAATACGGATGCGTTAGTCGCTGCCTCTGCGAATGAAGCAGTCGATTTCGACACTCTGAACAAGATCAGAGATTTGCTGTTCGGTCAGCAGGTGCAAAGACAAGAACAGCGCTTGCAACAGCTAGAAAATCAGCTCAATCGCGAATGCGCAGATATTCGCGAGCAGTTCCATCAGAATCTTCAATCTTTAGAAACGTCTATCCGCCAAGATTTACAGGCTCTAACCCAAACGCTGCAAGACAATCATGATTCCCAAACTGCAGCGGTATCTGACCTTAATAAAAAGTATCAACAAGGGATATCTGCTGTCGAAGCTCAGCTTGAGCAGCTAGGGGAAGATGTAGAGCAGGGACACTCCACAATGATTGCTACCCTAGAAGAAAAACTGACATCCTTAAGCGGCAACTTTGATGATAAGCATGCCGAGCTTAGAGCCTTGTTGGAACGTGAAGTGCAAGCACTCAATTCGGCTGATGATAGTGATCGAGCTAACTTAGCTAATCTCTTTAGCGAGTTAGCGCTGAATATTCGCGCTAACTCCTAGGCTTCAATTCATACCAGTGTTCACTCGTGGCAAAATTTGCATCATTAGCGAGTCACATTGGATTGGGCTATGCGCAATAAAACTTCAAGCCGATTACCATCATGACCTTTACTATGGCAATATCTACAGCGATAGTAGATTGCTTGAGATATTGCCGGATCAAATCATTGCAGCCTGATGTTTCATGAGTGACTTATCTTCTAACGTAAATCGTGGGAACTCTCACCCTAAAGAGATATCCCAGGCTAGTGAGTTGAATGAGCTCAGAAACTTACTGATTGGCCCTGATCTAAAAGATCAGTTTGAGAACACCAAACTCCGCTCGGAAGATGTCAGTCGAGTGTTGCCCCAAGCGATTCAACTGACCCTAGAGACAGGGGACAAAACGGTCTCTAAAGCGGTGGTGCCTACGGTAGAACAGGCGATTAAATCTTCGGTTAATACCGATCAAAATATCTTGTCTGAGGCCCTTTTTCCCATCATGGGTCCGGCGATACGAAAAGCGATCGCAGTGGCCATACAGAATTTAACCGACTCCCTGAACCAAGGGCTCGAACATAGCCTTTCTCCCCAAAGCTTAGGTTGGCGGTTTGAAGCCTGGCGTACAGGCAAATCTTTTGCGGAAGTGCTATTGTTGCGCACCCTGGTCTATCAGGTCGAACAGGTTTTTCTGATTCACAAAAACTCGGGCTTGGTGCTGCAGCATCTAGCAGCACCAACGGCTGCAGCTCAAGATGCAGACTTGGTCTCTGCTATGTTTACGGCGATTCAAGACTTTGTTCGTGACTCTTTTAGTGTGAGTGACGATACCTTAGGAAGCCTGCAGGTAGGAGAGTTAACGATTTGGGTCAATGAAGGTCCCCAAGCTATTATTGCCTGCGTTATTCGGGGAAATCCTCCTGGAAAACTGCGGCAAACGATGGAAAATGCCCTAGAACGAATTCACCTAGTCCAAGAAAGCCAGCTGCACGAGTTTCAAGGAGATAGCAGTGCCTTTGAACCCAGCCAGCCTTATCTAGAAGAATGTTTGCAGTCCCAATATCAAACGAAACAGAAAAAATCGTCTCCCTTGAAGTGGATTGGTGGAGCAGCAGGGATTCTCATTCTGGGATTAGGGGCATGGGGCATGTGGTCTAACCATGAGCGTAATCAAGTACGGAGCTTTGTCGATCAACTGAATCAAGAGTCTGGCATCGTCGTGATGCAAACTGCCAAAAAAGACGGCAAATATGTGATATCCGGCTTGAAAGATCCCCTAGCACCTGAGCCAACCGACCTGATCTCAACCACCGAGCTCGATCCAGACAAGATTGATTTTCATTGGGAGCCCTATCTATCCTTCGATACTGCATTTGTGAAATCCAGAGTGAAATCGCTGCTGCAGCCTCCTGAAACAGTTGCCCTAGACGTCGATGCCAATGGCGCTGTTGAAGCGACGGGGACAGCCCCTCAAGCCTGGATAACCCAGGCGAATCAGTTAGCCGTGCGACTGCCTAATGTCACCCGTTTCAATACCCAAGAGGTCATTCCAGTTGAAGCGGGAGTACTGACCAGTATTAAGACCAAAATTGAGGCTCAAACCCTCTTATTTACCCAAAATGCTCAGTTGGTGCCTAAGCAAGATGCCAAATTGAAAATTCTGGTGGCAGAAATTAAAAAATTGACTAAAACAGCAAAAACCATTAACCAAACCGTTGCTGTTTTGGTTGAAGGACATACCGATACCAGTGGGTCTGAATTGATTAATCTTTATGTACGGGAGACCCGTGCTAAAGCCATCATTTCTTTGCTATCCAAGCAGGGAATTGAGAAAAGTCAGTTACAGGCAGTGAGTATTGAGCCTCCTGAAGTCGCAAATTCAGAATCGGCTAAGATCTCTAAATCCAATCGCAAGGTCACGTTTAAAGTTATTTTTGTTAATCCATCGGACGCTGATTAATAGCTTATGCTCCAAAAAAAGATTTGTATGGTCGGTGCGTTTGCGACTGGGAAAACGAGCCTTGTCGCTCGATATGTTCAAGGCATTTATTCTGATAAATATCAAACGACTGTTGGCGTCAAAATCGATAAAAAAAGCGTAACCGTTGCGGATCAAGACTTAAATTTAATCCTATGGGACATTCATGGTGAAGATGAATTCCAAAAAATTAGAATGTCTTACTTGCGAGGATCCGCCGCCTATATTTTGGTGGTGGATGGTACTCGGCGAGATACATTAGGAACAGTCTTCCAATTACAAACCAAAGTGGAAGACACCATTGGCAAAGTGCCATTTATTACGATTTTCAATAAGTATGATCTAAGCCAAGACTGGGAAATCGGAGAGGAAGATCTCGAAGAATTATCCCAGCGGCAATGGACATACTGTTTGGGGAGTGCAAGGACTGGATTGGGGGTAGAAGAGTGCTTTATAAAATTGGCGCAAATGATGATTTAGTTACCCATGTTAAATCTCCCACAACCGATTGTGACATTTCTTTGTTCTACAGTCGTTCGAGATCGCTTTCCAGCTTATCTACAAGTCACTAAAACTGGCAAATTACTGGCTTTTGGTGGTGCTTGCGAGCGGTATGGTTTGGCTCTTTTAGAGCTAAACCAGTCTATTGATGATCAAATTTTCTTTTTGGCAGGCTTATTGCCGTTGCAAGAAGCGGCCATGCATATTCCATTTATGCAGCTAGACGAAGATGTTATTGCTGAAGTGCATCTCTTTGTCGACAACCAGCATGATTGGGTCATCCTATTTGATGCGACTTCTGAAAATGAAGAGCATGTTCTCATTCAACAAAAGGTCAATGATCTTAGTCTATTGAGGCGAAAACATGCTCGCTCTCTAGGCCACTTAATACAGTCAGAGATCGTGGCCGAAAACTTCCTTGATATTCGGCCTGCAGGGGAGCAAAAATCTCTCAGTATTCTAGTTGTGAAATGTTGTAATATTGAGGGTCTTGATGATAATATTGCTGCTTCGAACCCGCTGAAAATATTGGATGCATACTTGTCAGCAATTTCACCCTCCATTCTGGATGAAGGCGGTTTGATTCATCAAAGTATTGGTAATTCTATTGTGGCTGTGTTTGGAGTGTTGCCGTCTACCCGTAGCTCCTCGATGCAGGCGATAGACGCGAGTGTGCGTATCCTCCAATTATTTGAAGATCGTCAACCCCCCATTGGCCCATCGGCCCAATGTGCCCTAGTGGTGACGACAGGGATTGTCACGATCGGCCTGCTGCAAGTCGGATTTGGCAAAACCTTAACGGTGATGGGACAGCCTATGGATGTTGCTGTGAATTTAAATGAAAATTCTGAAAGTAAGACCTTGATCATCGACAAACTGACCTTTGATGGGCTAGATAAAAGGCAGAAGTCTTTTCGACCGGCATCTCTTGCTGGGAATTCTATGACTGACGCCCCTAGCTTATATTCTTATCACCCAATGCAATGACGGCATCGCTTCCTGCAAATGTACTCTCTGCTTTAGATATTTTGATTTTAGAGCGGGTTGATGAGCATTCCTTAACAATTGTAGGAACGGCGCCTTCTTGGTTTACCCAGCTCTATCCTCAAGTTCAACTCACCGTAGATATGGCTTGGATTGAAAAGACCTTGCCTTTTCTAGCTAATTTTCTAGTAGATGCGGTGGAGTTTTGGCATGACAATCAGCCAGGGCAGTATAAGTCGGGCATGTGGTGTGAAGCCGATCGCCAAGATCAGGAGATTCATTTGGAGGCGGCAGCCCTAAATTTGGGATCTCAGAAAATTCTCCTCGTTAAGGCTGCAGAGGGAGAATATATTGAACTCCTATCCTTTATTCAAAAAGCACGGGAAAGCACTTTAGATTTTATTGAAGAGCGCAAACAAACCAGCGAAAGCATTCTCAAAACGACGTTTTATGATGCCTTGACGGGACTGCCGAATCAAACCTATTTTCTGATTCAGTTGGCCCATGCTTTTGAACGATCTAAGCGCAAAAAAAGCTATCATTTTGCGCTCTTAATCGTCAATATTGACCGTTTTCAAAGTATTAATGACAGTTTTGGCCGTTTGGCCGGTGATCAGCTCCTTATTTCCATTGCTTGGCGCCTGAAAAATTGCTTGGGTGAATTTGATGTCTTTGCCCGGTTGAGTGGCGATGAATTCATTATTCTGTTGGATGAAATTGATGCGACGAGCACAGCAATATTGGCTGCCAACCAAATTTCGGCAGAGTTTCAAACCCCTTTTCGGTTGAGTGGGCAAGAGTTATTTATTACGGCCAGTGTCGGGATTGCCTTAACTCTGATGGAGTATGACCGGGCTGAAGATTTACTGCGCGATGCTAATACAGCGGTCAGTTCTGCCAAAGGGCTGGGGCGAGCTAATTATGTGGTATTTGATCCCACCATGCATGCGCGAGCGGTTCGACTGTTGCAGCTGGAAAATGATCTGAAGCGGGCACTGCGTGAGCAAGAACTGAACTTGTTTTTTCAGCCGATTGTGTGTTTAGCCGATCAAAGAATTATTGGATTTGAGGCCTTAGTCCGATGGATGCATCCCAAGATGGGCATGGTTCCTCCTTTAGAGTTTATTCCGATTGCTGAAGAAACGGGCCTGATTTTTGAGATCGATCAGTGGATGTTAAAAGAGGCCTGTTTCCGCATTCAGCAGTGGCGCAGATTTACCGAAGAACCTCTATCGATTAGTGTCAATTTTTCGGCTAAGCAATTCGATCAGCCGGATTTAGCATCTCAAGTCAGGCAAGTGTTGCTGGAAACTCGTATTTCTCCGCAACAGCTCATGATTGAAATTACTGAGAGTGTGCTGTTTAGTCGGGACCAAGCGGCGATCGATACCCTCCATCAGCTTAAAAATATGGGCGTCAGCCTCTGTATTGATGATTTTGGAACAGGCTATGCGTCGCTGCAGTATTTGCAGCGATTACCGGTGGATACTTTGAAGATTGATCGGTCCTTTATTAAACGGATGGATGTGGATAATCTCGATCTGGTGCGCTCCATTATTGAGTTAGCCCATGACCTGGGGTTAAATGTGACGGCTGAAGGAGTTGAAACCCCTGTACAGCGACGCTTTTTACTGGATATGGGATGCCAAGAAGCTCAGGGGCATTTATTCTCTAAACCGGTCGATGGGCAAGTGGCAGTGGAGCTGCTGCAAGAAAAGATGACTAACGGTCTGAAAGATTGGTGAAAGAGTTGGCAAAGGGGATAGATCTCGCTACTCTCTTAGACAGCGGTTGATCGCCCCTATAACGTTTGAGTGACCTGTTATGAAACCAGTTGATGGGCTCTATCAGCACTCTGCTGCCTTGCCTTACCTCATTCAGCCGGATGGTTTGAAGGTGGTCTTAATTACATCCCGTAAGCGAGGTCGATGGATTATTCCTAAAGGAGAAATTGAACCGGATCTAACGGCCTGGGATTCGGCAGCAAAAGAGGCATGGGAAGAAGCGGGGATTGAAGGTTTGATTGCCACAGAACCGCTCGGCACCTATGCTCATCAAAAATGGGGAAGTACCTGTACTGTGCAGGTGTTTCCTTTGGTGGTGACCCAGCTTCATGGCCGATGGCAAGAAGACCATGAGCGAGAACGACGAGTGGTCTCTGTCGCTAAAGCGTATAAATTGGTCGAGATGAAGTCATTGCGGAAGATGTTGGGAAAGTTTGAAAAATGGCTCAATCTATAGCCTTTCACCTTCTTCCACCGAGACAATTTTCCATTGGCCGTTGATACGCTCCCAAGAGGTGGTTTCACGGCGGCGGAATACCCCTCGTAGTAAGCCTGGCCAATTGGACCATTTTACCGTTTCGATGTGAGAGACAATGGCTTGATCCGCCGTGGGCATTTGTAAATCAGTGATTTCGTAAGAGAGTTTCCATTTTTGTCTGGCTGGTTTTTTGGAGAAAAACGCTGAAGCTCCAGCAACCCGATCGTTGTAGTTTTGGACCAATCCAGTATGCTGCCTGTAGCGAAAGCGTTCCTTATCGATCGGCATATAGTTAAATAGCCGAGCGGCATCCCGCGTTTCGATTAAAGGGGCCATCGCTGCATAATGCTGATCTAGAAAAGCGCGAAAGGTTTGTTCTGCTCCACTTGCGGAGGCTACAGGGGCTGAAGATGGGGGAGATGAAGCCGCCAGAGGAGTTGGTTTAAGGGCCAGGGGTGTAAGGTCCAGAATCGTATTGATGGGTACGCCTAAGTTCAAGCCTGCCTTGACAGCTACTCCTTGCACGCGTTCACCCTCTGCTAAGCCGTGAATGCCAATCACTTGTCCAGTTTCACTAAGAATAGGGCCACCACTCATGCCCGGTTGGGTGACGTTGTCGTAAATTAGACCGTATCCCCGTTGGTATTGACCTTTGCCAGTGATGGCTCCCTTCGTAATCGTGAAGGTGGATGAAGTGATGGCTTGGCCCGGTAGGGGAAATCCAGCGATGTAAATGGTATCCGTTTCGGTGATGGATTCCGAGTTACCCAGGGTGGCGACCGGATAGTTGCGATCACTATCGAATCGAATCAGGGCTAAATCGACCCCTGATAGGTACAAGATAGCCTGAGTATTAACGGCATGAGATTGGCCATCGGCAGTGATCACATCCGCCTCTTCCCCCGCACCAGTAGACTCTATGACATGCTTAGCCGTGAGTACGTAGTAGCTGCTGCCTTCCTGCTTGATCAAGACCCCTGACCCGGAACTGCTTTGGGGGGAAACCAAGACCGTTACGGCTTTGGCAATATCTCGTACCTGTCGTCCAGTTTGGCCATAGGCCTGGTGCGGCCACAGTAGTGTCAATGCTATGCCACCTGCCATTTGTAACAGGCGGCGACGGGGTAATTTCAGGTGGGTCATCATCAAGCGTTATCGAGGGAGGTGAAGAGAGACAGGCTGGGGGGATGGCGTCTGGGGCTTGGATTTAAACTGATGCATCACGGTCATGATTAAGGGAATCGTGAACAGCACAAATAAGCCAATCGCAGCCCATTGGAAAATAGCAGGACGACGACGCCCTTTGGTTGGAAATTCGCAACTGAGGCAAATTTCTGCTTCAGTACTATTTAAAGCACCACAAACTTGACAGGGTTCTAAGGCCATGGCGAAACACCCATAGATGTTTTTCTCATCTTAGTCTAGACAGATTTGCGGGTTGAATAGACTGGAACGATGAGATCTCTAGATCAAATCTTGCCTCTAAACAAGCTATGCCTTAAGAAATATGGACCACGATCTCTTCTTGCTTGTACCTGACTTTAGGGAGAGTGGCATATTTATCTTCGGCATGACGATATCCCACAGGACAGGCTAGGACTGTGCGGTATTCAGTCTCAGTAAGGCCTAGGGCTTCATCATATTTGGCAGGAATAATGCCTTCCATGGGGCAAGTATCAATACCCAGTACTGCGGCGCTGGTCATTAATTGGCCTAAAGCAATATAGACTTGCCGGGTTGCCCAATTATCCGCATCGAAGTCAGGGTTATTGGGATTGGCTAAAAAGTTTTTGATGACGTTGGCAAATCCTGTTAAGGTTTCCGCCTCAACTTGGCGAACTTCCGCTGTTCTGTGGATGTAGCGATCCACATCGTCTGCATTGGCTGATTTTTTAATGGCGAGCACAACTAGGTGGGACGCATCAACCACTTGAGTCTGGCCAAAAGAATATTCCACTAGCTGCTGGCGGATTTGCGGGTTGTGGACCACAAAAAATTTCCAGGGTTGTAGTCCAAATGAAGAAGGGGTGAGGACCAAACTTTGCTCGAGGGCATCCCAAGTGGCTGCGGGTATTTGTTGGGCTGGGTCAAATTGTTTGGTGGCGTAGCGCCATTTCAGTTGGTGAAGGAGCTGTTCTGGGGTAAGGATGGAATCACTCATAAAAAAATAGGTTAGAGATGGGTAGACGCTAAGAGCATTACATAGTTGTACGCTGTGAAAAGTTTGCTCATCATTCAGAGCGCGCTGAGAGCCTTTACAGGCCGTCTTTATCAGAGAAATATCTAGGCTATGGTTGGATGTATCTCATGTCAACACTCCTTCTATACAGGGCGTTATGGCGCCTGACAGGCACAAGCTGTATCGTGATTTTTACGCTGGACAGGTTGCATTCGCTAACCCTCATCAGTCGATATTTTAGATCTAGGATGCGTCAGCTGATGAAACCTGTCCAGGATGCTGCTTCAGGCGGGTATTGATGCTGCCTTAGTAGGCATCAATCCATAGGACAATCCACTGATTACCCCATTACCCAATTGACCAGGGTTCGCACGGCAAAACCCGTAGCACCCACATTGAGATAGCCATTTTCTTTCTCAGTCCAGACTGGGCCTGCCACATCTAAGTGCGCCCAAGGGGTTTTCTCAATATATTGTTTGAGGAATAAAGCGGCTGTAATCGAGCCACCAGGACGAGGACCCGTGTTTTTCATATCGGCGATGGGAGATTTTAGTCCCTCAAAGTACTTTTCCTCTAGGGGCATTCGCCAAAACTTCTCTCCTGCCTGGTCAGATGCTTGGGTCAGCTCTTCTGCCAAGCTGTCTTCTGGGGTCCACATGCCGGCAATGTCATGGCCTAAGGCGACGATACAGGCTCCGGTCAAGGTGGCCAAGTCAACGATGGCATCGACGCCTTGTTTTTCGGCAAAGACCAAGGCATCGGCTAGGGTGAGCCGTCCTTCAGCATCTGTATTGTTGATCTCGATGGTTTTGCCATTAGATGCCGTCAAAATATCGCCGGGACGGAGGGCATGACCACTAATCATGTTTTCGGCAGCTGCGACGATGAAATGAACTTCAACATCGGGTTTTAGTTGGCCAATCGCTTTGGCAGCTCCCAAAGTAGCACCAGAACCCGCCATATCCATTTTCATAGTTTCAATGCCGCTGCCCCCGACCTTGAGATTGAGGCCGCCGGAGTCAAAGGTGACGCCTTTACCCACAATTGCCAGCTTGCGGCGAGGGGTGCCACTGGGCTTGTAGGTCAGGTGGATGAATTTGGGCGGCAAGTCAGAAGCGAGAGAAACACCCAGAAAAGCTCCCATGCCCTGAGCTTCGCATTCTTCTCGTTCTAAAACCTCTAGGGTCAGGCCGTGGTCGGCGGCGATTTGGGCTGCGGTTTCTGCTAAAGCACTGGGGGTGACGACATTGGCTGGGGCTGCCACGAGTTCACGGGTCAGCAGGACCCCTGTACAAATCTGCTGGGCTGTCTCAATGGCGGCAGCTTGATTGGCCAAACCTAACAGGTTGATGTCGTGAGGGTATTCCCCAGACTTTTGGGCTTCTGGATCAGACTTAAAGCGAATATCTTGATGCAACGCAAGTTCAATGCCTTCTGCCGTGGCTTGGGTCGAGGCTGCAGCATCGTCGTTCCAAAGGGGTAACTGCAAGCCTGCAGAGGCCGCTTTTTGCTTTTGGGCTGCTTTGGCAAAGGTGGCGGCGGCTTGGCGAAGACTATCTAATGTGAACGTTTCTTGGGAGCCAAGGCCAATGAGCATGACTTTGCGGATAGAGCCTTTTCCTGCAATTCGGGTCCAGGGCTGTTCCCCAGCCTTGCCTTGAAATTCAGTTTCACTCACTAGATCTTGTAGGACGTCCCTGAGGGGTTGGTTTAGCTGAGTTAAATAAGCCTCTATTGTTGTGGAATCTTCAAAAAAACCAATGCCTAAATAATCGCCTGACCAGTCTGCAGCTACTGTATCAATTGCCTGAATCTTCATCCTCAACCCATATCCTTCAACGCTGAATGTTCAAACCGTAAGTGGTTGACTTTGCGAGATTTTCCTCCCAAAAGCCAAGCCGTAGTTCTGATCATAGCAATCAGTTCCGTCGAGAACACATGTCTGTCTGGCTAGATAGATAAGCAGCTCTGAAGGATGTTGCATCACCCGTCTGAATTGATCGGAGTTTTGGGTTCCCCCAAGCCTGACTGGGCTGAGATGACTGCCCTAAGATTTTTTGAGGGCAGTCATTTTAGGGAATTCTCCTGGCAGACTTCTAGTCGCCGAGATACAGGCCATTGCTATAGATCGCTTTAAGAATGGGAAGGAGCGACGAGGGATGCAGCAGGTCGCTCCACAGCATTTTCTTCAGAATCTGCAGGTAAAGCGCTAGCGGGGATAAGCTGAACGGCACAGGCTTTCAGCTCTGGTTCTAGAGAGATGGGACAGGCTTCAGGATGGGTTAAGGCATTCACCTCAGCATGTTTGGCCCATAAAGCTCCCCAATGCATGGGAATGAAGACGGTGCCAGGGGCAATGGCTTTGGTAATTTTGGTGGGAACGCGAGCAAAGCCACGACGCGATCGCACTTCCAATACTTCCCCCTCCTGAATGCCAATACGGGCGGCATCCCGAGGATGGATCTCAACGAAGGGATTGGGATACATCCCGGCCACCTTCTCAATCCGTCCCGTGCGGCTTTGGGTATGCCAATGACCGTAGAGGCGGCCCGTCGTTAGTACAAAAGGATAATCAGGGTCGGGGGGTTCAGCCAATCCTTTGGCATGAAAGGATGAGAACCGGGCCCGGCCATCTTCTGTGGGAAATCGATGATTGGTATAGAGTCGTTTGCCGGTTGCGGTGGCATCGATGGTATCGCCTAGAGCACAGGCGGGAAAGGGCCATTGAATGGGGCCATTTTTCAGGAGATCATGGCTGAGGCCGCTCATATCGCAGATGCGATCGCGGGTTAGTTTCACAAACTCGGTATACACCTCTGCAGAATTGGCAAAGGCAAACTCCCGCTCAAACCCTAAGCGACGTCCGACTTCAGCAAAAATGTCCCAATCAGCTCGGGCTTCTCCTACGGGCTCTCGAAAAGTAGGACAATAGGTGACTACGCGTTCGGAATTCGTCATGATGCCCGTTTTCTCGCTCCACTGGGCTGCCGGTAGCAACACATGGGCATAATCGGCCATTTCTGTGGGATAGTAAGCATCCTGACAGATCGTAAACCGAGATTTCAATAACGCCGCTTTGGTGCGTTTAATATCTGGCATACTAACAGCGGGATTGGTTGCAGCTACCCAGAAAAAACCGACGCTTTGGTTTTCTAGACCTAGAATCATATCCCAAGCTGTTAAACCGGGCTGAGGAGAAATACTACCTTCTGGTAGTTGCCAAGCTTTTTCTACATCCTGACGATGCTGAGGATTCTTGACGACCCGGTACCCGGGCAGAATATGAGATAATCCACCCGCTTCACGGCCTCCCATGGCATTCGGCTGCCCGGTTAAGGAAAAGGGGCCTGAACCAGGTTTACCGATGGTGCCCGTCATCAAGTGCAAATTAATGATGGTGCGGCATTTGGCAGTCCCTTCCGTTGATTGATTGACCCCCATGGACCACAGGGATAGCACTCGCTGGGATTCGCTCCAGTATTGGGCTGCTTTTTCGAGTTCATCGACACGAATGCCACAGTCTCTGGCGACTAATTCCGGTGGATATTGACTGATAACACTAGCAAAGCTGGCGAAACCAGAAGTACATTCATCAATAAAAAGAGAGTCAAACTTCCCCCAACGCATCAGCAAGTGGGCAATGCCGTTGAGCAAATTAATATCTGTGCCAGGCTTAATGGCCAGATGCAGATCGGCTTTCTCTGCTGTTTTGGTACGTCTAGGGTCAACCACAATCATTTTGACGTGGCGGTTTTTCTTGTGATGCTTGAGCAACCGATTAAAAACGATCGGATGACATTCTGCTGTATTAGTCCCGATTAAAAAAGCACAGTCCGTCAGCTCCAAGTCGTCATAGCAAGGAGGTGGGCCATCAGAGCCAAAACTTTGGATATACCCTGCCACTGCAGAAGACATGCAAAGACGAGAATTGGCATCAAAATTATTAGTGCCTAGACAACCTTTCAATAACTTTTGAGCGATGTAATAATCTTCGGTTTGAAACTGCCCGGAGCCATACATGCAAATGGCGTCTGGACCTTGGTTGGCATGAACGGTTTTAAGTTCACTCACCACCCGCTCTAAAGCTTCGTCCCATGTGACCTGCCGAAACGGTTGGTCTAGAGAATCCCGCATCATCGGGTAGCGCAGCCGATCTTTATCTAATGCGCCGGCAACCGTTGCTCCTTTGACACAAACTTGGCCCTTGCTGGAAGGGTGGGCTTGATCGCCCCGCACTCGCCAGATGGGGGTTCCCGCGCTATCTCGATTGACAGGCTTACCTGGCAAAGCCGGAGGCAGTACTTCTAATCCACAGCCCACACCACAGTAAGGACATAAAGTTTTGACAGGTTCAGTCATAACTGTTTTGTATTAATCAAGGATCAGAGAAAAAAATTGAAATAGCAATCCAACATCATTATCATCAACATTTCAGGCAAAAATTGTAAGATTAGCTACGGTTCCTGATCTGCGTAATGCGTTCTCAACATTGTTTGTATGCACTTTAATCATGCCCCTGTAAATGCACTAATTTTGCAATAAAGCCCATGTGATCGATCTTCAAGCCTGGAGACCGTGTTGTGGAGTTAGAAAAACTATCCCAAAAATTAGAGAAGGTAAAAAAATTAGGGAACGAAAATTTTTCGTTCCCTAGGTCATCAACTTCTATCTATTCTGAGGAGGCGTTTAGAACTTAAATGTCGTCCGAATGACACCAACTAAGATGTCACTGTTGGCGGAGTTGCCTTCAGGATTAATGAGATAAATCACGCCAGGCGTAATGGTGATGAAGTCATTAACAGGGAAGGAATATAAAGCTTCCAAATGGAAGGTTTGATCGGGGTTCTCCCTAGCAGCGACATCATTATTAATTACTGTTGGCGGTACTCCAACAATTAAGCCACCGGTGGCTCCTTCCATCCCGAGATCAGGAAAGGCAAAGTTAATGGCAGCATTGATAATGTCTGCTTTATTGGTGGTATTGTCTTCGCGGGCAATCGTATAGCCAAACCAACCGCCTACAGCGACCCAATCTGCTAATTTGAGGGTTCCTTCAAAGCCGAAGGAATCACCAGTAATATTATTAGCACCGCCAAAAGGATTATTGGAAAAGACGGTTCCTGTGCCAAACCTCATTAAGCCATCAGGGGCTTCATTACGGACATAGGTTAAGCCAACCTGAGACCCTTCTGTGGGTTTAATGCTGAGTTGAGCTAAAGCGCTATAGGTCCCACCAAATAACCCACCTTCATTTTCGCCATTGGCCAAGGCCGTGGTTGTTGCTTGGTTAGCACGACCCGCTAAGTAGCCTAAGTCAAGGCGAAAATCATTTTCTTTGTTGAACATGTAAGAGGTGCCGACGCCCGCAACATTGGGAATAGCAACCGTACCAATTCGATAGATGGGGTTGCGCTCACCAAAGAATGAGAGGGCACCTTTACCACCACCAAATCCTTCAAAGTAAGGGTTGACGGTGGTGGCGTAGTAATGGTGGAAGGCCGCATTGGCAAAGACCGTAACATTGAGTTTGTCACCAATGGGGAATTTGTAGTCTAAGCGATCGAGGATAACGCTGTTGTTGGTGTTGCCGGTGTCAAAGGCAACCCGAGTTTGCAGAGTCCCTGTATTGTCAATAATTCCAGGGATAGCACCGTCGCTAAAGTTGACAGGACGATTAGAGGTTTGTAGTCGGGTATATAACCGATCTTTACCGGTAAAGCTGGTGATGAAATTTAAACGGGTTCTCTGGTTTAGAGAGACTCGCCCACTAATATCAGCACCAGTAGTGGCGTTATCGCCAGCAACACCACTGAAAGCAAAAATAGCTTCCCCGTTTAATTTAGTGGTGGTAGAGAATTGTTGGGATTCTACGGTTGCGACTCTCGCTTCTAAACCATCGACGCGGCCTCTAAGGGTAGCGAGTTCAGCGGCAAATTCATCTTGCAACGCTTTGAGGGCATCCAAATCTTCTTTCGTGGCAAACCGATTGCTCAAGTTATCTAAGCAAGCATTGACCAACGCCGCAGCTTCACGTCGCGACATGGCTCGACTGGGACGAAATGTACCGTTGGGGTAACCAGCCACACATCCATAGCGTTCCACCAAAGACTGAATGGCTTGGAAAGCCCAGTCATCAGGCTGTACATCAGACAGTTGGGAGACAGACGTTACCTGACCAAGAGAGGCGTCAGAGGCATGCAAACTCGGATCCGAAGGAAAATACGGATCGTTTTGATTGCCAGCGATGTCTGCAATAGAAGTAGGGGGACTGGCTAGAGTGGGTGTTTCCACTGCTTGCGCGAGTTCCAGGGCCTCATCTACAGACGGTAGTGTTGTAGGGATGACTTCCTCACTGGGAGCGATGTCCAATTGTTCAGCCGTAACATCAAGATTAGATGTCTCGGGTGCTGCTTGGGCAGGAATGCAATTGACCATTGCAATTCCTAAAACGCTGGTATTAAAAAGTAGCCGATACCAGGACAAACGTTTTGACATGTTGTTTCAGTAACCTCACACCGAATTATTGAGCGGAACTTGAAGAATATTAATTAAGTTCAGCGTCCGCTAAGTGTAATGAATACCTCTATCCCGATTTGTATCTCTTCGAACAAATAAGGATAAAGATATGAATAATTCGCACAAATTATATGCATTTTTCGCATATAAAAATGGACATATTTATAAATCTTGAGGTAAAGATAACAATCTTTCTCTAAAAATAATTGATGTCTAAATTATGAGTCTATTGAGTTACTATCAGCCTTTAGTTCAATGAATGAACAAGATTTTTGCCAACAAAAAACGAGAGATTTGTAGATTGTACAAATCTCTCGTTTTTGCCAAGAGTAACCTGAATTTTGATATCCGTTAAAGATGGATATCTATCTATGGAGTAGTTGGATATTTGATCCCTACAGGGCTATTAGTTGATGTTTCTTCCCCTTCATGACTTTCAGCAAAAGAGCCTTGAGGCTCTTCTAGGAAAAAGATACAGAGGAAAGCGACAATCAAACCGGTAGTTCCTAGAACCTGGAAAAAGCTAGAGTTCACAGCAGCCATATTGGGAGTTGCACCAGCTCCATCTACGAATAGCAGGCGAGTGGTGAGGTAGGCAACAGCGCCAACATTACCGTAAGCGCCGACGTTGCCAGCGATTTGACCTGTGACTCTGCGCTTAACTAAAGGCACAATCGCGAAGGTAGATCCTTCGGAGGCTTGGACGAAGAAGGAACAGGCCATTGTCAATAGTACGGCTGCGGGTAGCCACCAATTGCTGGTGACTTGGCTCATGAGTAGATAACCAATGCCCATGCCGCCCGTGAGAATAACCATCGTCCACTTTCGGCTACCCATTTTGTCAGAGATAATACCGCCACCAGGTCGGGAAACCAGGTTCATAAAGGCATAGCTAGAAGCAATAATACCGGCCATGGCTTTGTCGAGGCCAAAGGTTCCTTCAAAGAAAGCAGGGAGCATAGTTACAACAGCTAGTTCAGAACCAAAATTAACAATGTAAGTCAGTTCTAAGATGGCAACTTGCTTAAACTTATAGCGGTCTTCAGGAGCATAGCGCTTCCGGCCTGAGAGCAAGTCTTTATTGGCACTCCAGCAGTTGTAAGACTGGAAAGCATAGAGACCAAAGAGAGCTACCCAGGTAATGTACATGGCGGATGGGGTCAAGAAATTGACTTTATTTAATCGCCAAGCCAGTACCATCAAAATGGCAGTTAAAGGAATGTTCATCACCATCAGGAAGTAGAAGTCTCTGACAGAAGTGACTTCTAGACCTCGAGCACTTTTAGGACGTTGATAAACTTTTCCAGGAGGGGTATTTTGGACATTGGCATAGTAGATGAAGCCATAAATCGCAGCGATGATACCCGAGCCGCCAATGGCTGCTCTCCAGTTCAACACTGAGCTAGAGAAAGATAAACCCAAAACAGTAAAGGTTTGAGCTTCGCCAAAGTTGAAAGCACCTGGAATGAAGCTTAAGGCAGTTGCAACCAGAACCATGGTAAAGGCGGAGAAGGCAGAACCAAAGTTACCCCATCCTCCATAAATGCCTTCTGCTGTTCCCACTTCTTTGGGGGGAAACCACTCGGCAGTCATGCGGATGCCAATCACAAATCCTGCCCCCACAATACCCATGAGCAATCGGCCAATCACCAATTGAGTAAAGCCTTGGGCGGTAGCAAAAATTAAACAAGGAATGGCTGCATACATTAACAGCAGAGAGTAGGTCAAACGCGGTCCATAACGGTCTAACACCATGCCAATGATGATGCGGGCAGGGACCGTGAGGGCAACATTACATAGACCAATGGTTCCAAGCTGTGGCTTTGTGAGCCCAAATTCTTGGCCAATCGTGGTAGCAAAAGGTGGGAAGTTAAACCAGACCACGAAGGACAGGAAAAACGCAAACCAAGTCATGTGTAGGATTTTGTAGCGGCCCTTAAACGACCACATTTCTGTCAACATGCATTCTTCTCCAAAACAGGAATGAAAAAACTAAATCAGCTAAAAACGACGCGATAAGCCAAAAACAAACTTAAACTAGGCATCCAAGACTACTTTGCCGACTGGGTAGGCAATACAGGTCAAGATATGCCCTGATGCGGCATCATCTTCTCCTAAGCCGTCTGGATCGGCTTCGTATCGGAATTCACCCTCAACGAGCTTGGCGACGCAGGTGCCACAACTGCCAGACTGGCAACTGCTTTCAATCTCAACTCCGGCAGCCTCCGCAATTTCTAATATGGATTGGCTGTCATCACAGTTGACCTCCTTGCCAGATGCTGCAAACTGAACCACAGCGGGCTGGGCCGCCGAAGCGGGTGTAGCCACTGGTGCAGGAGGCGCTACTGCCGGAACGACAGCAGCAGGGGGCGCAGAACCGTTCTGGCTCACCGTGCCGTGCAAACTGCGTTGACGTGAAAGTCCGGCCATCCCTTGGGATGGGCGGGGAGTGGATCGGGGTTGAGCGTCAAACTGTTGAATGAGAATATCTTTTAAGACGCCTCTGAGCTCGTCACAGGGAATGGCTTTCTGGACTTTTTCACCGAGTACGGCATCTTTACCGACTTTGCCTCCCATGAATAAGTCCACGGCTTCGACGGTCTTGCCATCCTTGCGGGTTTTGGTGCCCATTAAGCCAATATCTGCGACTTGGGGTTGACCACAGGAATTCGGGCATCCAGTCCAGTGAAAACGCACGGGTTTAGGGACTTCTAGCTCATCTGCTAGGTCATTAATCACCGCTACGGCTTGGTTTTTGGTTTCTATCAGAGCAAACTTACAAAACTGGCTGCCGGTACAGGACACCAAGGCCCGTGTGAGGGGATCGGGGTTGATGGAGAAGACCTCTAACAAAGGCTCTTGTAAAAAGGAGTCAAGACGAGAATCGGGAATATTGGGAATGAGGACATTTTGCTCAACGGTGAGCCGAATTTCACCACTGCCGTAGACTTCGGCCATCCGGGCAAACTCGAACATATCGTTGGCATAGAGACGACCCACGGGGACGTGCATGCCCACAAAGTTCAAGCCAGGTTGTTGCTGGACATGGACGCCAATATGGTCCCGTTTGTCCCAGTCAAATTCATCTTTGTCGGCTTCGGATTGGAGGGTGACACCCATCTGGGTTTCTACAGCCGCTCGGAAGCGTTCGACGCCCCATTCTTCGATGAGCCACATCATCCGAGATTGGTGGCGATTGGCCCGTGAACCATTGTCGCGGTAAACAATCAGAATGGCTTCGCTGATATCGACTACTTGGGTGTGATCGACCCAAACATTCATTGAAATAGCGGGGGCACAGCGCTTAGCCGAAAAGAAGCCACCGACGACAACGTTGAAGCCTAGTTTTTCGTCTTTGTAAGCCGGAACAAAGGCAATATCATTGATTTCGGCATGGACGGAGTTGTCGCGACCACCTGCGATCGCAATGTTGAATTTCCGAGGCAGATTGGTGAAGGCGGGGTTGCCCTGACTGTTATTGGTGATCATGTCCTGGACTTTGCGGACCAGACCGCGGGTATCAATCAGTTCATTGGCATCCAGGCCAGCGACGGGGGATCCGGTAATGTTGCGGACGTTGTCCATTCCCGATTGCATGCTGGTCAAACCCGCCTGCTGGAATCGATTAAAAATATCGGGGATATCTTCGATGTGAATACCGCGCAACTGGATATTTTGGCGAGTGGTAATATCGGCATAGCCATCTTCGCCATACTGCTGAATCACTTCAGCCAAGACGCGCATTTGGCCGCCGCTGAGAATACCGTTGGGCATCCGCATCCGCAGCATGAACTTGCCAGGGGTGACGGGGCGGAAGAATAATCCAACCCATTTGAGGCGTTGGGTGAGGTCGGTGTCATCCATGGCTTCCCAACCGATCTGGGCAAAGTGGGACAGTTCAGGCAGAATTGCCAAACCATCTTTTTCCGCTTTGAAGCGCTCAAATTTATTCATTTTGGGCGCGGCTGGGGCGGTATTACTCACGTTTGATCCTTTTGAACTCGCGTCATTACCAATCAAAAATTGAACATCATCAATTTCTGCGATTGGGATACTAACTTAGCGACTCCAATGGCGATCGTTCGTATCCGTCGTTACGAAAGTGATAGCCTATATGTAGTTTCTGCAAATCAGATATGCTGAAATTGCATATCTATCGACAAATTGTTTAATCAGTTTGGAGAGAATAGCAGTGGCATGCAATCACCAACCGCTGTGAGTGAACTCATATCCGTTTTAACGAAGCTAGAACAAGGAGATTTCGCATCTCGTTGGGAAACGGCTAAGCAAATTCCTGACTTTGGAGAACCAGCAATCACGTTTTTGGTTGATCTTCTCCAGAACAACGCCGATGATCCTGAGCTGCAATGGTTTGTGGCCCGAATCTTAGGCGAGTTTAATCATGCGGATGCCGTGATGGCATTAACGCAGCTATTGCAAGAAGCGGATGATGATGATGTTGCTGAAATCGCCGCCCAAATGCTGGCCCAAATTGGCCCACAATCTATAGATGCATTAGCCACATTACTGGAATCATCCCCTGCTCGGGGGCTGGTGGTCTCTGCGTTGTCGCAAATGCAAGATGCAGTGATTGTGCCGATCTTAATCAAGGCGGTTGCTGACGAAGATGCATCGGTTCGCCTGCAGGTGATCGAAACGCTTGGCCGATTTCATGATCCACAAATTATCCCAGTCTTACTCCAGGGATTAGCTGATTTAAGTGCCCAGGTTCGCCAAGTTGCGATCGCAAGTATTAGTTATCGTGCTCACCTCTTCTATGAGCATGATCATGATCCGGTGGCGTTGATTCAGCCGTTTCTCACTGATGTGGATGTCCAAGTCTGCCAAGGGGCGGCGTTGGCCCTGGGACGGTTGGGTACTGATACGGCTGCTCAGGCGTTACGGATGACGGCTAGTGCTGACAATATCCCTGCCCCCTTCAAGCTAACGATTATTCAGGCCCTGGGCCAGATTGGTAATGACCAGTCTGTGCGGTTTTTACAGAAGCTTTGGCCCCATACAACGTCTGCCCTGCAGGTGATTGATGATGAGAATTTGACCCTAGCAGAAGCGATTATTAAAGCGTTAACCCTCCATCGCCAACCAGAATTGCAAGGGGTGTCTACTCAGGCTTTGATCTATTGTTTGCATCATCACCCCGGTGCGGATCTGACCTTAAATAAAACGATTGCCAGTGCCCTGGGGCAATTAGGTGATACGACAGCGATACCAGAATTGATACGGCTATTAGGGATTGCGGATATGGGGGTGAGACTCCATGCGATCGCAGCCCTCAAACAAATCTCTTCAGAGCTTGCCTACACTAAGCTCCAGGCTTTAGCAGAAGACGATACGGTGGAAAAAGATGTGCGAGACGGAGTTGCGATCGCACTCCAAGAATGGTGAGTAGATTTAGCTGAGATTACACTCAAACCAATTCCTCTTAGCCCGTTTTGCACGTCACTGGACAGCAATTTTCTAGGTAGCTACAATGTAATCACGTTGATGATTGTAAGCATTCCAAGATGGATACAGCTATTAGGACCCGCATCGTTAAAATTGGCAACTCCCAGGGTATTCGCATTCCCAAGCTTTTATTAGAGCAAAGTGGTCTCAATGGAGAGGTTGAGATTACCGTGCAAGGAGACTGCTTAACCATTCGTACTGCTGAATGTTCTCGTGCTGGGTGGGATGCAGCTTTTGCTTCCATGGCCCAACATCATGACGATGTGTTTTTAGATGAAGTCAACACTACCGACTGGGATGATACTGAATGGGAGTGGTAGTCAAGCGTTTTGATGTGTTTCTAGTTAACCTCGATCCGACAGTAGAGAGTGAAATTCAGAAGACGCGACCGTGTATTGTGATCTCTCCTAACGAGATGAACCAATACATTGCCACAGTGATCATCGCTCCCATGACCACAAAAGGAAGGCAATATCCAACGCGTGTTGCTTGCCAATTTCAGGGAAAAGATGGACAAATTGTTTTGGATAAAATTCGCACAGTTGATAAAAAACGATTAGTCAAAAAGCTAGGTCAGATCAATCAAGATGAGCAGCAAATGCTCTTATCGATCTTGACTGAAATGTTTGCTGAATAGACTGGATATAGCCAGTACAGCTTGAATTTGACATCACTCATCAGAAACATAAAAACTCAGAATATTCTATTTTTCAGTTATCTAAAGTGATAAAAGAAGGATAAAACCGAGAAGAAAATCTTTTTGGGAATTAGATGTGAAGTTGGCCAGGACAGTAAAAGTATCGATATTGAAGTTCCTCATAGTTTGGCCGCAAATTTGAAGTGGTTCAATGAACTGCCAATTTTTGATGAAGCAAGACATCTATTTGATTAGAGTGTTCTTTCTACCCAGGTTTAGTTGGGCTTTTCAGTAGGTCGTCAAGATTACAGAACGAACATGAATCAGTTAACCATCACTCGTTTTAACGGTACTGAAGTATTTCCGATTGAATCTGCCCATTTATTCACGGTTAGAGAAAGTGACAATCTCACACTCTGGTTTGAAATTGAAGCCACAGAAGAGGGGGCTCACTTCAATGCAGATACATCGGTATACCCGGCCCGGCCCAGTGCTGAGCTTGGCATCAAATTGGCCCAATTTGATGCCTCAAAGCTTGTAGGACAAAAGTTCAAGCATCCTGGAACATCAAACGATGACGAAGATGCATGCTCTGCGCTGTTCTACTATTACGAACATCAACCTTTGCGTGATAATCTCGTGTCGATATTGTCTCAATCCAGCAATATCTTCAAAATTTGTTGGATGGCCCGTACACAAGATGTCAATTTCTATGACGGCAGTAAACCAGATGCCAAACTTGAGATCAATGCTGACTTCATGTTGAAATCTACCTTCTAAGTTGGCACAGAACTCATACCCACACCTGTATTGGTAACCGTTCTACCCGATTCTTCAACCGGCAAGCGTTTCCACAATAGATGGCAGGCTTCTTAGATCTGAACAAATCCCATGGGCACTTCTACACTCAGGGTATAAGGCGGTTGTCACAAAAATGGTATGCAAGCCCGCGTTGATTGCACCGTTGATATCCGAGATCGGATTGTCTCCAACGTAAATCGTTCTTTGCGGAGATACCCCGAGTTCTTGGCACCCAAGCAGAAAGATTTTAGGGTCTGGCTTGCGGAGGCCAACTGCTTGGGAAATGATGACGCTCTTGAATAATGATGCTATTCCCAACGCTGTGAAATTGCGTTCCTGAAAGGGTGACATCTCATTGGAGATTACACCAAGTTTGTATTTCTTCGAGAGTTGTTGAATAGCCTCAATTCCCCCCTCTCTTGGAACAGCAAAAGCACAAAAACAGGTTTCATAGACGCCCAGCAACTCATTAACAGACCACTCTGTCAAAGTGAACTCATCAATGAGAGCAGCGTAGACTTTATCTTTCCAAAGGGTGCCATTTGCATCTAGCTCGATAAAGCGAGCAATGAAATCCAATTTATTCTCAAGGTATGGACTTAGCATGCTGTGACATTGCCAACTGATGAAGTCTCGTAAAGACCGTTCACGATCCAGCAGCGTTTGATCGAGGTCAAAGATCACAGCATCTATATGACGTTTCATGAGTAACACCAAGGTCATGCCTTCAGGAAGAATGCTACTTTCTAGCCACTTTTGGCTAATACTACTGCCCCAAAGCTGAGGGCAATCAGAAATACTAAAACAATGGGCAGGAAGACGAGTATGCCATCCCGGTTAAAGCGGAGAGGTTGGTTTTGAGACTTCATTAGCAAAACCATACCTCCCACACCCATCATGATCCAGATAAATCCAAATCCCAGAAACAGCGCAAAAATGGAATCCGACATTATGTGTCTAATGGTTAGTTATAAACCACTTGAGAGAATACAACCATTATGACCAAGCTTGACTGAGTCGTTCAGAAATGGATATTGCTTAACGCAATGGTTGGAACTCCCAAATTTTGTCAGAACGATAGGATGGCAGGCTTGAGCAGCCCTACTCGATTGCTAGAGATGCGGGACTAGACGTCAAGCTAGGAGTCAATTCAGAGGTTGACAGAGCAGGTGTTGGAAATCCTTCTAACTCTCGGGACCGTTGGGTTTTGATCATGGCAATTTGGCTTGTCAGTAAAAAGCTCACAAAGCTAGCAATCACAATGACGGGCAGCATCGCCGTACCAGACAACACACTGAGAATAATGCTAGTGCTCACGGGAGTTTTCGTCACCGCCACATTCACCGCAGCCATTAAGCAGACCATGCCCAATGTGGGATGAACCTGAGGCACCATCAGGGAAATCGCTAGACCGACATTTGCACCAATGAAAAATAGAGGAAAAATAAATCCACCTAAAAAGCCAGAATGGAGCGTCACGCTAATGGCAAACATCTTGGCTACTGCGATCATTAGCAAAAAGCTAATCCCTAAGGTTGCGCCCGTTTCAATCACTGTATGAATCTGCTCTTCGCTGAAAAATAGCGTTTGGGGAAAGGCCAAGGCAATTAAACCAATGGTTAGACCTCCCAGGGTGGCTAAGAGAATTCGAGAATGTTCTAGGGGAGCGAGCAAATGGCCCACCAAGCGAAATATGCCGATAAACATCACTGCAACACCAGCACCAATCACTCCCAGCACTAATCCTTCCAGTAAGTTGATGGGTGTTAAAGGTGGCACTGTTTCGAAATGATAGAAACCGCCGATGGTCATGCCAGTATTGATGCGAAAGACAGCAAAGGAAAAAATCGCGGAAACGACGGCTGGGGCAATCGCTTCGTAATATTCCAGACCCTTACGATGGGGAATTTCTAAAGCGAATAGGGCGGCACCAATGGGCGCTCCAAAAAAAGCACCCAAGGCTGCACTCATGCCACAAAAAGTCAGCACCCGTACCGAAGTGGTAGTGAGCTGCAATTTTTCTCCCAGCCAGCTACCAAAGCTACCATTCACCTGAACCAAAGGTGCTTCTGGCCCAGCACTACCCCCTGAGGTAATTGCCACCAAAGACGCAATAATCATAGCTGGGGTTTTGCGGATATCAATTTTGCCAGGGCTGTGAATTTTATCGACGACTTGGGCCATCTCTCCTGGCAGGCCCATAAAGAACAGAACAAGCCCGACGCAGAAGCCACCGATGGTAGAGGCAATCCAAACGTAGTGTTTTTGAGGGAGCCAACTGGGAAAATAGGGTACTACCCGATCGGGTATGGTATGCCAAACGCCATGCATCAGGGTTTCTAAAACAAAGTAATACGCTGTGGCAACCAGTCCCCCAAATACACCAATGAGAGCGGCATACATGACCAATTGAGAGTAGGTCAGTTCGCGTTTTTCTACCGCTTCAGGGGATGTGGACGGGACCGAAAGTGGATGTTGTTCGTCTGGGCCACTGGCTAGGGTCTGTGTCATCAATGCTCAATCTCCATCTACCGATTGGCAGTCATCGACTGCCAAAACAATTGCCTTGCATTTGAAGGGTATTTAGGCAGATTACGGAGAATTTCCCTTGACTTTCGTATCTATACACACCAAGACGGCAGTGTGCTAGCAAGAGCTACATGCATTTCATGCAGAATCTACATGTACAAGACAGGTGGTCATACCCTCATAAGGCAGTACACCTGAGCATGGCTAGAGAAACCTGAGCCAATGCTGTCACAAAAAATTCTTTTGCACTCTGTAGTGACGAATACTGAATTTTTTGGGCTTAATTATAGGATGAAGAGTGGCAATATTTCCTGTGGCAACAAACGAACGTGATGATAGCGATTAGTCAGTCACGCTATTCTCTGAGCAAAACGCTTCAGGCCAATACCAAGCCTCATTATTTATTCTCAATTTTCACAGAAGTAACCATTGTTGCTCTGTGACCAGGAGCCTACAGTCGTGATCAAATTCAATATCCACCTTCTAGATGGCATACGCCACTGGCTGGAAACGATTCATGTTGATGATCGTCGCCAAGCCAATTGGCTTTGTCGATTTATACCTGCCCAGTGCCCGTTTGCGCGAACCATTGCAGTGTTTGGACATCCGGTGATGCGCATTCCGCCCCTGTGTAAGCTGAATCCGTTCTATGAGCAGCTCACATTTTTAAGATTTCAAGCCTTATGCTTCCTGGCGGAGCAAAACACTGAATCACTCGCATAATATCCAGTCCAAATAAACCCTCTGGGGGTATCTTCTGTAGATCATTTCCCCTAGGGGGGTGCTGGATTGAAACGTTTTGGCAAAGACGCTGAAATTTTAGTCTCGAACAATATCGGTTGCGTTAGGGACGGTGATGATGAAATGGGCAACCCCAATATCGAGTAGGGAAATCGTTTCTATTTCCTTCACCATAAATTCGTGAATGTTGAGATGCTGACAGTCTACGTAAAGTGTTTTGGAGCCAGGATCGTATACCAATCGACACCCTTGCAAGCAGGGGAACTGGCCGATTAAATACTCTAGTAGAACATGGATATAGCTCATGAGTTGTCCTAGAATCCTCTAGATGGAATGAACTCGACGCTCTAGTGCGGTAAGAAAAATTGCGTCAGAGTCATGAGCAATAGATATGACGTTGGGTAGGAGTGTTGAACCGAAAGTGCTGTGCGATACCTATTGCAGGGGTTAAAATCCCATGCCGAGCCTTACTGTAGCTGTTCTATGTGAACATTCTGCTCATTAATATTCGATTTTGGCATCGATACGACGCAGATTTTGCATATTATCTAGCTTTCACTGCTAGAGAAGATTTTATAGGTCTAGAGCGGACTGAAGAGACTTCCGCACATAACTCAGGATCTAGGGTGAGCCCATCTACGGGGCAGGCTGTGAAGTTTCAGCTCAGTCTGAGTTGATTTGATATCGTATTTGAGCGGCGTTTCATCTGTTTTATGCCTTTTCTCACCCAACTGTTCAACGGTAAGACGGTCAAAAATACTCTGCTGATTGGTGTGGGCTATATGCTCTCGCCTCTGTCTTGGTGGAACGATCTATTTTTCAATTTGCCCATTGCGTATGTCTTGGGTTATGCCGTGGGCTGGGCTTATCCTGATGCCTTTTTGCCAGCAACCATTGCAGGATATTGGCTCTCTAATGTTTTGGGGATATTGATGATGCAATCCGGCGCTTTGGATATGGTGATGGCTGAACAACCCCGATCCTGGCAACGAGAACTCTGGATAGGACTGGGCAGTTCAACCCTCTATACCATCGTCATTGTTGGCCTGGTCTATTGGCATGTTTTGGAGATTCCTGAGTTTCTTTTACCCTAGCGACTGAAATCTGACTCTAATTTATAGAGAAGTGCTGCCTGAAGAGTTGAGTGAGTCAAAGATACTCAGTTACCGTTGGTCACCCCCTTCTTTCAAGAGTTAGCCTTGTTCGATAATGAGCCAACTCTTGAGAAGTTATCCTGCGGCATAGTGTTCTCCTTAACGGAGGGTGTAACAGCCACGGTTAGGGAGGACGATATTGGCAACCCACTTGTAGACTCTTTCCCCAATGCCCAGGGTACGGCTGAGGTTTACATCGGTCACTCGGGCACTGTCGTAGCAGATTTTCCGTTGGGCCAAATCTAAAGAAGACACTCTAGCCCGCATTTTGACTGTGCCATGAGCATCCCGGCGAATCTTGCGTTTGAGGGTGACATTGGCTCTGACGTTCATGCGACAGCCATTAAACTGCACAGCATCTACTCGATTAATCCGCAGCTTTTTGCGTCTATTAATGCGATGGGTTTTACCGGCCACTTTGCCATTGACGGCATTCAGTAACTGATCGTTGTAGCGAGTGCCTAGATTCTGAACTTGAGCACAATTGAGGGATTGGGCTTTGGCTGGCGCTTGCAGGGTGGTGATGGCTCCGGTCACGGTACCGCTCAGGGCTAAGGCCAGTAAAAGTTGCTTTTTCATGATGTTTCTCCTAAGGATTGCTAGGTTGTTGGAGGGTCTGTTGAACCCCCTCACTGAATCAATAGGGTTGGGTTGAAACGTTTATGCACTTCGATGCCTTCGTGACTTATCCAGAATGGGCACTACATGGTCGCATTTTGGGCGGTTTTATAAGCGTGCTCTGGGTTCTAGAGATTGCAGATACTTTGATATTTAAAGGCTGGCTGAATCGATTTGGCATTTTGCCTCGCCGATGGCTGGGCTTGCGAGGAATTTTGCTGGCCCCGCTGCTCCATGGCAATCTTCGTCATCTGTCAATGAATACCGTGCCCCTCGTGGTGCTGGGCTGGCTGATCTTGGTGCGCTCGACCCAAGTGTTTGTGATAGTCACCGCTGCAGTGTGGCTAATCGGAGGTCTAGGCGTCTGGCTGTTCGCGGGGGCTAAATCGAATCACATTGGGGCGAGTGGATTGGTGTTTGGCTATCTGGGGTTCTTGCTGACCAATGGCTATGTAGAGCAAAGCTTGGTTGCGATCGCAACCACAATCCTAGTCGGCTTACTGTACGGCAGCACCCTCTGGGGTATTCTGCCATTACAACGAGGTGTCTCTTGGCAGGGCCATTTATTTGGTGTCCTTACCGGTGGCCTCTGTGCCTATTACCTGCCCCAAATTCAGAACTGGTTGCTAATGAATGTCTTTGCATGGGTTTAAGCCGGAGTAAACCCGCCATCCACAACTGGCAAGACTCTAATCCGATAGAGTATCCGCGACAGGAAGTTCTGGCATCGCCTCAATATCCGCTAATGACTCCTGCAACGCAATAGCTGCCTCTTCTTCCAGTCGTCTTTGGCATCGCTCCGCAAACTCGCATTGGTGCTTAGGGGAAACGCATTTGCCATCTTTCAAAGCCACTTGTGGCATCGCCTCACCCGTTTCGTAGTCCGTCAATTCCTGCCGTAACTTAGCTAGTAGATCAGTCAAAGATTGCTGGGTTTTTTGGTGCTGGGCTTCTGAGTAGGGGAAGGTTAGGAAATTGGTTTTGCCATCGGATTGCGCCGAGGCTTCAGCAAACCAGTAGGTCATAGAAAGTTGGTCAGGCTGATATTCACTGGTTTCTGCCAATACATAAAGATAAAGCTGGGTTTGCCAATGGTTGCGCAGGCGATCGGCCTGTTTGGGGAGGGCGTAGGTTTTCCAATCCACAATTTGAGCCTGATTAGAATTTTGGATCAGTAAATCGTAAATAGCTACCAGCACAAACCCATCTTGCCAGTACAAGCGCTGATGCTCACTGTCCTGTGCTCCCTCGATCATCTGGGGTGGATGCTGTAGAAAAGCCTCGAACCACGCCTGCAAGCGATCATCTGTAGCTAGCAAGGGTTCAATGGGGAGTCCCAAGGACTGCTGTTGCATCAGTTGGTGAAATTGGGAGCCGAGCTGCTGGTGGGGATGGGCATCGATGCCTACGGATGTGTCAAGCCGATCCAGATAGCGATGCTGAAACTTACGGGGACAAGATTCCAACAGATTGAGATGACCTTGGGAAAGTTGCCAGATGGGCTGATGGGTATTTTGCATAATCTGGGAACGAAAGAATATTGCCTGGGTCACACTGAGGAGTGTCAGGGAATGCAAACGGGCGATAAGCTAGGTTGGTGGGGGAATTTCGATTATCGTAACTCAGTGCAAAAACGCCATGATTGAGGTTGAACACCTCAGTAAAGTGTACGGCTCAACAACAGCCCTGCAAGATGTCAGCTTCGTCGCCCAGCCTGGAGAGATTCTAGGGCTACTGGGACCCAATGGTGCAGGGAAAACCACCACCATGCGTATTCTGGCAGGTTATTTACCCGCAACCAAAGGCACAGCTTCTGTTGCGGGGTTTGAAGTTCATGAGCATCCCATGGCCGTCCGACAGCGGATTGGCTACTTGCCAGAAGTGCCACCCCTCTATCCCAATATGACAGTGGAGGGCTATCTACATTTTGTGGGACGTCTGAAAGGACTATCTGCAGGCGATCGCCCCCAGCGGGTGCAGTGGGCCATTGAACAGTGCAATTTGCAAGAAGTACAAAAGACCCTCATTCATAAACTCTCCAAGGGCTTTCGTCAGCGGGTGGGGATTGCCCAAGCGATTGTCCATAATCCTCCAGCAATTATTTTGGATGAGCCCACCATTGGTCTGGATCCTCGCCAAATTATTGACGTGCGTAATTTGATTAAATCCTTGGCCGCCGATAAAACCGTCATTTTATCGACCCATATTTTGCCAGAAGTCAATATGACCTGCCAGCGCGTGGCAATCATCAACAACGGTAAAGTAGTGGCGACGAGTACCCTGGCTGATCTGAAGGCTCAACAAACAGACCAGTTAATCTACGAATTGGATGTACAGGGGACCATAGATAGTGTTGAGCACTGTTTACAGTCCTTAGAAGGGGCACTGACTTGGCGATGGTTACCGCCAGTTCAGTCCTCAGAACGTCGTAAAGTCCGAGTCACCTGTAACCCGGATCCTCAAGTGGGACAGCAACTGACCCATAACCTAGTGCATGCCGGGGTGGCCATGTATGAGATGCGACGGTTAGGAACTAGTTTGGAAGAAATTTATTTAGAGCTCACGACACAGGAAGAATTAGATACTTCTGTTGAAACCGAGGTAGATGTGTCTGAACCGCCTCTGCCTAAGACTGATGTTAGTGAGAATAGCCCTGATTCATCTGAGCAAGAGACCGATCCATCTAATGCTGAGGACAAGCCATGATTTTGATTTTTAACAATGTCATGGCTATCTTTCGCAAGGAACTGCAGGGGTACTTTAAATCCTCCTTGGCCTATGTGATTGCTGGAGTCTTTTGGCTGTTGGCCTGTAGTTTATTTGTGAGTGAAGTCCAGCTATGGACCGCCCAAAAAACAGCTGGCCAGGTGGTGGATGTGCCCCAAGAAAGCCTTAAATCCTTTTTGTCCGGCATGTGGTGGTTGGTGATGTTCCTGATGCCCAGTTTATCCATGGGCCTCTATGCCGAAGAACGTCGTCATCGGACGTTAGAGCTGTTGGCTACCTCTCCTATTACGAATTGGGCTGTGGCGTTGGGAAAACTCCTAGCCGTGTGGACCCTATTTGTGACCTTGATGCTGCCGGTGGGGGTGCTGGAGATTTTGTTTTTGAGCCATGCTGATCCGCCCATTACCGCAGGAGTTTTTGTTGTGGGCCATCTGGGACTCTTTTTGTTGGCGGCGGCCATTTTGTCCTTGGGACTGTTTATTTCGTCCCTGGCTGATAGCTCTATTTTGGCCATTATCCTCACCTATGCCCTGATTTTGATCTTATCACTGCTGTTTTTGCTGGGAGAGCGCTGGGGAGAACCTTGGGTGGCTATTTTTGATCAGTTGTCTTTGGTGAAACACTACGTCACCTTAACCCAAGGGGTTTTGGATATGAGCAGCGTGATTCTGTTTGTGAGTTACATTGTCTTGGGCTTATTTCTCACAGCCCAGTCAATTGATTTATTGCGGTTCCAGCGACGCTAGATCGCGGCTAATGGGAGTTGAAGTTTGAGAATGGAAGGGCAGATGTGACAAGGGTGGGTTCTAAAGTCATCAATTTCCTGAGCTGGTTTAGTGTGGCCTTAATGGTTGCTGGCTTCTCGGCTGGGTTTGTATCTGGTCAGTGGTTTTCGCTACCCCTGGGCGTGATGCTGAGTGGGGTGGTGCTGTTGGGTATCTCTTTGGTGTGGCGGTGGCAAAGACTATCGCCCTCCAACCCATGGTGGCAGTGGCGATCGACCCAATCGGGTACCAATGCCTTAGTGGCAACTCTAGCGGTGCTGGTGATTTTGGGCTTGGTGAACTTTATTGTCGTGCGGTACCCCTATCGGGCAGATTTCACGGAACAGAAAACCTACTCCCTCGCTCCCCAAACTCTGAATGTGTTGTCGGCCCTCCCCAACCCCGTGGAAGTGTTGGTTTTTATTGGCAATGATCCGTCTGCTTCGGATTCTCAAAGTCAGATTGTGTTGCAGAATCAGTTATTGCTGAAGGAATACCAACGACAGCAGCCCAATAAATTCAAATTCCGCTTTATCGATCCCCAGGCGGAACCCGGCTTAGCCCGCAAGCATAACATTCGTAATTTGGGTGATATTAGCTTGGTATATGACCAGCGCATGAAGCTGCTGTCTTCGGGGTTATCAGAAGTAACGTTAACCCCTGCGATCGCACTATTGACGAATGAGCGAAAAGCCACGGCTTACATGATTCAAGGCCATAATGAAGTACCCTTATCGGGGTTTACAGAGAGTTTGGCGGGGGCGGTTAATCAGCTGAAAATGGAAGGAATTACCGTCGAACCCTTGAATCTATCCCTACAGCAACAGATTCCAGATGATGCGGATGTGTTGGTGATTGCTGGGCCAAAGTTACCGTTGCTAGAAGCTGAAGTGACCTTAATTCGTGATTTCCTCAAAAAGGGCGGCAATTTATTCTTGATGCTGGATCCTGAGGTGGATGTAGGCTTAAAGCCCATTCTGGAAGCCATGAGTGCCAAATTGGATGGTCGGTTGATTGTGGATCCAAAACATGCCCGCTTGGCTTGGCCCGCTGCCTTGACCTATGGTGAGCATCCCATTACCGAGAGCTTTAGCCAAAAGCTGTCCTTCTTTCCCTTTGCCCAAGCGGTGGATGTACAAGAACAGCCCGGTCAACAAGTGACGCCACTCTTGCAAACGAGTGAAGCGTCATGGGCGGAAACGGATCTGACGGGCCAGCAAATTCAGTTGGATCAAGGACGCGATCGCAAAGGTCCATTAACCATTGGGGTGGCGATTAAACGGTCTATTTCTGCCCCTCCACCCGCTCCTAAAGAAAAGCCTTCGCCTCCACCAAAACCCTCCCTTTCTCCGCCTAGTCCAAACTCCTCCCCTAGTCCAACAGCGTCTCCTACAGGTGAGGCTGTTCCTAGCGCTTCTCCAACTGCACCTAATTCTGAATCTGTTCCTAGTCCGTCCTTAGCACCTACCCCTCCCCTATCGACGGAATCGGTACCCCCCCCAACGGGTGAATCTCTTCAACCTGAAATTCAAGGTGAGGCTGCTCGGGTTGTGATTATCGGAGACTCTGATTTTGCCAAAGATGACCCCTACTTTGAGCAGACTGTGAATCGCGATATTTTCGTGAATGCGGTGTCCTGGCTGATTATGGATGGCGATGATCCGACATTGTCTATTCGTCCTAAGCGCGTGATTCAAAGAACCCTAGACATTTCTGACCAAATGAGGATGTTGCTGAGTGTGTTTGGGATTGTGCTATTGCCATTGACTGCCTTGGCGACAGCGGCAGCTCTATGGTGGCAACGAAGATAAGAAAAAGAGGAAAACAAACCAATTTTGACTGTGAATAAAGGGATGAAGCTTAAATCTACAACGATGATTTTGCTCAGTACTGCTATTGTCGGCGGAGCGGGTGTATTTCTGTGGATCAGCTCTCAAGATACCCCAGAAGAAATTACAGAGCAGCAAGAGCAGGTCCTCAAACTATTTCAGTTCAATGAAGATCAGGTTGCCGCTTTAACGGTCAAGACGCCTAAACTAACGCTGGTGTTTGAGCGGTCGAAACAGAGTTTCCCCCATACGTGGCGAATGAAGAAGCCCCAAGATAAGCCGGCTGATGAAGCAGCGATTGCCTTTTTGCTCAACCTCCTGGCCACGGCCAAGAGTCCTAGAACCTTATCTGTAGAACCTACGCGCCAAAAAGAATTTGGTTTTGAGAAATCTCCAGGTAATGTCAAGGTCGTTCTCAAAAATGAGCAAACTCACACTCTAGTTTTGGGTGGTCAAGATCCAACGGAAAGTTTTATTTATGCTCAGGTAGATCCTGAAGTAGACTCGGGTAAGAATTTACAAGTTATTCTTGTCCCGACTGCTTTTGTGGGTGCGATCGATCGACCATTAACGGAATGGCAGGCCCAAACTAAACCTAAACAACCTACAGCTCCGGCTTCGCCTCCTCCACCTTCTATTGATCCTGGACCCTCGATTCCTCTATCGCCACCACAAGTGCCTCAGTAAGATCTGTGGCTAAAGATCTATGGAGCAGCACTAAGACCATCAGGCTTAAATAGTGTGCTACTGCAGATAATTTGAGCTGATTTGAGGTGTGTGGTCATTTTTGCTTGGAGGCAGTGGCTGTCATTTCTGGACCACCAAAAGAGGGTTGTCGGTCGGCATATGAATGCAGCTAACTGCTCCAAAAGACTGTACCTTGATCATCTTGCCTGATTAGTGTTGCAAGGCACGCAGCAATATTGGCCGTCCAATGGCCTTTTGATTGTTGTTCAGATGACATGCACTGAGCAAAAGACCTGATATTATAAAAGTACATTTGTACTATAAAATATTCACCTTTGTGTTGGAGAAATGTCCCATGGATTACAAGCCTGTCGGTTTTCATACGATGACGCCGAATGCTACGTATCGCGATACCAAAGCAGCTATTGAATTGTATAAACGGGCTTTTGGGTTAGTAGTAGATGCTTTGCTTGAAACTCCAGATGGCACAGTGATGCATGTATCCGCAACCATTGGAGATTCCCATTTGTTTATGAGTGATGAATTTGAAGGCTCGCCCCGACAAGCCCCTGATCCTCAGTCACCGGTGGCTTTTTACCTCTATTTGCCTGATGTAGATGCTAGCTATCAGCAGGCGATAGATGCTGGACTGACGAGTGTTAGTGAGCCAGAAGATATGTTCTGGGGGGATCGCACGGCAACTGTCGCAGACCCCTTTGGCTATGCCTGGACCCTTGCCACTCAAGTGAAAGAAGTTCCGCCCCAGGATGCGATCGCAATCTTCAATCAAATGATGGCTAAAGCAGCTTGAATCGCCTAAAGTTCTCGGCAAAGCTGTGTAGCCACATGATGCCCAATCAAATAGGCCGTCATTTGTGGACTGACCCTCGGGAGGGGGGCCGCAGACAGATCGGCCACATAGATATTCTGACTCCCCAGGACTTTACCTGTATCTTGGGGAGATTCTAGTCCCATATCAATTGCCTTGCCGAAAATACAGCCTCCTGACAAATGCTGCTCTGTCAATAGATCATTGTGACTGTAATGGCGAATATATTGCTCCACTTGGTCTTTGTTGTAAGGCATTCTGGTGAATAACCGAATGAGAAATTGGAAGATCGGGTGAGGTGGTGTCCCCAATCTCTCCATCAGACAGAGTTGATCTGTAATAGCCTTCTCTGCAACTTTAAAGTCTCGATCCTTCTCTGGAGTGCTCTGTTCAAAACATCGAAGAATGATGTCATAGGATGAATGGTTTGTTTGTGTAGACAACAGTGGGCTAGCAGAGGGCGTGTAGTATCCTTCCCGCGCAATATTGAACTTCACGATTGCAGAAATCAACTTCCACTCATTTTTTCCCATATTTTTGGGATTGAGAATGCACCACAGCACATCATCCACCGCGTTCCAGATACTGACTAGCAAGCGGCTGAACCACTTGAGAAAACTAAACACATTTGGACTCTGAATCATCCAGCGCTTGATGCCATTGGGCACCCAAAATGCCAAAAATAAATGAGAGATTAAATACAGCAGTACCTCTAACTTCCCGGCAAAGAAATCAAAGGTACAAACCGTTGCTTCCCCTTTTGTATCAGGGTTGATTTTTGTCGTTGCAAATAGCGAGATATATTGATCTTTCAGGGTGGGTTGCAAGGATTGATGCAGTAAATAAATACCAAACGGCAGCAGAATGTGATCGTTGACGTGCTGGCCAATCTCCATATTCTGGAGCTTGGCCCGATGTTCGTATAGCAATTGGGGTGTGGCTGCTCCAGCACAGAGGATGATCTTCGTTTGTGCTCCGACACCATGGGTTATAGCTTCTTTAGTTTCTAAATTCAGCACTGTGATTGCATGACATCGTTGTTTCTCTCCATCACCATCAGTCAAGTGGAGTTTGAGCACCCGATGTCGAGACATGAAATCTAGATGATCATGGGTATGCCAATCCAGCAAGGACACGCCACTGGCTATTCTCTGGCCAAATTCGTTGAACTGTGTGGGAAAAATATGAATTTGGTTGGATTGGGTATCTGAATAGACGGGAATATTACCTTCCGTCTTTTCGTTGACGACAAACCCTCGTCTTTCTAAAGCTGTTCGCACATGGATAGCAACTGGAGTGAGGCTTTGCTTTGGATCACTGCGCTGAAATGAGACTGCGAGTTTTTCTTTTTGGGTATCCCAGTAACCTTGATCATGGCCGAAGTGCTGCACCAACCAAGCTGAAGACTCAAAGATCATGGAGTAGTTGATGGAGCTGCCCCCACCCATCGTGCAGGCTCTGCCCGATAAAATAGGTCGATTGTCTGGCGTGTGAGCATTGTGCAGCTTAAAGATATTCCCTTCCGCAAAGGATTGAGTCCAGTTCCGCTGGTGGGTAATATCGCTGGTTTCGAAGAAGTTGTCTCCCTCCTCCAGTACCAAAATTTTTTCGTTCGTTGAAGCAGCGAGATATTGCCTCAGGAAAGCACAAGCCCCATTCCCTGAACCCACTACAATTACGTCATAGTCCTGAGAACTGTCACACTGAGTGAGCTGGGTCATATTCGCCTCCCAATGAGTGGATTCAATGGCTCATTTGTTGGATGTGCAATAGGGTGAAACTTGTGATGGTCTCCGACCGGCCTATGTCCTATGGACAGCAAACAACGGCCATCGCATCTCCGTAATCTAGACCTATGCCCCCTACCAACTTAGAAGAATTTGAGCAGTTCCTACAGCGGTATAACCAGTGCTTTTGCGATCGCAACCTTGCAGCACTGCGCAATCTGTATGTTGACGATGGCAAAATCACTTATTTCGATAACCATGCAGGTTGTGACTCAACGGATTTAGACCATCACCTACAGCAGATTCACCAATTTTTTTTAACGGGTACCATCGTCGAGTTATCAATAGAAGGAATGCACGTTTTCCAAACCCAGGATGCGGCTTGTGTCATTGCCAAAGTCAGATACAGCAATCAGCCGCAACCCGGAGTGCGATCGACTTTTTTCCTAGAGCGAGATCAACAGGACTGGAAAATTCGACATATTCATTTTTCGACGGACCCCAATGAACTAGATGGCCCAGAGACGGTTTAGGTTGCCGCCTGATAGCGAGCGTCTACTTCTGCCCAATTAACGACATTCCACCAAGCATCTAGATAGTCACCACGGCGGTTTTGATATTTCAGATAGTAGGCATGTTCCCAGACGTCATTGCCGAGCAGAGGGATATTGCCCTCTAACAGGGGGCTGTCTTGGTTGGGAGTACTAGTGACGTCTAGCTTGCCATCTTTTGTTAGCACCAGCCAAGCCCAGCCGCTACCGAATCGAGTTAAGCCCGCTTTTTTGAATTCAGATTGGAAGGCTACAAAACTGCCGAAGCTGTCTTCAATGGCGTCTGCGAGTTGGCCTGTTGGTTTGCCTTCAGCATTCGGTGTCATGCTGGCCCAAAATAGGGTGTGATTAGCATGGCCGCCACCATTATTGCGGACCGCAGTGCGAATATCTTCGGGCACGGCATTGAGATTGTTTAATAGATCTTCTACAGATTTACCCGCTAAGTTGGGGTGCTTGGCGATGGCAGCATTCAAATTGTTGACATACCCAGCATGATGCTTATCATGATGGATTTTCATGGTTTTGGTGTCGATGTACTTTTCCAGTGCAAAGTAGCTATAGGGAAGCGGTGGCACTGTAAATCCTTCACCGGCATCAGCTTGGGCAATGAGAGTGCTAGATGGAATGTCTGTAACCGCTTGGGCGGGTTGAATGACATTCCATGTCACCACGCTGACAAACATGGCAATAACCAGAAGCGTATTGGAGAATCGAAACCGCATAAACGTTCACCCAAAAAAGTCCTCAATTCTTGCATTAAATCAGATAGCGGTAGCCGGGGACTACTCCTTTTTTTAGCAGTATCTCAGCGGAAATTACGATCAGATTTTCTTATGCATAATGAAAAAAATATTGCCGTCATTGGAGGCTGCGAATCTTTTAAGTCCATTACCCTTTGACGGCTCCGGCTGTGAGCCCTTGAATAATTTTGCGTTGGAAAAATAGAACCAGCAGTACTAAGGGAATGGTTCCTAACACGGTGGCGGCAGCAATAGGACCATAGGGGATCTCAAAGATAGATGATCCGCCAATTTGAGCCGCCGCTACAGGAATGGTTTTCATACTTTCCCGGGTAATAAAGGTCAGGGCGAAAATGAACTCATTCCAGGCAAAAATAAAGGTCAGAATGCCAGTCGTCACGAGGGCTGGCAATGTAGTAGGGAGAACAATTTGCCAGAGCATTTGCACCGTATTGTAGCCATCGACTTTGGCGGCATCTTCTAGGTCCCTGGGCAACTGTTGGAAGAAGCTACGCATCACCAGAATCGTCAAGGGTAAATTGATGGCGGTGTAAGGAATAATCAGGGCTAAATAGTTATTCGCCAAGTGCAAGACTTGGACAATCTCTAAGAGCCCGAGAAACAGCAAAATGTAGGGAAATAGGGTGACAATTAAGACGGCGGAGAGGAGGATCTGCTCTCCGGGTAATCGCAAGCGGGCTAGGGCATAGGCGGCGGGAGAGCCAATGCCTAAACATAAAAAGGTTGAGGTAATCGCAACTAAACTGCTGTTAAACAGATAGCTGGCAAAGGGGCGACGACTGAGCAGTTCTATATAGTGCTCCAAGGTATACCGCAGAGGGATATAGATATTGGGAACTTGTGAAATATCCTCATTCACCTTTATTGAGGTCAAGAGCTGCCACAGCACTGGGGCCAAACTAAACAGGACCACCAAAATAACGGAGCCCGTTAACAGTAGCCCTTTAAGGGAGCCGGACGGCTTGGAAGGTGAGTCGGTCGTCATGGGTTATTGGGCTCCCGAGATATTGGTGCGGAGTTTGGAGAGGATAAAGGTGGAGATAGCAACGGCCACAATCAAGACTAAAAAGGTGACGACTACGAGCGCTGCTCCATAGCCAAAGTCGAGGTAGCGCATCACCGTGGCATAGATGTAAATAGACACCATTTCCGTAGCCCCAGCGGGTCCCCCTTCCGTCATTACCTTAATCAGGTCAAAGACCCCAAAGGACTGGGCAAACCGGAACAAGACGGCAATCAAGATTTGCGGCATCAACAGGGGCAGGGTGATTTGACGAAAGCTCTGCCAAGGCGATGCCCCATCAATGGCATGGGCTTCGTACAGATCTTCTGAGATGGACTGTAATCCCGCCAGCAGCAAAATGGCAACGAAAGAGGTGGTTTTCCAAATATCGGCGGCGATGGTGGCGAACAAGGCCAGGGTCGGATCCCCTAACCAGTTAATGGCTTCTGGGATCAGATGTAGCCGCAGCAATATATCGTTCAACACCCCGTACTGGTCGTTAAAAATCCAGGTCCAGGTCAAGCCAATTAGGGCAGTGGGTAAGGCCCAGGGCAAGATAGCAATGGTTCTGGCCAGTCCCCGACCGCGAAAGCTCTGGTTGAGAACCAGGGCCACCCCCATGCCCAAAATCAGTTCGATACTGACTGCGATCGCAGTAAAGATCGTGGTGTTGCCAATACTTTGCCAGAATCGTCCGTCGCCCATCATGCGGCTATAGTTGCCGATACCCGTAAATACAGGCTGTAAGTTTGTGCCTAGGTTTTTGGTAAATAAACTCAACCAAAAAGCCCGACCAATTGGATAGGCAAAGACCAGCAGCAATAGGAGCAAAGCAGGGGTAATCAGCAACCAACCCGTCAGTTTCTCCCGATCTCGAACCGTTTTGAGGTTGGACATAGGCATACTCGGCAATCAGTTTAGTGGGTCAGACTTCCCTCTAGAATAGTAGACATTGCCCCACCCACTACGAGTCAGCATTGTCTGCGCCCGTGATGCCCCCTTGTCATTTGTTTTTGTCGTCAGATAAAAAACATTAAGACCCTCCTCTCAATTTTTATGATTCAAGGCTAAAGTGGGCTAGAGAAGGCTTTTTCTCCTTCCTTGCTGATCCCATAATGCTCTGCTGCCTCAATCCAGATTGTGAAAAGCCGCTAAATCCTGACACGCATAAGCATTGTCAGCAATGTGGTCTGCGCTTAGTTTCATTATTAAGCGATCGATTTAAGATTCTTCATCCCTTGGACCGGGGCGGATTTGGCAAAATCTATTTGGCAGAAGATACCCACAACCACCATCAGCCCTGTGTGGTCAAGCAGCTGGCTTATCAGTCTCAAGGTACCTGGGCCGTTCAGCGTGCAGAGGAGCTATTTGCTCAAGAAGCCCAACAACTGCAGCAACTAGGCCAAAATCCTCAGATTCCAACCTTATATGCCTACTTTACAGAAGGAGTCAATCTCTACCTGGCTCAGGAATTTGTCAAAGGCCATACGCTGCTCAAAGAACTCCAAACCACTGGCGTGTTTGGCGAACCTAAAATTCGTGAATTGCTCCTGAATATTTTGCCCGTCTTGCGAGATATTCATGTTCAGGGGGTGATTCACCGAGATCTGAAGCCCGAAAACATCATGCGACGGGATGATGATGGCAAACTCGTCCTAATCGATTTTGGGGTTTCTCGACGCTTTACAGAGTCGATGCTGATGAAAACGGGCACGACTTTGGGTTCCCAAGGTTATGCAGCCTTAGAACAAATGCAGGAAGGGAAGTCCATCCCCGCCAGCGATCTGTTTAGTCTGGGGGTGTCTTGCTTTCAGTTGATGACCAATAAGGTTCCCTATACCTTTTTCTTGCAGTACGGCTATAGCTGGATCAGTCAGTGGCAGCAGTATGTTCAGATTCCTCTGAGTTCGCGATTTCGGACGATTTTGGATAAACTTTTGCAAAATGATTTGCGCCAGCGCTACGGTTCTGCCGCCGCCGTCCTCGCGGACCTGCAAGCGCAACATGTGATCCAATTGCCATCGTCAGCCCCCACTAAGACCTTTTCCCAGCTGTCTGTCGCTCCCACTAAGCTGGTGACTAGCCAGCCCCATAACAAGCCAGTCCCCATTCCGCCCCAAACGATCCTCTCAGTAGAGCATCCATTGCTGAAAACGTTTCAGTTTGAAGTGGTGACCGTTAACAGTAAAGGCGAAGTCGCCCAACGTCGGCAGCGAGATGCAGAGTTTTTTCAAGAAACTCTGGGTAATGGCGTCAAGCTGGAAATGGTGGCACTTCCAGGGGGACAGTTTATGATGGGCTCCCCGAACCATGAACTGAAGCGGGATACCCATGAAGGGCCGTACCATTCCGTCAAGATTGCCCCGTTTTTTATGGGTAAGTTTGTAATTACCCAACTGCAGTGGCGGGCGATTGCAGCTTTGCCGAAAGTGTCCCAAGATATCCATTACGATCCCTCCAAATTTAAGGGAGCCACCTACCCCGTCGAGCAAATCTCCTGGCGAGAAGCCATCGAGTTTTGTGCTCGCCTGTCTCAAAAAGCCGGTCGTGAGTATCGATTACCCAGCGAAGCTGAATGGGAATATGCCTGTCGGGCAGGTACAGCGACCCCGTTTTCCTATGGCCCTACTCTCTCTTCTCAGCAGGCCAACTATCAGGGGCAATTTGTGTATGGCCAGGGCCCCAAAGGCGTCTATCGAGAATCGACAACGCCTGTAGGACGGTTCTCTCCCAATAACTTTGGGTTGTATGACATGCATGGCAATGTCTATGAATGGTGCTTAGACTGCTGGCATAAAAACTATGATGGGGCCCCTATCGACGGCAGCCCCTGGATAACCACTAAAGAAAACGATCCAAGGGTTCTCCGGGGCGGATCTTGGTATAACAAACCCCGGTATTGTCGCGCCGCCAATCGCAGTCGCTATACTCCCAACAATCGCGTCAATGATATTGGGTTTCGCGTTGCCTTGACCCTGTAGTAGGCGGGAATCAGGTTTTCAAAAGCTGTCGGGTTTCTTGGGCAGCAGCTTGCATGGCTTCGCTCGGTGTTTGTCGCCCGGTTAAGGCGGCACTGAGATATCGCTGCAAAATATCCGATGCCTGAGCATATTGGGCAATCGGAGGACGCAACACAGAGCTTTCAATCACTTTTTGCAAATCCGGTAAGTACTCATACTCTTTGACTAGAGTGGGATCGGTAAAGAGCGCTTTACGGCTCGGCACAAACCCAGAGGCCAAAATAAATTTACGCTGGGCTTCCGTGCTGCTGAAGTATTCGACGGCTCGCCAGGCTTCATCGGCATGACGCGTTGTTTTCGAGATGCCGACCCCCCAGCCCCCCTGACAAGCGCCGCTCCCGAGGCCTGCTGCATGGACCATGGGCTTAATGCCAAACTTGCCTTGGATTTTGGAACTCGGCTCGGTGTTGCCCAGCTTCCAAGCATAGGGCCAGTTGCGCATAAACACTGCGTTGCCACTTTGGAACTGCAGGCGAGCTACTTCCTCGTCGGTGGCGGTGGTGCCGGGAGGAGAAATCTTATCGGCAACGGTGGTTTGCAGAAATTTCAGGGATTCAATGGCTTCTGGACTATCGAGTCCCACCTCTTTGGTTTCGGGATTGACCCAATAGCCGCCAAAGCCTTCTAACATTTCCACAAACATAGCGGCAGCCCCTTCATACTGCTTGCCCTGCCAGACATAGCCCCATTGGGCTTTGCCCTGGGATTGCAGTTCTTTGGAGATTTTAATCAGTTCGGCGGTGGAGTTGGGTGGATCAAAGCCTGCTGCATCGAGTAAATCCTGGCGATAGTAGAGCATGCCGCCATCGGAGCGGAAAGGCATGCGATAGAGGCCCTCTTCATAGCGTCCCCCGTCTACGTCTCCCTGCATAAACTCAGCCAGTTCTGCATCGGTAATCCGATCAGAGAGGTCGAGCAGCCATCCTGCCGCCGCAAATTTGGGTGCCCAGACGATATCCATGTAGATCAAGTCGTAGGGGGAATCGCCCAGCAGAAAAGATGTGGTGTAGAGGTCCTCTCGTAGATTAGTGGCGTTAGGGCCTTCAATCAGGTCAATTTTGATGTCGGGGTTTTGGGCCTCGAAATCATCAACAATCAGCTGCCAGTTAGGAATTTCTTGCCCTTGTAGCATCATCGATAAACGGACGGGCTGTTGTGCCCAGACTACATAGCCACCGATGATGCTTAAGCAGACCAGCAGACTCAGCACTATAAAGCGCAGTCGTTTCGATAGGCGATGGAACGGATTTTGGGCGTGCCAGAGTTGCGATCGCATTATCCACTTCATGTTGATGAGTCCCTCAGCAGGCGTTCTCAACACTCTAGATCCCCTGTGGGTAAAAATCAAAATCCTCTGGTAGGCAAGCTGTCTAGGAGCGATTAAGGTAAAGAAGGGTAAATCCGATGCCAACACCATGATTGATGCGACGCTGCCAACTGATACGCCTGCAAATGAGCGGGTACAACCCACAATCAAATTTCTGCAGCATCCAACGTGCCCAGAATGGATTGACCAGGCTCTCCAAAATCTAGACACGATTTTACTCGATCATTCCCACTGCGAGCGTAAGGCGGCAGGAGTGGCGGTCAATATGATGTTTCGCTATCCGTCCTATACCCAGTTGGTACGAACGCTTACAGCGATTGCCAGGGAAGAGTTGGAGCATTTTGAGCTGGTGAATCAATGGTTGGATCGGCGAGACATTCCGATGGCACCGTTGCCTGCCCCTCCCTATGGATCGAAGCTCAGTGCTCAAGTCCGCCGAGATGAGCCAGAGCGCTTGCTGGATATGCTGCTAGTGTCGGGACTGATTGAAGCCCGAAGTCATGAGCGGTTGGGATTGCTGGCCCAGCATCTTCCAGACCCGGAGTTGGCCAAGTTTTATCGCAGTTTAATGGCCTCAGAAGCCCGTCACTATGGGGCTTATTGGGTCTTGGCAACGACTTATTTTGAGGTGGATGAGGTGACGGCTCGCCTGCAGGAGTTGGCCACGGTGGAAAGTGAGCTGCTAGCGAGTCTCCACCCTCACCCCCGGATTCACAGCTAATGCAGGACCAATTTCGTGATTTTGTGATTCGCGCCTGGCAGCCTCAAGATCGGCAGGTGGCAGCGGAGGTGATTCGGTCAGTGTTGGCGGAGTATGGGATTGGCTGGGAGCCAGACGGGGCGGATCGCGATGTTTATGAAGTGGAGACGGTCTATTTGCAGGTCAGGGGTGCCTTCTGGGTGGTGGAGCAGCAGGGGCAGGTGGTGGGAACAGCAGCATTTTATCCGGTGAATCGCGGGGTAGGCACGGTAGAGATTCGCAAGATGTATTTGTTGCCCCAGGTGCGAGGGAAGGGGTTAGGACGCTGGTTATTGCAGCGGTTGGAGCAGGAGATTGCGGCCCAGGGCTTTCGAGAAGTTTGGATTGAGACGGCTTCGGTGTTGAAGGAGGCGGTGAAGCTGTATGAGAGTGGTGGGTATTTGCCTGCGACGGGTATTGAGACAGAACGCTGCGATTTGATTTACTCGAAGGTTTTGCAACCAGAGCAGTGAGGCGAGTATTCGCACAATGGGTACGACGTTCCCCTCTTGGCAAGGGCTAGGAAGTTAGCAAAGATTGAAAGACTGCGTTTTCGCGAATAGGGTCAAAAGCAGAGTCAGTTTTTGCCATTTCTCGATATTTTTCTAGGGCTAAGGAAATGGCAATCTTTAAGTTTTTTACTGCGGCTTCAGAGTTGGCTTGTAAGGCGTAGCAGCAGGCTTTGTTATAAAAAGTATTGGGATCTTCGGGCTTCAGTTCCAACGCTTTGTCATAGCTTGTGATTGCCTCTTCGTAGCGCCCTAATTCCTGCAGTACGCTTCCTCGGCCATACCAAGCTTGATCTAAATCCGGCTTAAATTGGAGGGCTTTGTCAAGGCTTGCGATCGCTTCTTCGTAACGTTTTAAAAACACTAGTGCAGTCCCTCGTAGTTGCCACGCTTGGTCATTATTTGGCTTAAATTGGAGGGATTTGTCAAAACTTGGGATTGCATCTTCAAAACGTTTTACTTGACATAGCCCTACTCCTCGAGCGTACCAGGCGTCATGATGATCCGGCTTAAATTGGAGGACTTGGTCAAAGCTTGCGATCGCTTCTTCGTAACGTTTTAAGATAAACAGTATCCCACTTTTGAGATACAAAGCTTGGTCATTCTCTGGCTTAAATTGGATAGCTTTGTCAAAACTTGCGATTGCATCTTCATAGCATCCTAATCGATTGTAAAGTGCTCCTATTTCTAGAAACAAACCGCTACTAAAGTGTGCAGGCGTCGATCTGGTGAGCTTTATAGCCTCATCTCTAGCCATCTTTAAGTCACTCAGTTGTGTTGGAGTTGAATGCAGATGGGAGCGGTACAGAAAGAAGGCATATTTCCCAACTCCTTCCATTTGAGCCATATATTGTAAACAAAGATCGAAGGCCTTCTTGGAGTCCGCTACGATTTGATCTATCAGAACTCCAACACCTATTTCCATGAACCTTTCTAATTCAATAGCTATTTCATATTTTCTTTCATATTCCCTTTTGAGCGATTCAATATGTGTTTGGAAGATCTCTGTTTTTCTCAGCAAAGACTCTTGTTGAGCTACTGTCAGCCCCATAGTCCCATTTGTAAAACCTGTTATATCTTCTTGGAACCATTTCTGAGTTGTGGCTGATAGTAATGATTCTTCGGAAGTTAAGGCAACAAAGACATTTGTCACAACATCAAAAGCATGCAGATAATGCGAAGCAAACAAATGATTTAGAAACTGGGCATGGCGATTATTTTGCTCCGAGAGGAGAAAATGATATAAATATTCAGTTATCGCTTCACACCACTCTGGATTATCGTATCGATCAACTTCAGAACTATCTGGCACCATAATTTGGTCAGCTCGATTTTGATAATACTGTGCTAGGGCTAAATGAGTGTTGCGGAAACGAATCTCATCTTCCTGTTGCAATAGTGTTTGGAACACGTCACGGGCAACATCATCAAATTTATATTTCCCGCGAATCAGTTGAACATAGTGTTGTGGTTTGAGCCATTCAAACCAATCAAAATCTTTAGAAATAGCTGTTCTATCCAGTAGCGTACCTTCCCTCAGCAACTCTCGGATAAGAGTTTTATCAAACCAACGACCACAAGCGATGAGTTGCACAACTATACGTTGCTCTTGGGTTATTCCTTGAAATAACAAATTAGAAACTGCTTGATTCCCCTGAGATAGATCAATTTCTTCTCCCTGTTGAAATTTCTTTCTAATCCAGTTGAGATAATAAGGTAACCCCCCAGTGATTTGGAGAATCTTCTGGATATCATCAGTGTCAGCCCAGTGAATCTCCTGAAGATAAGCTTGAGTTTCTTTATCACTAAACCTCTCAAGCGTTTTCTCAGAAATGAGATTGTCATCTTGTTCTAACTTTCGCCACTCTTCTTTCTGAGTTAGGCACTGCTGTCAGGGTAAGCGCAAGAAAATCAAGCCTCTGAAAGGCTAGACTGTAAAGGAATAGAAGCGCCTAGAACTTTGAGCATATACGCTTCATCCATGCTCGCCCGTTTTAGTTTTTGACGGGTACTTTTCTTAAAGGACGTTTCTTGATTGAGAAGGTTGATGCTCCAGCGCCTCAGGATGGCCATGTTTTCCGGTGCATGTCCTGTGCGAATGCGGCTAGCATCTTCGCCAAAGGTCACATCTAAGACCCAGTGGAGTTGGTTCTCAATCGACCAATGCTGGCGGATGGCTTTGCCCAACTGCTGAGCATTTGGCGGTAGAGAGCTGATATAAAACATCACCTCATAGGTGGTTTTGTTCCACAAGTGGCGGGTCCGAGCGACCTTGACGATGGTTTGCAAGCCCTTCCACTGCGCCTGCTTGTAGAGAGGACCCATCTGTTGAAGGGACACGGCCCAAACTTGTCGTTTCTCGCGACGATGGTGCCCTGCTTCCACCCGGGCATCATAGCTGTGCTCAATGCCCTTAAACTCATTCGCTTCAGCCGTTTCAAACCATTGCTCAACCTGCTCAAACAGCGTGGGATGATTCTCCTTGAGGGCCAGCACATAGTCAGCCTCTTTAGCTTGAATGTGGCGGGCAATCTCGTGCTGAGTTCCCATTGCATCAATGGTAATAATGCACCCGGCAATGTCTAATAGCTCTAGCAGTGCTGGAATAGCGGTAATTTCGTTACTCTTGTCTGCAACTTTGACCTGTCCTAGAAATAACCGATACTCACTGGCCCAAGCACTGACCAGATGCAATGCGGATTGGTCTTGATTGCGATCATAGGAACCTCTGAGTTGTTTGCCGTCAATCGGTATCACTTGAGCGCCGAGGGTTGTCACTACCTGATCCAACCAGTGATTGAAACTCCGCTCAAAAGCGGAGGGGCAAATACGCTCAAACACTCGTCGATAGGTGTCTGCTGTCGGTATCCCGGACGGTAGCCTCAGAAAACTCGACAACCAATCTTGATGGCTTAGACCATAGGTTTCAATGTCTTCCCACCCTTGTGCGCCACCTAAACTTGCCAATAGTCCAATCACGACGATGCTGACAAACGGATGCTGGACACCTTGGCCTCCACGTGGATCAGGCAAATCTTCAAAACACTCGGACAATTGTTGATAAGCCTGATCGCAATCACTGGCAGGCAGGAGTGACGAGGATGAGTCAGTGGAAGCTGGTGAGGAAGGAGGCTTGCTGAATCCTGTAGCCATGGGGAAACCCTTTTAACAGAATGGAGTTCCAAAGCATATTACAGCTTCATTTTTCTTGCGCTGCCCCTGGCACTGCTGTCCTGCTAAGACAATGCGAATACGATGTTTTTGTAGTTGTGACTGGCCCAAAAGAAATTGGCACAGCCATCGATCAATTTCTAGGGGAGCCTTTTCAAACGTATCGAAACAAATGATGATTGGCTTATGAGAGGCTTGAGCAATTAAATCCTCTACAAAGGCTTTTGTAAGCCTCTGCACAGGATTTCGCATCAACTGCTGCAAAGATTGATCTTTTTTAGTCACATGATGCTGTTGTAGCAACTGACCTAGCCGCTCCTTTCCAGTTAAGAATGCTGCACCAGTATCAACAGTGGCATCAATATTTGTATCAGTTACCATTGTGGCAACCGTACCTATTCCGGTAGCAATTGGATCTATCCCAAATAATGAAGCCGCCATTGGTAACACCCTTGCAGCAGCTTTTAGAAGTTGTTTAGCCTCCTTCGCATTTGTTTCAGAAGTTGGTGTTTTATTGTCAGGTGATTGATTTATCAGTTTTTGAGCTGTTGAGAAATATTGGTAATATAACCGCATAAATGAATTCGGTTGGCGATCCGTTTTCTTGCGCAATGAATCAGGGATTTGTTCATATAGATGGTGCATCAAATCTAGATAAACTTCCGTGGTTAAGCCCTGAATCGTTTTACGGAATGAAAACTCTATAATTTCTGCTTGGTTACCAAATTTTTTAATTAGATGCTTCAGTAAAGTGGTTTTTCCCGTACCCGCCATCCCTGCAATGTTAAATACTAAAGGATGGTCTTGTGGTTGAGTTAAGGCGACACCAAAGAAATCTACTAAATTCTCCGCCTGCGGTCGAGAAATATAGGGTTCAGGAGCATAAGGATAGGGCATCAATCAAGAGAAAAATTATCTAATGCATTTCATTCTAAGTTGCAGAATATTTTTTCAGAGAAATTCCTGCAATTCATCGAAGATGATTTATTAATCTCATGAAATAAAATTATTCGCTATCTTTTCTATGCCAATCTTGGAGGAGAGTTTGACTTAGTTTAGGACAAGATTTTATTGAACCTGAGTGCGAATAGCTACCAGAAAATCTTTCACCGTCGTGGGTTGGTCCTGAGGTCGCACAAACTGGGCCAACAATGAAAAATTCAGCTCAGGAAAAAACTGACTACGAGTCACAACTTCTATCCCTTCACGCAAATCAAAAAGCTGAAGCTTTTTGTCCTCCCAAATTAAAACCTCTGGCACCTCCAATCCTTGATAAATCGCTAGCTTATCCACCCCGCCACTCGTTAAATTCACCTCAAGTGCAAAATCAGGTAAATCCTTCAATGACTGCACACAGTAGCATTCATCTGGCTCTAGCCCTCTTGCCTTAGCTTCTAGACGAAACGTCGTTGATCCATACCCATGCAATGGAATATTCATCTCCTCTGCATACCGCTCCAGCAGCCGGGCAATCACCTTTTTCAGCATTTCATGTTCAGGCGAAGGCAGAAAAATTTCTAAATTTCCCTGCAAATACAGTAAACGCAGCCCAGGATAATCCTCTAGCGTCGATAACAACCCCTCATACTGCTGCCAGGACACACTCGGCAAAATCACTCGCTGCTCCTTCTCAGTAGAGATTGAATAGGAAAATTCAGCCACTTCAATCAGATCCAAGGTTGTTATTTTTATCTTAAACAGCTTGGGCAATACGCCTCAGGTGACCTGCCCGTTCATGCTTTAGAGGATGTTGTCATCAGGTGAGAGTCTTGATCGGCGGCTATGCCGTACATGAACAACCGCAACTCTACTATTCTGGACGATAAACAGAACCCGGAACTGTTTACGCTTACCCACCATCAGTTGACGCACTTCGCGCTTCAGTGATTTGGCTTCCAGTGCTAAGGGACAACGATTTGGGAATGTTGCTAGCGATTCAATAGCGGATTGTAACTCGTCATACCATTTGTTGGCTGCGTCAGGACCCATCTGGTCAGCAAGCCAGCGAAAAATTTCTTCAATATCTCGTAAGGCCCTTGACTGAACAATAACCTGATAGGTCATTGGGATAGCTCAGAATTAAGCCTAGTGCGTAATTCTGTCAGTGCTTCTGTTGCAGGCTGTCCCTTACCTTGGTCAAATTCTTCAAGTCCTTCCTGAATCCCTTGGACTGCCTCTAAATGCTCAAGGCGCTCCAATAAGGCTTGATAAGATTCAGCACTTTGCACCACCAGCTCTGAAACACCATTGACGGTTAACACCACCGGAGAACCGCTTTCCTTGAGTTGCTGCACAAATACTTGGGTATTGCGCTTGAAATTGGAGAGGGAATTAATATCACGGGCAAGATTAAACATGACATTTATTGCATCAAATTTAATGCAAATAAAGTGTTCTATCCCAGTGTACTTGTCTTTTGTGTCAATGGCAGTTCAATGAACATTTCTAAGACCTCTTGGGCGTTAGTAACCGCTTCAGTGTAAGTATTGCCATGGGTGAAATAGCGCTGTAGCTCATGGGCAAATTCGGGGAGTTCTACCAAATAACATTCATCTGGCTCGGACCAAACTATGTTGACGCGATATTTATGTTTCATCGTTCTCGCTCCTTGAGAGTTTGAAGAGTCTTTGCAACCTGTTGCTCTTGGTAGCGCTTGGTATCATCCAGCATAAGTCGAGGGCTGAGCGGAGTCGAAGCCCAGTTCTCACCAGTTCTTCCAGTTCAGATTAAAAATCGACATATCTGGAAACGCCGTCGGATTTTGATGCCGATTCAAAATTGCCTGCAGCTTCTCCAGCTTTGGACTTCGACGGGGCAAATTCTCCACTAACTGATAAGGCAATACCCCCTGGTCCAGCACAAACGCTGCTGTCGTTCCCGCCGCAGCCCCCGATGACCATTCAAAACTATGGACCCGATAGGTCGCTGCACTAATGTGACTGGTAGCAATACTCTTCCCCGTCACCAGCAAATTATTGATCCGAGGTGGAACCATCGCCCGCAGGGGAATTTGGTAGGGATAGGTTTGCGTTGCCCCCTGACGTTCCCCTTCCCGTTCTTGGTTCCCTGGAGCTTGGGGAGGACTGAGCTGCATACAGGGATGAAAATCAATGGGATAGTGACCAATGCCCACACTGTCTGGGTAGATACGAGATCTGGTTCGCAGTTCCACCTCTGCCAGTGGCACCCGATCCAAAATCACGTCCAGGGTTTTTAACCCCGCCATCCGAGTGATTAAATTCCGATAGTCCGGTCCCGATAGGGTGTCGCGGTAATAGGGCAGTCGAAAATCCTGTTTAGAGACATCTGTTTCCGTAATCACAAAGCCTTGAGGATAGCCATAGCTATAGCGGCCAATTAAGCGCCGACTCTCCCGCATATAGGGAAACTTGGACAAACCGTGGGCGGTGCCCATGGGTGAATCTAGCCCCTGGAGATATTTCAGATTGGGCCAAGGCTGCTTGGGATGGTCTGCCACTTTAGAATCTGTTGTTCCCGCTACCAGCCAATGGAAATAGCCCTGGGCGAGTTCTTCGCCTCCCTGCAAACTGTCAAGCCGTAAGCCCCCTTGCCAATCTTGTAGCTGCCCTTCTGCCAGAAGCTGGTCTCGGGTCAGAATCAGGTTGTCTTGGGCGGTGCCGGGTCCGTAGTCATTCCCTCCACCCCAGTTCTGCATGGAGATATCGTCTACATTCACCACTTCATCTGCAGTCCCCGGTTGGACACTAAAAATGCGGCGATAGCTAAAGACTAAATTTGGGGTTTTGGCAAAGCGAGGCTTGTCAAAACTGTAGAAGGGTTCATATTCAGGGTAAAACGCCGGTAGCTGATGGGCAGGTGGTGTTGCGGTGGCCTGTATAGCAAAGGTATAGGTGCTGGCCTGGGTGCAGTAAGGATCGGCTCGGTCACTGGAGGATGACGGTTCTAGATGAGACCGTGGATCGATGCCTAAGCGATAGGGAAGGTCGGCTAATGCCAGCAGCTCTCCCGTCTCTGTGGCCTCCACTACGACCCAGTTCCCTGTGGTAGGTGGCTGGAATTGGAGAATTGTTTTGGTGAAGCGGTCCGAATCTGCTTCGGTGTAGCGGTCGGCCAGGGTTTGAGAAAGGGGATAGGTATTGAGAGGGGGTGCCTCTGGTGCAGGCTGATGCTGAATGCCTCGGACTGAGGTAATTAAATGACCGTCAGGATTGGTTGCTAGGGACTTGACCACCGTATTGGGAAACAGATGGAGCTTGCCCTTACCTTCTGACTCTGCGTCCTTCAGCATGTCCAGCAGGAGGGTATGTCCCTGCTGGGGTAAAAAACAGACCAGGCTGACCCAGCAATCGCCGGGGCGATCGCGTCCTGATACCTTAATCAGTTTTTCGCGAAACTGGGCATAACCCCTAGGGAAAATCCCGCGGGTTCGCTGGCCTACAGTTTCATCTAAGGCCGAAGTACCCTGAGAAGAAATTTGACCGCCCCACCAGTCTGTCAGCTCCGTCATGCACACCTGACGCCCTGCCAGTAAGGCTTCATAGGTGGTCGACACCCCTGCTAGACCACCTCCCACAACTAAAATGTCGCAGTTCACCGTGCGATCAACCGGGCGGGGTGTGGCGGCTACAGAGAGCCCCCCCATACTCCACAGAGCCGTAGCGATTGCCCAGACAGATCGGTTCATGACGCTCGCGAATTTTTAGGTGCAATTTGAATTAATAGGTAGGAAAAGAAGTTAAGGGGATGCTTCTGGCTCTGGAGAAGCGTCTGGACTCGGCGATTCCTCCGTACTCTCTAGGTTAGGAGATTCACCAGGAGATTCTCCTGGAGAGGGCGAGACCTGGATGGGCGGGACGCCAGGAAGAGTGCCTGGAGCCGGAGTTTCCGTGCTGGTGGGTTCGGCTTTGGGGGGATCCTTCGGCGGAGCGCTGGCTTGGGGGACCGGCAGGAGATAGAAGATCGAAGCTGCGATCGCAACACTCGCTGCGCCCACAACGGCAGATGCTGATTTTTGCAGACCTTGGCCTGAAGCCGCTTCTGCGCGAGACAAAGGCCGCACAGCCAGGGATAGATTGGGCAGGGTTTGCTGATCAGCTAAGAGTTGATCTAAGGCTTCAACCAGATCAAACAGCTGTAGCGTGGTTAAGCCGACTTGAACGGGACCGTCGGTATCGCTCGGCGTTTCGTTCAGTAACTCAGTGGGAATCGTCAGTTCAAACCCATCTTCTTCTTTAGGTAATAGGTGAACCGCAGACTCGTCTTGGTTGAGCTGGGTCAGGCGACGATGGGGAACACCACTCATCCAGGACTGGGTACATTGATTCGTCGCTTGAATCAGGCTATTGAGTAGATCTAAGCCACCGATCAGGGGTTTTTTTAAATCCCCAAACTGGCACTCTAGCCGCAGGAGCACATCTAAGGATTCTCCTAAAACGGCATCCGAGAATGAGTTACTGATGCCTTCGAGGTTGAGGGTACAGTTGGGCAGAATAAATGGGCGTTGGATGGTCATTGGGGTTAAGCCACTTCTCCATCAAACAGACTAGACCAAAATCGTTCCATTCCGGCTGTCCCGGTACAAAACAGCACCTGTTCCAGCAGGCTCAGGGCTAGCTCATCCAATCGCTCATTTTCTTTGTAAGCCGCAATAGCCGTACGATTAGGGTTCATGCGACTGCGAAAATGACGGCGAAATCGTTCTAAATAATTGGCTAAGGGTACGCTGTGGTCAGGAGTGAGCTGTTTGGCTGCCAGCTGTCGCTGTACATTGAGGAGCTGCCGCACCTGGGCGGTTTGCCGACGAGCGATGTGACACCCCACGGCTACTAAGGCTTTGGCCTTATCTAAGCTGAGGGAGTCTCGCTGATGAGATCGCCGCAAGGGATTGGTATTTCGAGACTGCCAAAAGTCCACCCGATTTTCGATCACATCTTGGAGTTGAAGTTCTTCCAAGCTCATCAACATCAATTCCGAGGCATATAAGTCCAATGCTTCGATGGCCAGCAATACAAAATCGAGCTGAATCCGGGTGCGTCGCGGACAGACCTGGGCAGGGACATCTGGGTCTGGCAAAGTCTTCAGAATAGGGGAAGTGAATTGTTCAGTGGGGCTATCGGCTTGCATTACGATTCCATTACGACAAGAATACGGAAGAGATTTTTAATCAACGGCTGAAGAAACCTTAGCATTGGCATCCAGATCTAGACTGCCCGAAAAAGCCCCTCGACGATGCGTTTCTCGAAAAGTTCACACCCAACCCAGCCTAATTTGCCAGGGTATTGGGGGAATAAGCGGGAGCCATCCAGATTGTCAACCACATTAGTGTACGATTTCTGACGTACCGTCCCCTGTCCTTTAATCAGGATAAAAGGTCGTCCCCCCTGTTCACCTTGCGCAAAATCACAACCCCTATGGATCTCAAATCACTGATTCGCGATATTCCCGATTTTCCCAAGCCTGGCATTTTGTTTCGGGACATTACGACCTTATTGCAAAATCCCGAGGGCCTTCGTTACGTCATCGATCGGCTGACGGAGGATTTTAAGGATCAATCCATTGATTATGTGGTGGGGATTGAGTCCCGAGGCTTTATTTTCGGTGCGCCCTTGGCCTATCAGTTGGGGGCTGGCTTTGTGCCTGTGCGCAAGCCCGGAAAACTCCCTGCGGCCATCCATGCCCAGGAATATGAGTTGGAGTACGGCACCGATCGCCTCGAAATTCACCAAGATGCCTGTCCCCCAGGTAGCCGAGTATTAGTGGTGGATGATCTGTTGGCAACCGGAGGCACGGCTGCAGCGACAGCTCAACTCCTGGAGCCCCTGAACTGCACCCTCGTCGGATTTGGGTTTATTATCGAGCTGACGGGCTTGGCAGGGCGACAAAAGCTCCCTGACTGTCTGATCAATGTTTTAGTGGAGTACTAATTATCGGTAGCGAACTCCTCGGGTACACCATCAAGCGGGTGTTTCAAGGTCTGATCACCCTGCTTTTGGCATCGCTATTGACCTTTTATATTGTCGATCTAGCCCCTGGCGACTACCTCGATCAGTTCAAAAATAATCCCCAAATGTCCCAAGAGCGCCTAGAAGAACTGCGCCAAGAATTTGGGTTAGGCAATACCTGGGGCGATCGCAGTTCCGTAACCACATTTTCTACCAAGGATATTACGGCCGTCGCCATCAAGCCCGATGGTAGCCAGATTCTTACAGGGGGTGCGAATACCGTTACCCTTTGGGATGACCAGGGAACTGCCCTCAAAACGCTCCAGGGACATCAAGGTTCGATTACCGCTCTAGCTTTCAGTGCTGATGGCGAGCTGATTGCTTCCGGCAGTGCTGACCAAACGATTAAGCTCTGGAAAACCGATGGCACCCTGGTGAATACCCTGAAGGGTCATAAAGGTGCGGTGACGAGTTTAGCCTTCAGCAGTGATGGGAAAACCTTCGCCTCCGGGAGTGGGGATAAAACGGTTCGCCTGTGGAAAACTGAAGGGGATTCACTCCAGACCCTAACTGGTCATGAAGGCTCAATTTCATTGCTAGCCTATAGTCCAGACGGTAGTCTTTTGGCGAGCGGCAGTGGGGATAAAACGGCGCGCCTGTGGAAAACTAATGGCACTCTCCAGCAAACCCTGACCCATAAAGGGGCCATTACGGCCCTACAATTTAATCAAAATCCAGAGGGTCCGGTACTCAATACCATCGTTAATCATCAGACCTGGCAACAATGGAATTTAGACGGCAAATCTCTGAACACTCAAGATTTAAATAAACTGAGCTCCCAATCCATCACTGCATCCGCTTTTAGCCCTGATCGGACCACCTTCGTCACCAACGCCGGCAAAACCGTGCGCCTCTGGTCCCAAAAAGATAACCAGCCTTTGGGCAGTTTGGAGGGCAAGCAAGGGCCTCTTAAAGGTTTACAGTTTGCGGATAACGGAGAACGATTAGTCCTGATCAATGCCGATCAATCCGTGCAGGTGTGGCAGAAGGATCGGGTCTTACTCAAGCAGTATGGTCTCTGGCTGAAAAATATTTTTACCTTTGACTTCTCCCAAATTTGGAAAGGCCACTGGGGACAGATTTATCAAGGGGATTTTGGCGAAAGCTTTAGCTATCAGCGTCCCGTCACGGCGTTAATTTGGGAGCGCATTCCCAATACCCTGCTTTTGGCCCTTGCCTCCCTGGTGATTAACTGGAGCATTGCCATTCCCTTGGGCATTATTGGAGCCGTTAATCAGAATCAGTGGAGCGATCGCATTCTCCGTATCTTCAGCTATATCGGTCAGGGCTTTCCCAGCTTTATTACCGCCTTACTGCTGCTGTTTCTGGCCCAGAGTACGCCCCTATTTCCCGTGGGGGATATGACCAGCATCGATCATGCGGATCTCAACGGGTTGGGTAAAATTTTGGATGTGGGCTGGCATATGATTCTCCCCACTTTGGCCCTCAGCGTCACTGGATTTGCGGGCTTACAGCGGATTACTCGGGGCAATATGCTGGATGTCCTGCGCCAAAACTATATTCAAACTGCCCGCGCTAAGGGCTTACCGGAAAATAAGGTGCTCTATACCCATGCCCTCCGCAATGCCGTTAATCCTCTGATTACCCTGTTAGGGTTTGAATTTTCGAGTCTTTTGGGGGGTGCCTTTATCGCTGAATTCTTCTTTAACTGGCCGGGGTTAGGGCAGCTCTTGCTGAAAGCCGTGCAGGCCCAAGACCTGTATCTGGTAATGGCGGGTTTGATGATGGGAGCGGTGATGTTGATTGTGGGCAATTTACTGGCGGATATTCTCTTAGCCGTCGTCGATCCACGCATTAAGCTCAGTAACCTCAACTAGGCCTATGAACACCGTTCTCTACTACACGCTCCGTTCTCGGGCCGATGGCAATTATCTAGCAGCCCAGCCCGACCCCGAGGCACCCCAGCGCTACCTGCTGCTGTTTGCGGAAAATTATGATGCCCTCAGCTACCTCAATACCCATGCCCAAGCGGCGGCGTCTAAGTTTAGCGTCGAGTCCATCGGTAAGAGTCAAATTCGTGGCATTCTGGACCGCTGGCAATATCAGGGCATTGGCATGGTCCAAGATCCTCTGATTCCCCGTATAGAATTTATGAGTTTGGCAGGATGAAAATTGGTATCGTTGGCCTCGGCTTAATTGGTGGGTCTTTAGCCTATGATTTCCGGGCCTTGGGATATCCCGTTTTGGGCGTCAGCCGCCAACCCCAAACCTGTGAAGATGCAGTCAAGCTCGGGGCAGTCGATGCAGCCAGTGCCGACCTCGCCTCCCTTGCCCCTGTGGATGTGGTGTTTATTTGCACCCCGGTGAGTGTAATTGATGGGATCGCAACTCGTTTGATTCCCCATCTGTCTCCAGACGCCATTCTCACGGATGTGGGCTCTGTCAAAGGGTCGGTGGTGAAGTGCTTAACCCCCTTATGGCCTCGCTTTATTGGTGGTCATCCCATGGCAGGCAGTGAAGAAACCGGAATTCATGCAGCCCAGTCCCAGCTGTTTGCAGGCAATCCTTACATTCTTACCCCGACGGCTGAGACGCCAGCTGATGTAATTCAGACGCTGAAAGATCTGGTGAACAAGCTAGATTGCAACCTTTATGAATGCTCTCCCACGGTGCATGATCGCGCGGTGGCTTGGATTTCCCATCTGCCTAAAATGACGAGTGCGGCTTTGATTTCTGCTTGTGTGAGTGAAGCCGATCCAGAGATTCTGCAATTAGCCCAGTCTTTCGCCAGCTCTGGTTTTCGCGATACGAGCCGTGTGGGAGGAGGCAACCCCGAACTCGGCTGCATGATGGCCCAATATAACCGGGAAGAATTGTTGCGATCTCTCCAGCAATACCGCCAAAGTCTCGAACAGCTAACAATTATTATTGAAAAATCAGACTGGCTAACCTTAGAAAGTTTGCTTAATCAAATGCAAGAAGAAAGACCGAAATTCTTATGAAAATTTTTATTGATACTCACATATTTGGGATATAAAATTAGCTATTTGTGTTTAAGTATTTTAGGCTGGACATTATTAAATTTTGCTGGCTACATTCAAAAGAAAATATTATGCGTCAATGGTCATATTGAAATATTGGTTGGTAGCTATATTTATTTGATTGTCTGGATTTTTATATCTTAAGAGAGGTGGCATCCTCTATACATCTATAATCACAAAATTTATCAATAATTTGTAGTAATGGTTCCTGACTAAAGATAGTTTTATAGAAAAAAATTTATTGCTATGAATTCACAAGAGCCAGAAAATAGCCATGACAAAAATTCAAATGCTATTGAAGAATTAATCTATAATCTTTCTAATTTTTTATCCTTCAATCCAGGAGATCTGCTAAAGCTATTTGGGATTTCTTATGGCCTTTTATTGATGTTAGGAGGATTTATTTTTGTAATCTATTTTTTTAGTATCAACTATATGCCTAATTTAAGCTGGGAGTCTTCAGTATCACTTCTATTTACAGCAGCAATAGTAAGCATGATTATAATAATCATGGTTGCTATAGTATTTGTTAGTCCTGGCCTTTTATGGTTATCTACAGTTCTTAATAATAAGTACCCAAAGTCTTTATTGTCTGAAGGAGATAGACGCCCAAAGGGATTTATTAGATTAAATACTTCAGCAATGCTTTTATTGTTTTCAGTATCTTATTTAACGAGCATATCATTCAATGAATTTGTAATTAATGCATATAATTTGATGTATTTATCTATTGCAATTTTAATGCTCTGCATAGCTTTATATATTCCTTATAATGTCATTAAAAATTCTCGAATAGCTTTAACGCTCGCAAAAAATAAAGGTATTTTATATCCTGATAAAAATCATAGAAAGTATTCAAGTGAAAATAATTCAAAGATAAATCATGATGTTGATTTTAGAAAAACAAGTAAAAAAAGTCATTTTAAGTATTTAGTGAAAATATTAATCTTAAAAATCAATCCTTTGAGATTGATTTTGACGAGCATATACCCATCATTTATACTGATAATTATGCCTGTTGTTTATATAGTTATTGTAGGAAAAGAAAAAATTCAATTTTTTTATAACAAAAGCGAATATCAATTAATATCTATATTTATATTTTTTTATTTTGTAGCGATTGTCAGCAATAAAATAATAACCTTTGTTTGTTTTGATAAGAAAAATATTGTTAAGTATACTGAAGCGTTTATTATAGGATTTTCTGTTTTCTTCTTTATTAGCATTTTCTTCTCTTCATTTGCAGAACTCCCTAAAATAGTCATGAATAGATTTGGATGGGGCAATATTCAGAGAGCTTCAATTGTAGTCAATAAAGAGGGTTGTTTGATTCTCGAAGCTATGGATATGGAGGTAGAAGGAAATTGCTCAAATGCATCTAATGTTTATAAAGCCAATGATATTGATATACTTCTAAATCTTGGCGAAGACTTTATTGTTAGAAGACACTTTTATATTGAAGATAAAAAATCCAAAAAAAGCTTCTCACCCCATATGATTATTCTTCCTAAGAAATTAGTTTTATCTTGGGCAAGACCTCAATATAGAGAATGACAAATAGGGCTCTAATTAGATTATATGATGGCTCACCCAATAGCCAGAAATAACCATGGTGATCACCTTCAAAGTCTGAACCGATAGATAAGCATCATTGAAAATTCAGACAGAACGGCTCAAATTCTTGTAACAACTGCCTGACAAATCTAAAGACTCTTGGAAATTGTACTTATGGCGACAATGGGATCCAAAGAATACCCCTAGGGTAATTGGAGTCTAAATGTATCTTGCACTTCTCGTTAAAGTGTAGATTCGCTAACCTAAGATTCAATATCTATGCAGTTGAAAGCTAAAATCCCCGTCAATATCTATCGTCCCAAAGAACCTCTGGTTAGCACTTGCATTGCCAATGACGAGTTAGTCCAAATCGATGGTGAAGGGTCTGTCCGCCACATCACATTTGATCTCAAAGGAAGTGATTTTCATTACCTTGAAGGTCAAAGTCTGGGGATTATTCCAGAAGGTACGGATGAAAATGGCCGTCCTCATAAGCTCCGGCTCTATTCGATTGCCTCCACTCGCCATGGTGATCAGGGAGATGATCAGACCGTCTCCTTGTGCGTTCGGCAATTGGAATATAATCATCCCGAGACAGGCGAGCGAGTATACGGCGTTTGCTCCAGCTATTTAAACCAGCTCCAGCCTGGTGCTCCTGTTAACATCACAGGCCCAGTGGGCAAAGAAATGCTCTTGCCGGATGATCCTGAAGCCAATGTGATTATGATTGCTACAGGCACAGGCATCGCCCCATTTCGGGCCTATCTGTGGCGGTTGTTCCAGGAAAAGCACCCTGACTATCAGTACAAAGGCAATGCCTGGCTGTTTTTTGGTGTACCCTACACCGCCAATATCCTCTATAAAGAGCAGCTAGAAGCCTTATCCAATCAATTCTCGGATCAATTCCAGCTCACCTATGCCATTAGTCGTGAGCAGCAAAATGCTCAAGGCGGCAAGATGTATATCCAACATCGCATTGCTGAACAGGCAGATGCCCTATGGGAGCTAATCCAGGACGAGAAGACCCATACCTATATCTGTGGCCTGAAAGGCATGGAAGGGGGCATTGATGAAGGTATGTCCGTTGCTGCCGAGAAGCATGGTGTTGACTGGATCGAGTATCGCAAATCTCTCAAAAAAGCCGGACGATGGCATGTTGAGACCTACTAAATTGAAGGGCTATTAATTATTTCTTTGGCATTCGCGATATCTTCACTTTTGGTTGATATCTTTATTTCAGAGATAAGCAAACCCTTTAAACCTCATTAGCGCGTTGGGTCGTCATCAACCCAATACGTGCATTCCAACAAACATGCCCCCTTTCGGGGGCATTTTTTTTGCTTATCTGGGGTTTGTGTTAGCTAGCAGCCTGTAGTTCGTCTAAGCGAGCTAACACTTCTTCGCTATGAATGATGGGACGTACCTTAACGTACTGTTGCCGTAGGATCCCTTCCGGGTCAATCAAATACGTGTGCCGCAGGGAAAAGTAGCTCATCCAGGAGCCATAGGCTTTACTCACACTGCCATCTTCATCGGCTAATAACGGAAATTTTAATCCTTCAGAATCACAAAATTCAGCGTGGCTGTCTACAGAATCAACGCTAACGCCAATGACCTGCGTGTTGCGCTCTATATATTTGGGTAGGTCCTGCTGGAAACGCTGGGCTTCGACCGTGCATCCCGGCGTAAAGTCTTGGGGGTAGAAGTATAAAACGACCCATTGACCTCGATAGTCTGACAACGACACCTCACCATCCCCTGTATTGCTGGGTAATGTGAAAGTTGGTGCAGGTTGATCCAGAGGAGGTGGGTCACCCCCCATGGCAAAGGCTGCAGGGGCAGCCACAGCTAGGGCAAAAATCAGTCCCAGAACCAGACTGATGCGGGTTAGATGATGACGTAGCAGTTTCATATTTTGGTTATACCTGGAAAGAGAGATCACATGCACATCACTTGATTGCGCCCTGCTGATTTGGCACGGTAGAGATAATCATCGCTTCGTTGCATCCAGGTCATCCAATCTTCTTTTGGGTGAAGGGTGGCTACACCAATGCTGACCGTCACTGAATGATCGGGGAGGAATAGCTGGATTCCAATTAAATGGCGAAGGTCTTCAGCAACCATATATCCACTCTCGGCATCTAGTCGCTAAATTTGACTCTGGAGATTATTTGAGACGATCTCTATCCTGTGTCTCCTAGCATGGTTGGCTCTTACTCAAGAGTTCAGTGCTAAGATGGCAAAGCTGTATTTTTATACCTAATCGATACCCATGGCTGTCCCCAAGAAAAAGACATCCAATTCTAAGCGCGATTCTCGTCGAGCCCATTGGAACCGCAAAGCAAATTTAGCTGCTCAAAGAGCCCTGTCTACGGGTAAATCTGTTCTCACAGGCCGAGCTAAAGGCTTTGAATATCCCACTAAGGATGATGACGAAGACGAAGATGAGTAAGGAGCGTGGGTAAATATTTTCGCAAACCCAACACTAGCGAAAAGCAACGCGTTCCCCCAGGTCAGCATTTAGCCAATCGGTTTCCAGTTCTGACCTATGGTGAAACACCGCAAATTACCCTCGAAGATTGGCAGTTTAAGGTTTGGGGCCTTGTTAAAGAACAAACCTTTGTCTGGTCCGATATCTTAGCCTTACCTCAATCCACCTTCACCGCTGATTTTCATTGTGTGACTCACTGGTCCAAGCTAAATGTAAGCTGGGCTGGTTTTTCTGTATCTGATTTTATGCAGCGGATAGAGCTGCAGCCAGGCGTTACCCATGTTATGCAGCATTGTTATGGGGGCTACACCACAAATCTAACCCTCGACGATTTTTTGCAGGAGCAAACCTTCTTTGCCCACACCTTAGATGGAAAGACGCTCCCCGTTGATCATGGTGGGCCGCTACGATTGGTTGTTCCCCACCTTTATGCCTGGAAGAGTGGCAAGTGGCTGAACGGTTTAGAGTTTCTAGATCACGAACAGCTCGGATTTTGGGAAGAAAACGGGTACCACCGACGCGGAGAGCCTTGGGCTGAAGAACGCTACAGCTAGTCGACGAAAATTACTTCAGTGCATTCTTGAAATCTTTGGGACCGGTGTAACCGGAATATTCTGCCAAGTCTGTTAAAGATTGCTGTCCAGAATAGTAGTTATCGCCAATCTTCCATGTTGGGAACCCCGCATCTCGACCAATAATGGGTCGCAGCTTCTCGCTAGCTTTGCCTAATTCCTCACTACATACCTCTACTTGAGGGCTAGGACCTTCCGGTGCACATTCAACATATGGCATTTCAGAAATGGCTTGGACACCAAACAGCTTTTTCTGAGCTGCACAATGTTGACACCAAAAGGCACCAAACATTTTGGCATCGGTTTGTTTGAGATGTTTAGCTAACTCTAGCTCAGCTTCTCCAGAGGAATCGGTGATGGTAAAGAATACCTGGTCCGTTGCAGATGTGATCTTGTACTCTGTGTCTGAATTGGCTGCTGCAGGCTTATCAATATGCGAGTAGATGCCTAAAGTGCCAACTAACGTCACCACTGAAACAATAATGCCTGTAAAGACAAGCTGACCGACATCCTCCCATGACCGTCCCAGAATGGTGAGGAGGAACATCAAGGTGGCCAGAGTCGCTGAGGCAATGCAATAGATGCAAATAGCGCCAGCGCCAAAGGGCACCACGAACTTAGAGTACATGATGTACATCAGGTACCAACTGAAAAACATCATGGCTGTGGATCCCATAAATAAAAGGAACCAAGTGATGTTTTCAGCGGTTGCTCGCAACTCTTTGTTGTCGCCACCGATGGCCAGCGGAGCCAGGGCAAAAACAGCCATTGCAATATACGCCAGCAGGCCAAACAACGCTAAGGGCTGACCTAAGACGGTGGCATATTGGCTAGACAGAACGAGATCGCATCCTTTTGTGGGGCAGGCTGCTTCTCCACCTGCTAGTTTGGTGGCCGTCAAATATCCTGTATTCGTAGCCCCCAACACAGCAAGGGCTCCAATCAGTGGTCGTGACCAACGATGTAACCCAGAAGTCTTCGTACGACGGCGTGGCATAGGTGTTCCCTAAGTTCAATAGTGATAGACGCAAGACTCATTCATCTTAGATCATAACCCTAGGAACTTCTTGCTCAGATAGTCCCCAATCAGTTGACAATAGGGGAAATGGTCGCAGTAACGGTCTTGATGATGACGATCTCTCAATGGTTTACGATTGCCAACGTATTTGTGCTGCCCTTCTGGGCATTAATGATTATTCTGCCCCAGTGGGATTGGACCCGTCGCCTTCTTACGTCTTATTTGCCCTTTGTGGGCTTGGCGATTGTGTACACTACTCTATTTGCTGTCGCCCTAACCCCCGAATCAGCAAAGGTCTTAGCGAATCCTACCCTGGCTGATGTTGCCCAGTTGTTTGGCCAAGAGCAGATAGCGGCGGCGGCTTGGGTTCATTTTTTGGTGATGGATTTGTTTGTGGGACGCTGGATTTACTGGGAAGGTCAGCGTACGGGCATCTGGACGAGCCACTCGTTAGTTCTATGTGTGTTGGTGGGTCCCATTGGCCTGCTCTCGCATATTATGACGGCTGCGATCTCGGAGCGTTTTTCGTCTACCAATACCGTTACGGCGGCTGAGGAATAGAAATGGCGAATGTAACTATTTCAATTCGTGCCGTTGAGAAGGGGGATGTCTCAGCATTGTTTGGGCTGATTCTAGAACTTGCCCAGTATGAGCATTTAGAAGATGCGGTCACTGGCAGTGTAGATGCTTTAGAGAATCACTTATTTGGTGATAGACCTTACATAGAGGCGCTAGTGGCTGAAAGGGATCAGCAGATCATCGGCTATGCCCTGTTCTTTACAAGCTACTCGACTTTTTTAACTCAGCCCGGTTTGTACTTGGAAGATCTGTATGTGCAAGAGCGCCATCGGGGGCAAGGGATTGGTAAAGCATTGCTGCAGTGCTTAGCAAACTTAGTGACAGAGCGGGATTATGGTCGCTTGGAATGGAGTGTGTTGGATTGGAACGAATCTGCGATCGCATTCTATGAAACACTAGGAGCAACCGTTCTCCCCGACTGGCGAATTTGCCGGGTCACGGGGTCTGCTCTCACCACTCTCGCCTCAGGATAGTTTTATGACGTTAGCGCCAGAGACCCTGGATGGGTCTCAACTCCTACAACAACTCCTAGAGGGTCAGTCCTTGACCCAAATTGAAGCCTCTCAATTGATGGAAGGCTGGCTGCAAGATGCCGTGCCTCCAGTTGTATCAGGAGCGATTTTGGCAGCACTGCAGGCGAAAGGAGTATCGGCGGACGAGTTATCGGGGATGGCGACCGTACTGCTGCAGCAATCTGTAGAGTCACAGGTGGTTATGCCTTCTCCCCTGATTGATACCTGTGGGACTGGGGGAGATGGCGCTTCAACCTTTAATATCTCCACTGCCGTGGCCTTTACGGCTGCTGCTGCTGGAATCCCTGTTGCTAAACATGGCAATCGTTCTGCCTCTAGCCGGGTGGGATCCGCTGATGTTTTAGAAGCCTTGGGTATCAATCTGGCTGCTCCACCGGAGAAAATTCAGGCTGCTGTGGCAGAGGTGGGGATTACGTTTTTGTTTGCCCCCGGTTGGCACCCTGCCATGAAAGCAGTGGTGCCCCTGCGCAAAACCCTGAAAGTTCGCACCATCTTTAATCTGTTAGGGCCATTAGTCAATCCCCTCCGACCCACAGGACAAGTGCTAGGCGTATACGATCCAGCCTTGCTTTACCCCCTCGCCTCAGCGCTCAAGACCTTGGGTGTGCAAAGAGCCGTCGTTTTGCATGGGCGAGAAAATTTGGATGAAGCCGGATTGGGCGATCTGACCGATATTGCGGTTGTTGATGATCGGCAGGTGAGTCAAGATATTTTGGAGCCTGCGGAATTAGGGCTGACTGCAGCGCCCCTGACAGCCCTACAAGGGGGTGGCGTGGACGAAAATGCCGAAATTTTGCAGGCGGTGCTCCAAGGCAAAGGCACAGCCGCCCAAACGGATGTTGTGGCCTTGAATACAGCATTAGCCTTATTTGTCGGTCATGCTGTAGAGACCTATGGTGAGGGGGTGACCCAAGCCAAAGCCATTCTGGCTAGCGGTGCTGCTTGGGAGAAGCTGCAAGCATTAGTGGCCTTTTTACAGCAGGCTTAAGGCGGGTGTTCGGCACAATCTAGAGACTGTGCCAGAATGAAAGTCATGCATTGTCATTTCATTTTTGATTGTGATTGAGGTCGAAGTCCACCGCCAACTCCATGCTTTCTTGCGGGATCAGGGATCTGATCAATGGCCTCATCACCTCACCATTGCTCGCCTCGTTGCCCGAGCCTTCCGATTGCGACGGAGTGCCCTCATCCAAATTAGTGCTGCCGCTAAACATCAGGGGCTCCACCGTCTCAGCTATTTGGCGCCTCTGATGATCTGGCGAGAAGCCGTGATTTTAGTGGCCCCTTTGGCTGCACAACAGCAACTGCTCCGGGCTGAAATGCCCCATCTCCACGAATGGATGCAGATTAAGAAGCCAATTTTGGCCTCTGACCACTGGCCCGGCGATCACTTTAAAGGGGTGTTACTAGTGACCCCCGAGGCGTGGTTCCGAGACTATCTCACCCAGACCTATCAGTTTCCCACCGATATCCCCACTCTGATTGATAATGCCGACCAAATCGAAGGTTGGGCTCAGCAGCAGCTCACCCTGTCCTTACACCCACCAGACTGGGAGCAACTCACTTGGTGTTATCCGCCGCTGTTAGAGCTGATTCGAGAGACTCGTGTCAAGCTGACCCGTGCTCTCTTTCAGCATCCTGAAAATCCCTATGGCCACACCCTGATTGAGCAGAAAGAGCGTCATGTCCTAGCCCAGCTGCATCTGGCGGTTCTGGCTCATGATATGACCCTTAGTCCACCGAATTGGCAGCAGTTCTGGCAAGCCTATCGGTCCGACCATCATTTACTTTGGAGTGGTCTGAACCGCGCCAACGGTGCTTTTATTTTGCACTGTGCCCCCAATGAAGTGAATCGCAGTTTGCAGGGGCTATGGTCGCGACAGCCGGTGGTGCTGATGGGCAGTAGTTTTGATCTCGAACCCGAGGCGAAGCTGTTTCGCCAGCAATTGGGCCTCGAAGACATGACCTATGTCCAATTTGGAGCCAACCGGGAAGCAGAAGCGGTGCAGCTGTATCTGCCAGATGGCTTACCCATGCCCAATACCCCTGCTTTTCAAGGGGCCTTACTTAAGCAGCTGCATCTACTCATGGTGGCTAATGCTCAGCCCGGTGGACCGACGGTCATTATTATCGAAGACACGCCGATGCAGCGTCAAATGGCAACAGCGATGGCATCTGAATTTGGCTCTCGGGTGCAGATGGAAACGTCAGATCTGGACGCAGAAACAATTCTGATTACAGGTTGGGACTATTGGTTACAGCATCAGGCCACCCTGCCCATTCCTGCCCTGCTGGTTGTGGCGACTCTACCTATCCCTTCCTTGGAAGATCCGCGGGTCGCGGGTCGGGTGGCTTACTATAAGCAGCATCGCCAAGACTGGTTCCGTCTCTATTTATTACCCACGGCTTTGCGAACGCTACAGGCTGCGATCGCACCCATCAGACGTCATCAAGGCATCGTGGCTCTATTCGATAATCGGGTCTTACATCGCAGCTATGGCCAACAAGTCTTAACGGCAATGAGTCCCTATTCGCGCATTAACTATCTGGATGACAGCTTATTCGCGACATCATCAACATCTGGTCACCGGCGGCTCTAGATAATTGAACCGTATCTTAAATCAGAATGATCCCACTGTAGTCCAACCCCATTTTGTCGATAAGATTTAAGCAGCACTGCTTGCTACTTTAGTTGTCTAGATTAGGGAAAAGAAATGGGTGAAGCAAAACGTCGTCAAGAAGCCTTAGGCAACGACTATGGTAAAGAATCTAGAATGGTGTCTTGGTTCCCTGTGACTAAGAGCCAGCTGGAGAAAATCTATAACCTGGTAATGAAAGGGAGTTGGGTTGGAGTGTTTATTGTCCTGCTCTCCTGGATAGTCGTTCGATTTGTGGGGCCGTCCTTTGGGTGGTGGGCTCTGGTTCCCAAAGAGGGTTTGTAATTCATGAATAAATGGGCTGCTGGGCTGAGCCTGCTGGAGTGATAACTCAAGTACTAGCGTCTATGCAGCCATTCTTCTCTAAACCATGATATGGTTAATGATTGCTGAGCTTTTTGTAAAATTGCTAACCTCAAGGTTAGTAACTAAAAGTTCTCCAATGGCGGCATAGCCAAGTGGTAAGGCAGGGGCCTGCAAAGCCTTTATCCCCAGTTCGAATCTGGGTGCCGCCTTTGATAAACAAGCGATGCACGGGAGCTTGCTCCGCTGTATCGCCGTGCTGGAAAAGCTATTGTCTGAAGTGTATTGTGTCAGGCATAGCCGTTGAAACTTGCATTACTCTGACACGACGGAGTAACCACATTAATAGAGGTATTCTCTACAGCTCAAGACTAGTGAGTCCTGGAAACGGCTGGTGTGCAGTCTTGAATTTTGTGTATGTTATCTATCTTACTTAAGTAGTTATAGTTTTCTTTTTTGTAGATAATGTTTTCTATATTTCCTGTAGCAAACATTGTCTTTTTGATTTGAGAATGATGTGGAAGTTAGCCTCATTGGCCAATGATTTGGGTATTTAAATGGGTTGTTCTCAGTATCGTCTAAATATTGCTATAACTTATACCTCATAATCTTTATGAGAAGAGCAAACATTCACTTTTTCCCGAAAAATGATGAATCTAAGACGTTCTCGGGCATTGGATTAACGCTAGTTTCTTGCTATTGCTCAACGTAAAAAATTCTTGTGCAAATAAAAATATTGCTGGTATATTTACTCAATAGAGTGTTGTGAGCACCACCACGTTCGCGGAAAGGGCTGCGCCCATCATTAGTTACGCTAAAAACCTTTTCCTGAGGAGCGAACGCAGGTGACTTTCTTAACTAAATGCCCCAACACCCTGATTCAAAAAATGATGGCCGCTTGAATCTTGAGCAACAACGCAAGCGTGCTAAAGATATTTTGAAAAAGGCAAAAGCGGGAGATCCTATATCGATTGATCGCTTTCAGAAGTATCATCCTGACTGTCGGCCAGGACAAGTCATGTTTATGAATCTGCTGCAGTTAGCAGATGCTCAGCTGGTGATTGCTCGAGAAAATCGGTTTTCCAGCTGGTCGCAAATGAAAGCGCACATTGACCAAATGGAGCGGATTCGGAACAAGCTAAAGGCTCCACAACTCGTGCCTCAGGATGCAGATTGTCCCACGCTCCATATCCGCTGTGGTTCTGATCTGGAACAGAGTCTACAACAGGCAGGGTTTGTGGGGGATTATTTAGCGTTTACCGATCCGTTTTGCCAAGGGCCGGTGCAGTCACTTACCAATCGGTCAGAGTATATTGAACGACGGGCTGGATTTATGGCCTCGGCCTATCAAATGGAACTGGAAGCCGTCCGCAATCGCCTTCGTCTGGAATACCATCAACTGCAGGGCAGCCATCGCTATCCTCGCATTGTGTTGTGGTTTGAGGCTGATAGTTATGACCAGCTCAGTCTTTCCTACCTATTGCATTATTTTAGGTATGAATTGGGAGATGCCCAAAAACTAGAATTGATCTGCATTGATTCCTTTCCGGGTATTCAATGTTTTCGGGGGTTAGGGCAGTTACCCGTAGAAGCCTTGCCGTTGCTGTGGTCCCAGCGTCAGCCCATTACCGCTGAACAGATGCACTTATGCGATCGCACTTGGCAGGCGGTGACGGCTCCTTCTCCCAAAGATCTATGGTCAATTGCGACCAGTGATACCTCTAAATTGTCTGCCCTCGCCCCTGCTCTCATGCGCCATTTACAAGAATTCCCTTGGGTAGAAGATGGCCTCAGCCTAACGGAGCGTTTGACTTTGACGATTTTGGCTGAAGGGGCCTGTCTTGGCCAGGATCTGTTTCAGGCTTTGATCCATGAGCGAGATCCCCTCCCCTATTTGGGAGACACCATGTATTGGTTTGTGCTGCAACAACTCCTCGATGCTCCTAATTCGCCCCTCACCGTCCAGCCGGGAACCCTAGACTTACCGTGGCCGCAACGCCTATTCGACATTACCCCACTCGGACTGGCTCTCCTCCATAAACAGCAACATTGGCGATCGCTACAAACGTGCGATCGCTGGTTAGGAGGCGTACGGATTCAGCCCAACCAGCCTTGCTGGCAATGGAATCAAAAGACTCAAACCCTGTCTTATTCCTAACGGTTTATCAACAGCCATAATCAGGCATCATCAAAGACCTGATTATTTGAGGGATAAATGGGGTTCAGGGGTACAACAGGACAGCATGGGTTCAGTGGCCAGTTCTTTGAGATTGATATTGTCTAACAAACTGTTCCATTTTGAGATCAGCGTTAGATCTTGGGGAGCATCTTGCTTTAAATCAACCAACATCGAAATTGCATCGAACCATAAGCCTTCTTCCAAATAGATTTCCAAACGCTTCAAGGGGGAAGCTGTTGGCAATTGCTGCTGGCGTTGGGTGTCCATCTGTACACGGTAGATTCTGCCGTGTACATAATTGGTCTCGTTCGGTCCGAATTTTGTCAAAAGCGTCCAGGTATATCGCTTGCCCACCTGTAAAGGATCTCGGTTTGCAGGAATAGGAATACGAATGATGCCACCTTCCGTCAACGGTAAAGCAAAACGGGTTTTGTGGACGTATTGATCGTTCTCGTCTTGCAAGACGAATTCAATGTTCAGGCGTGTGGTTTGGGGTTGTTCTGGGGTTCTGAACTTCGATAAGTAGAAGAGGAATTCCGGGTGATCAGCTGTTGTCAGCCCCCAGATCTGTTTTTCTGCATCAATTTCAGGTACTAGAGCGGTTAATCGGGACGTTGCACATTGTTTGTTGGCTGCTTCTGCTTCCGTCTTACATAAAGTGTAAATTTTATCGCCACGACTGCTTCCACCTTCACGCCGACCGGTCGGGGCGCCGGGGTCGCTGGGGGGAGTTGGCATGGTAAAGGTCAGATGGTGGTGCTGATGCATGGCCATTACATGGGGTGTGCGCCCAGAAAGTCCTGCACTTGCCATGGTACAAACTGCTAAGGTTAGCAGCATTGATCGAGAAAAAGGTTGGGCAGTCAGCATAAACGAAATCTCCTTTACTGGGGATGAGGATTTAAGAAGCTGGATGATCATGATCAATTTTTTTGGTGCGCACTAACAGCACCGCAACGGTCGTGATGACAAAAGCTATCAGGGACGGTATGAGCGGCATCCAGATGGCCTGTATCAGGCCCCATAAACAGAGGCTGAACAATCCACTCACTAAAACAGTGCTGATCACACCGGTGCGAGTTGTGAGTTTGAAGACAATAGCAACGATGCCGCCCATCATTGCCCAGCCCCAGATCCAAAGACCATCAGCCCATTGAGGCCATATTTTGAAGCAGGAACGTTGATCTTCAACGGCACTGATGATCTGACTGGCCATATGAGCCTGCACAAAAACACCTGCCACCTTCTGAGTGGGGCCAGCACCGTAGGGAGTAGACCAAAAATCTCCAGATCCACTCGCTTGGACTCCCACTAAAACAACCTTGTCTTTAATCGCATTGGCATTAACTTGTCCCGCCAGTACTTGCTCCAAAGTTACCGTTTTGGCAATGTCTGTCGGTCTCTTTAAGGCTCGATAATTTAGCATTAATTGCAAGCCTCTCATGCGGTCATCGTTAATCCCTTGATAGCCGCCATGGGGCTGTAGTTGTTTAAAGATTGTGGTTCGTGTTGTTCCGGTACCAGGTTGATCCGTTTGAACCTGCAACTCCAAGGGGTGGCCTTCGGGTTCAGCAAACTTGAGGGAAAATGTCTGGGGTGACTGCTGTTCCAAGTAATGGAAGGCTAACAGAGAACCGAAGGAGAAAGACGCTTGACAGGGAGAGGCAGGCTCATGGTTCATATGAAGGATATGTCGGCGTAACACCCCATCTCCATCTTCGATAAAATCTGTAAAACCGATGCGATTGGGTGCTTGTACTTCAGTTGGAGGCGCGATGCCATCTGTATTACTGGATGAATCACTCCCTTTACAGGGAACTACTAAGCGCTCATTGTTCTTGAGTTGGGTCGCGAGTTGGGGGTAGTTCGGATCAACGGTAAAATCTCTGTAAATGTCTAAGCCGATGGCCTGGGGTTTAGCCTTGTTTAACTGAGTCAGGAGTCGAGTCAGGGTTGGATCATTTAAAGAACTCCGCTTCGTCTGATCCCCTTGGGCCTGAATATCTTTATCCGTGACCAATACAATTAATAGCCTGGGATCGGGACCTTCATTTGGTCTGAGGCGCAGGAGCTGATCAAATGCCCAAAACTCTATGGGCTGTAGAATGCCTAGCCCTCGAATGCCAATAATGGCAGCTGTCAAACATAGACTGGTAGGCAAGGCGGATAAAAGAGGACGGCGACAAAAACGGTGAACTTTAGAAAAGAGAGATACTTTTTCTAGAGGCAGTTCCGCAACAATTGGTGCCACAGCAGTTGGCAAAGTTTGTTCTACTTCCGGTGACTGTCGGTCTTGATGGCGAGAATTCGAGACCGTGGATGGTGTATCTCGCACCGGACGGGGTTGCCGATTGTCCCAGAGAATTTCGAAAACAGGTACACAGCCGATTCCTTTGAGGGAGCAATGGTCATGGTCATACACCGTAATATCCGTTAGGCCTGCATTGCGCAGCAACACGGCTGAGACTTCTGACAGTAGGATTTGTCCACCATCAGCTAAGTCAGAAATGCGATAGGCATAGTCTACTTCTTGGCCAATGTAGTCATGATCTTCAGCCTTCAATAAGGGGCTGCCTGTATGCATACCGATTCTGACTTGTAAGGGGCCAAACGGTGTCGTAATCGGATCTTGTTCATGGTGCTGTTGCAGGGCGATGGACCATTGTGCAGCCTGCATGGCACCTGGAAAGCTTATAAGAAAGCCATCCCCTTCTGTTTTGACCAAGCGACCGCCAAAGGCCGTTAAGCTAGCTGTGACGCGTTGGCGGTGGGGTTGGAGAATTGTGTCGTAATACTGGTGGTTACGGGTTGTGACATCCAGGCCAGGCATAGCCTGTTTAATGGCAGTAGAGCTGACTAAATCGGTGAAGACAATCGTGACGATTTGAGCTGCTGAGTCATTGTCATGGCGCCATAAAGAATAGTCGTCTCCATCACTTTTACTCAGCTTTTGCCATGTGGGTGGAATCTCGGCTGGATTTTGGCAAATAATCGGCAGCCACGTGGCACATGGAAAATGAGGCTCAAGATCATGGAGTCGTTCCCGAGCTTCGCGGACGGCTAAATGAAAAGGTTTGCCTTTGGAAAAAGCAGTTAAGAAGTACTTGAGAAAATATTGGGCTACTTGATCAGGAATGGGTTCGCGCATGATCACCATGGCTGGCAGATGGATGTCAGCCAGTTGATGGGCGAGTCCTAAACCGTCACAAGAGTTGAAAATAGCAAGCTGTAACCCTTTGCTAATGGCTTGCTGCAGAGCATACTTCAGCTGATTGATATTCAGTGTTTCATGAGCATTGAGGCAAATATGGCCTGTGTCACAGGGATTAGAGCTATGGCTATGGCCTGCGAAAAATAAAATATCCCAGTTTTGATCCCATAGCTGATCGGTGAGTTCTTGCCGCTGTGGTTCTACCAGAAACGTCACATTTGCGTTAGGAAGCTGATTCAGTAACCCGTGATCTGCTTGAGTATTGATGCCTTGGCTACTCCCCAAAATGGCAAGAATCTTGATGCCAGCAGTGGAGCTAGATTGGCGCTGAATGCCTTCATAGGTTGGAGCACTCAAGACCAGTTCGGCAAAGGGGTAGCGTGTTAAAAGTTCCCACTGATGCCAGGGTAAGCGCTGCAGTTGCGGATTATCCGTTTGCAAAATAATCCGGATGTGATCTTGTAGAGAAAGTTGCTCCAGCCATTTATCCCGAACAGGTCGAAAGGGGTCTGCTAGAAGCCATTGATCTAATGCATGATGAAGTGTGTGGGCTGCCTGTTCGCAGTTGATTTGGAGTTCTTGCCAATCGATGTTGGTTAATTGTTCTGTGGGAGCATCTAAACGGGTGGTTAGTCCCAAGTTGAGATAAGCCGTTTGCCACCCTTGATAATACTGAGGAATATTAGGATTGGGAGGAAGAAAACCAACAATTTCAGTCGAGGGTCTGTCGTTTTCTTTGCCAACTTGAAGGGTCACAGGAAAACCCTGTGTAAAGCTACCTTCTCCCATGCGCAATACGACTAATTTATCCACGGCTTGTTCTCTTTATAGAGGCATCTCCTTTCTATGCAGCCAGGGCAAAAATTTCTAAATAATAAATGTTTCAGTTAGGATGTGGTTGCCTTGCTCTAGATCGAGATGGAACTGTTCTCCTGGTAATCCGCTGAACTCAAGCTGTAAGTAGTTGTCCGCTTGTCGTGATTGGGCTTCTAAAAATGTATTGTGCTGGTTGTCCAGCACCCTAAGCACTAAATTAGCGGGTAATGATGTGCATTGACCTGCGGGTCGGAGCTGAACACAGAGCATCCGCTGGCTATATGTTTCAGTTTGCAGAAGATTCATGATCAAGACGAGGGGAATTTCTTCTGCATCATTTTTGAATTTGACTAATTTGGCCCGCTTAATTTGAACGGCATCGTCATCTAGCTCAACGGTTGACGTTGTGGCTGCACTTCTAAAGTGAAATGCTGGCTCTCGGGTTGAGGGTTGTAATAGGTCTTCAACTACTTGCCAACTTTGATTAAAGATACCTTGTAGCCATTGACCCAGATCAGTTTGAACGAATGTTGGTGGTTTGGTGTCTACCAACATGAATTCACTAATATGAGCCAATAGGGATTCGAGGGGTTGTAAGTGCTCTATGGCGATTTGACCGGCTTGAGCAGTGGGCGTAAATCCTAGGATGCGAGCCCTCCGCTGTTGATCATCAATGACGACAACTAAATAACCGACGCGATCCGACCAGACTTCAGGGGGCAAGAGACAGGTAGGCGTGCCAGGTAAAATTGGGCGACATTCTAAACTGCCCATACCCGGAATGAGGAGATCGGCAACGTCTGCACAGAGTCGCACTACTGGATTCCAGCTATCGCTAGCTTCCAGATTGCAGGGGATTTCCATCAATGCCAGATACTCTTTAACAGCAAGGACCGCTAGGGTGTTGAGATAGACTTGCTGGCATTTCTCAGGTGTGGATTGCTGTTGCCCAAAGCCTTGGGCTATTTGCCTCGCGGTTAGGGTAATGGGTAAGGCTAAAGAATCGCTCATCAAGGGAAGCATGGAGTCAAAATCAGGAACTTCTATTATAGATATCCTTGTGACAGACCAAAATTACGCAAGCGGGTCATACATTGTCGTTGGTAAAAACTACTCAGGGTAGAAATGGGTAAGCCAAATTCTTCAGAAACCTTTTCCCATCCTTGCTCCGGTGGCAGACGCCTTAATAGTAAAACTTGGCAGGTGACATCCGGTCGGTTTTGAATATGAACGTTTCTTAACTCACCTGAGGGGTCGGTTTCCACCCAATGACGGGTTGTTTCCAAAATTGGGGGAGTATCTGGAGGAGCAGCGAGATTATCCGTGACGTCTTGGTTTTTGTTGATGGCGCTAGGAGCTTTAGAGGTATATCTTGCGAGGTGCTTTTGTTTGTTAATGCGAAAGTCTTGTAAGCGCCATTTCAGATATCGGTTTAACCAGGTAACGACACTACTACGGTCGGGATCATATTGTTCGCCAGTACCGGCTTCACAAATATTTTGGCAAAAATAAACCCAGGTTTGCTGCAGGGCATCTTCATAGTAAGGAGTATGTTCATGCCAGAGCTTACGAGATTGTTCAATCAGTCGCACAATCTGCGTCAAACATTGCTTTCGTTTCAAATGGCCTGAGGGATATTGGCGGGCTTCTATGACCAGTTGACGGAGTTGCTCGTCGAGCGGTAGCATCTGCTGATTTTTAAGTTTCATAGGCCCCCCACCTAAATCCCCTTATAAATGTTTTCTGAGAGTTGCTAAACGCTGATTAATTAGCTTGAGAGAAAATGCTGAGATCTTCTGACTGACCATTGTCTGGTCGCTATTGATTCCACATCGAATTGAGTGAGTGCTGTTGTGGAAATTATCTAGCAGATTACAAGATTAGAAGATAGATAGTTGTGAGGTAAATCACTGGCTAGGGTACGGAAAAATGTATGAGATCCGTCTCAATCTCTGATACCGAGGGAAATGAAGACAAAAGTGCCAAAGGTTCGATTTTATTTGGTAAAGATGTGTGTACTCAGCCAGTGGATGACTAAACTGAGAATGGGAATGATTAGTCACAACCTTGGATACCTCATGACTTTAGATCCATCAGATATGCCGTCCAATCCTGAGGCTGATACAGCAACGACCAGTCAACGATTAAGAAATTTTTTGGTTGCTATGGTTGCGATCGCACTCAGTATCGCTCTCTTTTTCGGTTCTCGCCAGCAAACTGAACAACCTTCCTTATCAGCTCTAGCAGCTGATTCAACCCCCATAGAAATCGCATTAACGAATCAAAAACCCACCTTGATGGAGTTCTATGCGAATTGGTGTACGAGTTGTCAGGCCATGGCTGATGATATGCACAGCCTCAAGCAAGAATTTTCTGATCAAGTTAATTTTGTGATGTTGAACGTTGACAACAGCAAGTGGCTGCCTGAAGTGCTCAAATTTGACGTTGATGGCATTCCCCATTTTGTGTATCTGGATGGTAGCGGTGAAGCCTTAGCGAGCTCAGTGGGACAACAGCCTCGACAGATTTTGGCAGATAATTTAGCTGCGCTAGTTGCTGAGGATACTTTGCCAACGTCGAAAGCAATGGGTCAAACATCTATATTCCAACCTGCAGTCAGGGGGAATCAAGACGATCCGCGGAGTCATGGCGGTATGCCAGCGGGTGGAATCTAAAAGTCTCCAATATCTCTGGGGGACTGAACAAAGGAAATCTCAAAGCTTTTGATGGAGATAAAGAGTTATCAACTATAATGGAGGGCTGTAGTGATAATTTTTTTTCAGTTTTAGGAGGCAGATTGTCAAAGTTTATTCTTAAAGTGCTCTGGCTTGATGAAAACGTTGCCTTAGCAGTGGATCAAGTGGTTGGCAACGGGAGTAGTCCCCTAACTTCTTACTTCTTTTGGCCTCGAAACGATGCCTGGGAAAATCTCAAAACTGAATTAGAGAAAAAAACCTGGATTGATGAAGTTGAGCGAATCTCTATCCTTAACAAAGCCACAGAAGTCATTAACTACTGGCAAGAAGAAGGACGTCGACGCCCACTCACTGAGGCAAAAGCGCGCTTTCCTGAAGTAGTTTTTACTGGTACAGCTTAGTTAGAGCGACTGGCTCTAATTGATATTGCCATAAGGCTTTAAGCCACCTTCATTTCCTCGATAGCGCTGTATTTACAAGTCGTTATCGAGAACTTTTTCTCGACCATTTTTATGGGCCAATAGGCTAGGATGTCCCCCTAATTGTTGGGAGTACTATCAGTCGTTGTGCCCAAATGGGTCGGTAGATCTGAGCGGATTCCGAGTTCTAATTTATGGATTTGGATTTGGTCAAGACGAGGACCATCTGTAGAGATGATCGTGAACTCTAGGTTATACAAGTGGTGAACTTCTCCTGGGAGAGGTAGCTTTTGCAGCTGAAACAGTAAAAACCCGCCCAAGGTTTGATAATCATCAACAATAGGCAACTCTAGCCCTAAATTCTCATTTACTTCATCTAAGTCTGTTTGAGCCTGGACGATGAACGTATGATTATCTAACTCTTGAATGGGAGGAGTGGAATCATGGCCAGCTGCATCATCGCCACCGATGATTTCATGAACGAGATCATTCAAGGTGACCAAACCCGCGGTACCATTGACCTCTTCTTCCCTCACCATGACAATATCTAGGTGATATTTCTGCATGAGCTGCAGCACCTCATTGATCAAGGTGCCTTCAGGAACGAACCAAGCTGTTTGTACCCATGCCTTGATTGAGGTGTCATTTTGGAGGTCTCCTTTAGCAAAAGCAACGGCTAGCTCTTTGAAGCGAACAATACCGCGAATATCGTCCAAAGACTCTCCGATAACTGGATAATAGTTATGGCCAGACCGGGCTACCTCTTCTAGCAGCATTTGAAAGGTCACAGATTCTTCCAACGCGTCAATACGGGTGCGAGGAATCATCACTTCTTCCACCAAGACATCTGCAAACTCGAAGACATTGGTGAGTAACTCTCTTTCGTCAGCTTCTAATCCGGTGGATTCCGTGGAGGTTGCAATCATTAACTGCAGCTCTTCTGGGGTGACTTGGTGATACCAATCTCGATCTGAGTATTCAATGCCAGCCATGCCGAGCAAGCACCGAGTGGATTGGTTGAGAATCCAGATTAATGGGTTAAACAGCCTTGCAATCGTTAGGCTAGTCGGACCTAAAAATCGAGCGAGTTCTTCTGAATAGAGTAAGGCGAGGGCTTTTGGGCATAACTCCCCTAGCACAATTTGCAGATAAGCAATGACCAAAAAGGCTGTGGGAATGGCTAGGGTATGGGCGATAAATACTTGAGTTGAGTTGGAGAGAGCACTCTGTCGTAACCACGAGATAATCAGCACGGCGACAGTATGTTCGCCTATCCAGCCTAAGGCTAAGCTAGACAAGGTAATCCCAATTTGAGTCGTTGAAAGCAACCGAGCAATATCCTGCTGGAGTTGCTGAACTAACTTGGCTTGAGTATCTCCCTCTTGGACTAACTGATTGATGCGGGAGCGACGAACAGCAACGATCGAAAACTCAGCTGTGACAAAAAAACCATTGATGATAATCAAGGCTGCAATGGCTAACAACCGCGATCCAATTTCAGGCACACTCAGTACTGGAAATTGATCAGAAAATCGGGGAGTACTGAGCTGTGCCCAGTAGAAAAGCAGTGGGAGTGGAGTCATACCAGCCGCGATTTTGCCAGCCCCCTATGAGACATGTGCCATCGGCGCTTACTCATCAGCGACTGGGATATTTTGAATGTCTAGTTTGACGTTCTGGTCAGGATAGTCGTTTAAGGAAATCGAGACTTTTTCAACGGTTTCCGGCGGAACATCCAAGATTTTGATTGTGCCAAAGAAGATTTCTCCTTTAGGTTTAAACTCAGTTGGTAACCCTCGAATTTCTGAGAACAAGGCTTGCCCTTGATCGTCAGTAATATCTAAAAAAGTATAGACAAACTGAATTGTGTCATCGCTACTGTTCTGTAAGGCAACGTTAAGGATGAGCGTATCATCCTCACGGGCTAAAGACTTGACCTCAAAGTTCATTCCCTGATTGTTGACTTTGATCGGGAGAGACTTCGGCTGTGATTTTTGATCCTTTTTGGTGTCAGAAGATTTGGGTTTCTTCGGTTTGGGTGCTGTTTTTTGTTTCTCTTTGGCGATATTGGCACCGTTAGTCTGAGACTTAACTTTGGCAATTAGGTCTTTCTCGTTAAGAAAATCGGCCCCTTGGCGTGGGCGACGATCTAAATCGTCAGACTCCTTCAGAAATGGGTTTGTGGCAGGTTGTGTAATGCCTTTTAAAGATTGACGGGCGAACACATAACCTACGGCACCACAGATGGATCCGACTATCAACATAAACAGTAGGAGTAATACTGTGCGTTTGATAGATGGATCAATCTTGAATCGATTTCGGGGTTTGTTGGTTGAGGCCTTATTCGCTTTTGCCAAGATCACACGTTTGAATCAAGTTAAAAAGTAGAGCTATGTCTTTAGACGCTTTATCTGAGCGCAATACCAGGACGTGCATATAAAAATGACTTCCAGATTCAGTAATAATATAACTTAGGGGATAGTGCTATAGTCATTCTGGTATTTTCACTGGATTCTGTGGTTGAAAGTAGATAAACTGTTCAACTGCATTGCACAGTCATATCCCAAACGATATAAGAACTGCTATTTAGCCAGGGTTGGCCGAGCGGTTGAGGCAGCGAACTCATAATTCGCCCTAGGCAGGTTCAACTCCTGCACCCTGGATTGATTTCAATAGCTAAAGCGCCCAACTTGTGAGATGCAAGTTGGGCGCTTTAGCTATTCTGGATTTTGAGAATTAGTTTGGCTTTACTTTCTACCAAAGCGCAGGAACAGCAGGGGCTACAGCAGGAATATATTGGGGAGTAGACTCGGGTTCAGAGTTCCCAATGCCTGATAGGCTTTGCAGTTCTAGCAATGATGTTGCGTAAGGATTGGCTAAATCGCGGGTGCGAACGGTGGGGAAATCATCATCTTGCTGCTGTAGTAAATCTTTGTAGATCACTTCAACACGCTCAGCAGCGCTTCGAATGGCTCCTTCTGGTGTACCCACACTGAAAAGAAACTTAGCATCCCCTCCGAGGGACTCATCTTCCCAGTAACTATCGAGGTTGGACTGCCGATCCAGCGTTTCAGATATGGTGGGTTGACGTAATGGCCGATCGAGAGGATCAACTTCTTGAGCTAGTGCAACGCCATTCCCTGTCAGAATCAAGGTGGCTAGTGCTATACCCCCACTCCAGTGCTTGAAGCTCAAACCCATGCTACTTATCCTTAACAATAAATTTTTTGTCTGATATGTCCTAGTTTACCCATTTACTAGGAGAACTTACCCCGTTGCTGATGTTTGTGCAGCTGCTTGCCCTAGGTTTGTCAGAATGGCAGCGCCTATGGTCGAATGGGGCCATTATACGTAACAGTGACAGTGCTATTTTGGGTCACTGTGACCACAGATTCTACAGTGGGATTGCGATAGCCAGGGACTCCTCCTTGGAATCTAAAGGTGATACTGCCATCTTGATTTTTTTGATGTGGGGTGCCAGCAGCAGGACCAAACATTGAAGTTTCAGGTCGATACTGGGCTAAACCCCCGTTAGCGTTGATAGCGGCTTGCCTAGCCAAGTTTTTGGCGCGAGAGAGAAAGAAATCAGCGTTTTGGATAGATGTGTTTTGGATAGATGCTGGTGAGGTCTGAACTGGGCGGCTGGGAGTGCTCTGGGGGGTAATAGCAGGTGTTGGCTGTGTCGCGATAGGTGGCAATGTTTGCCTGGGGGGGATGACGGGTGCTGGCTGTAGAGTGGGTAGGCCAGAGCTGGGAGGGCGAGTGCTTGGTGCCTTTGGCTGAGCGGGTAAGGGTGGAGATGAATTAGGCAGTAAGGGTTGGGAGCTAGGGATTAAAACAGGCTTTTCTAAGGAGTTGGTCGATTGATTAAGGGGTTGTGTTGGCTCTTGAGTTTGAGAGGGGGTGGGCTTGACCTTGGCAAGGGCAACAGAGCGTAAAGGACCGTTGTATTGGAGACTGACTAATCCTTGGGGGGTAACGGTCGCGATAGTCTCTACTGTGGGCGTGACGAAGCCAGGTGCTCCGCCTTTGAAGGTAAAGGTGACGCTGCCGTCGGAATTCTGTTGACTGGGCGCATCTATGGCAGGCCCATACATGGCAGCTTCTGCACGATAAAGTCTGAGACCCCCATTTTGTCGTTCGGCTGCTTGTCTGGCTAGGTTCTTTGCCCGGGTCAGGAAAAAGGGATCTGTGGCTTGAGGAGGAGGAGTGACGGAGGGTAAGGATTGGGCATAGACCGCTACCTGCCCTATTCCCAAACAAAGGGGAAGCAATAAAACCTTTGAAAAAGCAACAAACTGGCGCATAGACACAACCCTAAAGAGAGATAAACAAAACCATCTGCCCATAGTAAAGGCAGAAAACACCCATAGGCTATCGTCTGGGATGCCTATCTGTGGGGGCGATGAATTCAGATGGCTGGTGATAGAAACGCGTTGTTCTGCGTTCTTTCGCTAGATCCGATGGATAAGGCGTCTATTCAACTAAATCTTTGATTTGGTCAATAATTTGAGATGGAACCTGGGGAATGGAAGCTGGGGCTGCCGGGGTAGGGTCAGGCTCGGAGGGCTGAGCGGCTGCGGGACGAATGGGACCGTTGTAACCGATCGTAACGATGCCTGCAGGAGCAACGGTGGCTACTGTTTCTAGAGTCGGGGAAACAAACCCAGGAGCACCCCCTTTGAAGGAGAAGGTGACACTGCCATCTTCATTCTCGACATGAGGGGAATCGATGGCAGGGCCATACATCGATGTTTCAGCCCGGTACTGACTAAGGCCACCGTTTTCTCGTTCGGCTGCTTGCCGTGCCAGATTCTTGGCACGGGTCAAAAAGAAGGGGTCGGCTTTTACTGCGTCTTGAGCGATGACTAAGGGTTGAGCATAGGGAAGGGGAAGGTGAGAAACCGTTTCCTGAGCATGCAGCACTGGGGTAGCTGCTAAAGGGGCTAGAAGTATGGATGAAAAAAGCAGAAATTTTTGCATAAGTTGTGATTTGAAAAACAATAACAGTAACTGTAGGGGAACTGAGTAGGTATGCTTTTTGGGCATAACGTGTTGATTGTTTAGACGGTGACCCTGGGAACCTGTTCCAATCCTAAAGAGTGACCTAGGCTGGTGTAACGGTTATGGAGGGTGGACGATCGATGGTTCTTCCCTCCCAAAAGGATGTCTTTGCAGCCCAACGACTCTTTCTGTCAGAGGTGCCGTCATAGTATGGTACGAGAGCACTGGGCCGTTTTTCAATTCATTCCTGTAGCGAGACTATGACATCCATCCGTATTGGTAATGGTTACGATATCCATCAACTGGTTGAAGATCGCCCGTTGATTCTTGGGGGAGTTCAAATTGAGCATTCTCTAGGCTTGAAAGGCCATAGTGATGCGGATGTGTTGACCCATGCAATTATGGATGCCCTGTTAGGAGCCTTGAGTTTAGGCGATATTGGCCATTATTTTCCGCCAACGGATCCTCAATGGGCAGGGGCAGATAGTCTGAAATTGCTGGAACAGGTACACCAGTTGATTCTGGATCGAGGCTGGCAGATTGGTAATATTGACTCGGTGGTGGTGGCAGAGCGTCCCAAGCTGAAACCTCATATCAATGCAATGCGCGATCGCATTAGCAAAACCTTGAATCTCAGTCCTGATTTAATAGGTATAAAAGCCACAACGAATGAAAAACTGGGGCCTGTAGGACAAGAGCAGGGAATTTGCGCTTATGCGGTAGCATTATTGACCTCTGGTTCGTAGATAGGGTTTGAGTTGGATCTGCGATGACCGAAAACCTGGTGCTAGGGATTGATTTAGGGGGAACGGCCATTAAGTTAGGCTGTTGCAGTCCCCAAGGAACCTGTGTCCGCTCGATTACAGTGCCGACACCGCAACCCTCTACACCGGAGCCAGTGGTGGATGCGATCGCAACTGCAGTTCACGCTTTAGATCCAGAGAAAACCATGCCAGTGATTGGTCTGGGTATGCCCGGACCGGCTGATAATACAGGCCGTATTGCTAGGGTCTCAATCAACTTAGATGATTGGTTAGATGTGCCCTTAGCCGAGTGGGTAGAGGATAAAACGGGACGACCCACCACCATTGCTAATGACGCCAACTGTGCAGGGCTTGGTGAAGCTCTTTATGGGGCCGGACAGCCATTTCAGAATTTGATTATGCTCACCTTAGGTACAGGGGTGGGAGGTGCCATCATTATGAATGGCGAGCTGTATACAGGACGAGATGGGGCGGCAGGAGAATTGGGACTGATTACCCTATGGCCCGATGGTCCCCCCTGCAATAGCGGCAATAATGGGTCTTTGGAACAATTTGCATCGGTGCGGGCGATTCGCCGAGACCACCAGTGTGAACCCCATGAGCTAGCAGGACGAGAAGACGAAGCTGCTAACTCATTTTGGCAAGATTATGGCCGTAACCTAGGCGCTGGCTTGGCGAGTCTGATCTATGTGCTTACCCCTGAAGCTGTGATTTTAGGGGGTGGGATTGCGGCCAGCACTGAATTGTTTCTACCTTGGGTGCAAGCAGAAATCGAGCGCCGGGTGATGCCGACGTCCCGGGAAAATCTGGTGATTTTACCAGCTGCATTGGGCAACCAGGCAGGGATGATTGGTGCTGCCCAACTAGCTCGACAGCGATTCGGATACTAGCGATTCCGTCGGCAGGCTCTCATGGTGATTAGACGTGCCATTAGCTTGTAGACAAGCTCCCACTAAGCCTGCAAACAGTGGATGGGGCACATTGGGCCGGGAGCGAAACTCAGGATGGAATTGGGTGGCAATGAAGAAAGGATGAGAGGGCAGCTCAATCATCTCCACCAGGCGACCATCGGGGGAGGTACCACTAATCACATAGCCGGACTCTAAAAATAAAGGCCGATAGGCGTTGTTAAATTCATAGCGATGCCGATGGCGCTCATACACAATGGTCTCCTGGGGATACAGGCGAGCTGCCAGGGTGTCAGGTAATAAGCGGCAGGGATATAGACCCAAGCGCATCGTGCCTCCGAGATCCACGACATCCTGCTGTTCAGGTAATAAGTTAATGACAGGATTACGGGTTTCGGGATTAAACTCAGCACTATTGGCATCCTCTAACCCAGCCTGATGGCGAGCCCATTCAATTACCGCACATTGCATGCCTAAGCAGAGCCCTAAAAAGGGAACCTGATGGTCGCGAGCGTATTGAATGGCTGCAATTTTGCCATCGACGCCCCGAATGCCAAAGCCACCAGGAACAATAATGCCAGCCGCACCTGCCAGATATCGATCCGCGCCGTGGGCTTCGATTTCTTCTGAATCTACCCAGCGAAGGTGAACGGCAATCCCTTGGGCAACAGCGGCATGTTGCAGGGACTCTACGACTGATAAATAGGCATCACTAAGCTGCACATATTTACCCACCAGCGCAATTTCAATGGTTTGTGAGGGATGATCAAGCTGATTGACGAGAGCTTGCCATTGGGTTAATTCGGGCTGCCGCTGTTCTAGGTGCATAAACTTGAGGACCTGTTGGGCTAAGCCTTCTTGTTCGAGAATGAGGGGGACGGCATAGATACTGCTGGCATCTTCACAGGTGATCACAGCTTCGACAGGGACATCACAAAACTCTGAGACCTTCTCTTTAATCCCTTTAGATAAAGGACGATCGCAGCGACAGACGAGAATATCGGGTTGGATGCCGATGGAGCGCAGCTCTTTAACGGAGTGCTGGGTGGGTTTAGTTTTCATTTCTCCCGCAGCGGGAATCCAGGGCATTAAGGTGACGTGGGTATAGAGAATATTGTCCCGACCCACATCTTTTCGGAACTGACGAATGGCTTCTAAGAAGGGCAAAGACTCAATATCACCGACGGTCCCGCCAATCTCGATAATTAAGACGTCCGGCGTCGCCTGCTTGGCTACTCGCTTAATGCGATCTTTAATCTCATTGGTGATATGGGGGATCACTTGCACGGTGCCCCCTTTATAGTCACCCCGCCGCTCTTTGTTTAAGACGGATTGGTAAATAGAACCTGTGGTGACACTATTGAGGCGAGACATGGCCGTATCGGTAAAGCGCTCATAGTGACCTAAGTCTAAATCCGTTTCAGCGCCATCATCTGTGACGAATACTTCTCCATGCTGGAACGGACTCATGGTGCCTGGATCCACGTTGATGTAGGGATCCAATTTCAAGATGGAGACGGAGTAATTGCGGGATTTCAGTAGGCGTCCCAAGCTAGCAGCCACAATTCCCTTACCAATACTGGAAACTACACCGCCCGTTACAAATACAAACTTAGTCATGTGCAGCTTTACTCTCTTTCGTCCATTCGACCCATTTTGCCATAGGTTTCTAGAGAGGATTGTTAAACTTCTACAATGCCTTGAGGGATGACTTGATCTCCCTGAGTTAAGACCGAATCTTGACCCTGCGGAATGCGCGTATTGACTGCCAAACGATAGAAATGATTGAAACGGGCGGGATTTACCCACTCGGGCAGCGCCTGCTTCCGGTTTTGGAGGAAAGTCTTTTGGAATGTGGGAGTTGCCACACCCGATTGGGAGTCACGGGTGGGGACGATGCATCTTTGGCAGGGATTGACGCCTTTTAGAATCACGGATCCAATTTGAAATTGAACTAGATGGTCAGCGTCAGTAAAGAGCTGATCTTCCCAAAAAGCAGGTACGCCGCCTATTTCTAGGTTAGTGCGCAGGCGGCGGCGTAGCTCTGTAACCGTCAAATCGTCATACCAAGCAGCAACAGTTTCGAGGGTAGCTGTACTAATTAGAGTCGGGCCGGGAGAGTCAGTATCGTCGGGAAAGCCTGCTGCTGAATTTTGGTGAATCTGGATATCCAGCTGAAAAAAGTCACTGAGCCATGCTTCTAAAGCGTTGCGTTCTTGGTCAATGTGAAAGGTTTGAGGATCGGTATGGGGGGCTTGTAGGGTTAGGGTTTGGTAGTTGTTGGAGACTTGCGATCGCAACTGATGTATCTGGGCGTATCGCTTGCCATTCACTACCTTTCCCTGGCGATCGAAGCAGGCATATTCTCGATCGTGTTCTAGGGCACCACTCGCCAAAATATTAGCGGATTGGACCGTAATGCCATCCAACGACTTAAAGGGATAGAGATCAATCCTGGCTAGGTGGGGCATCGACTTGACTCAGCTCAATAATATTGCCATCTGGATCGTGCACAAATAAAGCAGCTCGGCCCGAATGGCTTAATTGATAGGTTACTCCAGCTGCCGTTAACTGGGTTTGACAGTCTTCTAGATCAGAGACTGCCAGGGCCACATGGCGATTGCGTCCCCATCGTTCTTGATTGGCCTGTCGGGCGACATAATCGGGGGACACCATGACGTGCAGTTGCTGAGGGCCGATTTGATACCAAGCCCCTGGAAAATCAAATGGACGGGGACATTCCGTTAATCCCAACACCTCGCCATAAAACTGCCGAGATCGCTCTAAATCCTGCACGAGCAAGGCTGTATGTAATAACTGAGTAACCGTCATAGGTTTTGTGGGGGATTGGGTTGAAAACGAGTCTTCCAAAGACTAATCAAGCTGACTGCAATCAATGCACCGGTAATATCAATCAGCACATCTATAGGAGAAGCACCGCGATTCGGGACAAAATTCTGATGGATTTCATCAGTGATCGCAAAGAGTGCTGAACCTAGGACTGCAAAGGGTAAGACTGATTTCCAAGGCTTTTGGAACCCGAATGTCCCCATTGTGAAGCAAAGGGTGGTGAGAATGGCATATTCCGTCAAATGAGCACCCTTGCGAACGATAAAGTTCAAGGTGTGCAATTGCTCTGGGCTAAGCCCATTGAGCAGAGCTGGCACACTCAAATTTAGAAGCGCTGTCAGAATGGATTGGGTTTGTTCACCCCCCCATCGCTGGGTAGAAAATTGAACCATTATCGCCATCCAAAATAGCCAACTTAGAAGGGTTAAGCCTTTGGATGAAAAAAGAGTTTTGTTCACTCTGGGATCCTTCGTGCCAAGCTGCGTTTATGGAAGGCTTGCTCTATTCTCTGGTAATCCTATGGTACTGATTCTGCAAACGGAATAGGGTCTAGGTTGGGGATCGCTCTCTCTGTGAGGAATACAGAGTATCAACGTTATAATAAAACGTTCCGCTAAGGCGAAATACCACTCTTTTATAACCTACGCTTGTGTCTCACTCTAACTCACCGCTACCCGTTACTTTAGGCGTTTCTGGTGCATCAGGATTACTCTATGCTGTACGCACGATTAAGTTCTTGCTCCGAGCAAATTATTCGATTGAACTGGTGGCTTCTAAGGCCACTTACCAGGTTTGGCAAGCCGAGCAAAATATTCGTATGCCCGCTGATCCCGGTAAGCAAGAGCAATTTTGGCGTCAGCAAGCCGATGAATGGGGTGGGAAGTTAACCTGCCATGCCGCCACTAACGTCGGTGCAGGGATTGCCAGCGGCTCCTTTCGCACCCTGGGGATGCTGGTGATTCCTTGCAGTATGAGTACGGTGGCTAAAATTGCTGCGGGTCTCAGTTCTAGCCTATTAGAACGGACGGCCGATGTTCACCTGAAGGAACGACGCCCTTTAGTGATCGTGCCTAGAGAAACCCCCTTTAGCCTGATTCACCTGCGAAATCTGACTACTTTGGCAGAGGCTGGAGCCCGGATTGTGCCTGCGATTCCTGCTTGGTACCACAACCCCCAAACCATCGAAGACTTGGCAGACTTTGTGGTAGCTCGAGCTTTAGATCAACTCGGGATAGATTGTGTGCCACTTCAGCGTTGGCAGGGCACTGAACCGACTGCCTAGCCTGTGAGATGTTCGCGAGAGAGCGCTTATCGGGTCTCACGGACTTTGGCATGGCTGCCTGGCCAGATATCGTGCTGGGGGAGGTCATCTGTAATGGTGAACCAAGGAGATTTAGACCCCACGTAAATGTGTCCCTCTGGTGCATTGTGAGGCGCTTGATCTAGCCCGCCTAATGGAATACCGATCTTATCAGGCGCATTGTCATAGGTGCTGATGAGATTGGAGCCACAGACAGAACAAAAATGCTTCACTACAAACTCGGAAGAATGGTAGCGAGACAGTAAGTCTTCACCTTTAATCCACTTAAATTGCTGAGTGGTAATGGTGGCTCGGGTGCGAAAAGCAGCTCCATGCCAGCGCCTGCATTTTGAGCAATGACAGTTAAAAATGGGACCCAGTTCGCCTGAAATCTCATAAGCTATCCCTTCGCAGAGACAGCGACCACTTAGTGTTTGCATAAGAAAACAGAGTACGCAGCAAATGCTGCGTACTGTCGACTCGATTATGAATCAGAGGTTACTGAGGCAAATAGTTCTGAAGCACGGACCAGCCTGTCCAAGACACGGCGGTTAAGGCTAGAAAAAGCATGCCATTAATGCTGACGTGGAGTGGACGAGCCCAAGGACGCTTGGGATGCACACGACTGGCGGCCCAAGCAGAAGCAAGGGTTAAACCAGCGACCAATAGGCCAGCAGGTAAGTGAGATGAATGACCGGAGGTTCCTTCATAAGTGGAGGCACCTAAAATACCGATGGTCATTAATTCTAAAATTGTCAGTACTAGTGTGATACCCAATCCATAGTGGATATAACGTAACCATCCCCAAGAAGCTTCACCGTGACGGAGTCGCAATCTTCGTAGGGTAATCCCTAGTACACCAAGTCCTATGTAAAGGAATACAGCTAGCGTCATCGAAAAGGCTGTGACTGACGCAAACAACATAGGAGGGGGCGAATCCATACGCGACCTCAACAACATCAAGCGTTTCTGTTCTAGAAGTATATCCTTCCACTCAGCTCAAACAGGCTAAGAAAAAATACTTAATACTCATGGTTTACATAGCTAGGACTCAATACAGTTCTTTACATATAAATTGTAATACCGATAATAATCCTTGTAAGCTTTTCCTTGTAAAGATTGTAAGAATTTGATCCCCGTTATGGCAGCTGAGCTGATCGTGCGATCTCATTCGCAATACTCTGCATTTTAGTCAAGATTTTAATCTAAAGAATATATTTATGAAAGGGCTGAAATTTCTTCCTCATAAATGTTGTGGAAGTTACAATAGACCCAGTTTTGGAAGATTTGGTTGTCAATAGACTACCAAATTAAATCTGCACGAAGAAATCGGTAATATTTCATATAAATTAATATGAATCAATGAAATAACTATAAAGGTTCTTATCTTGTAAAACTTTTTGTGGTAATAACTCTTGGCCATAAACCTGTATCTTTTGGTTGTTAGGTCGATGGAATTCAGTTCACGGGTAGGCAGGTTCTATCGTTCACTGAACTCTAACGGTTGGTGTAACGTTGTACAAAATAGCTTTGAAAACACTTATGGACAGAGTGTTTCCAAGGCTTTTATCTAAAAATCGATTGATCAGTGATGTGCATGGATATAATCCACAAAATAAAATCTGGGTTTAAGCCAATATTTCAACCCATAATAGATCCCTAACCCTAGAAGCCCTATGAGAACCATGGGAATCCCCCACGTCACTCTTACTCCCATCCCAGCATAAGATTGGGTATTCAGATTCTTGATAAATAAGAATTTCAATGATATTTAGATGCACAATCTTATGGCGGGAAGGGAGTAAAGAATCAGGCAAGATTGCTGTTCCACTGATTGCGATCGCAAAGACAGCTACCAAAATCTTTTGCAATAGCTTGATTCTGCTCAACGCTCGTCGACAGCTACTACAGATCAAGGTGTGTTGATGATATCGATCCAGAATTTGAGGTCGCTTCTCTCCTAGAGGTTGTAAATAGTCATAGTTGTTGGAAGCAACGAAAATCTGCCCATCAGCAGATCCCCAAGGAATTTGTCCGTGACTATACTTTTCGAACCATCGCCGATATTCAATCACGAGACGATCCGCACTGGTGGGGAGCTTGTAGGCGGTTTGCCAATTTTGGGTTTGGGTGTGCTGAAGAAGCTGTTTTTCTTGGGCACGTAACAAAATCATGTCGCCATCCAGCACTGGATTGCGGTTTTTCATATGCTCTACCCAGCGAGGAAGCACTTTCATGAGACCTGTGGCAAAATTGCGTGCAAACAGGGCTACGATGCGAGATCGACCTGGGGCAATGGGAATACAGTAGGTGACCATAGCTGCTTGTTTCCCTTCACCGATAGAAAATTGATATTCCAAGCGGCAGGGCGGTTGAAAGGTGATTGTGGTGGCGAACTTCCCCGTGGTCAAGACTTCAATTAGCTCTGGGGTGGAGGTCAGAACCTCCATAGGGATAGGAGCGGCTTGGTTGCGATTGCCTTGGACACCATGATGGGCAAAGGGAACGTGACTCGGGTCAGAGACGTTTTCAACTAACGTTTGCCAATCATAGGCCAAATCTCTCATGACAGAGGACCAGACAAAGTTTTGGTCAGCATTAATGAGGGGGGAGAGAGGCAAAGGTTGTGTGGCAGCAATTTCTCGGGTGTCTGGATCTGGCCATACCCACAACAGTCCACTTTGCGCTTGAGTGGGGACAGCAGTAACGCAGTACAGCTGTCCCTGCTTAGGGGTGACTGCTTCAGCTTGAGGAATGTGGGTGCAAAGACCTTCTTGATCAAATTGCCAACCGTGATAGCTACACATGAGCTGACCGGTTTGCTCGTCAATGCGACCTTCACTGAGGGGAGCTAAGCGGTGGGAGCACAGATCTTGAAATACTAGATATTGGTCAGAATGCTTGGGTTGCCAAATAACAAAATGTTGCCCTAATAACGTAATGGCAGTGGGGCGCTGTGGATCTAAGTCTTCTAAGGGAGCGACTGGATACCACTGTTGCCAAAAATTGAATTGAATATCTAAGTTGCTCGGATTGGAATCGGTTTGCGTTTCCATATCTGCTCTGCCATAAAAACTTTGAATGGATTCATTTCAGCGTATCAGGAGGGGCGTGCACTTATTGCCCTATGAAGTTGTTGTGAATATTATAAATTTCTGTCTAAAGTTCCGTTTCTGTTATGGCTGTTATGACTTCTATTCGATAGAGCGAAAGTAAATGTGGGTGTATTTACTGGAGGTTTTTTGGTAACAGAAATAATAATTCCGTAGTTCTTCTCAGGTCTGGGTTTGGAAGATTGGTTAGAGTATAAACAACTAGTTAATTCATGCCATAAAAAACCCTCGGATGCGATGCATTCACTCATCCAGAGGGTTCCAATACCTCCCATATCGACCCAGCACCCCCCGTGCTGGGTTTTTATTTGGAGACTAATTGATTAGATAATGCCCCATTTCTTATGGAAACAGACATCTTTTCTGTAGTAAATATTAAATAATTATTGTTTAAAACTTTGAGGATAAAGATCCCAAGGTTTCTAACTGTAGTTTCTATCGCATGTGTAGCAAAACGATAGGAAAAATCTCAAGATTTTGTGAAGGCTAATATCTCAATTACGTGAGAGATAGTTGAAGTTATTTTGAACTTTCAAAAGAATAAAATTTGTTGTAGAGAGCTTGACGCTTCAAAATAACTTCACAAGATTTTCAGTTGTGTTTATGGTCTAATTCTATAAAAAAAAGGGGCTTGCGCCCCCCGTCGAACTTCCATGACAATAGCTACCTTTATTGTGCCCACGTCCTTTTCGGTTTGGTGACTGCCGGATCTAAATAAAATCTAAATATTAGTGTTGATGAGGCTAGTGAGCATATGGTCTTGCCATATCCCGTTAATGCAGAGGTATCTAGGGGCATATCCTTCCAGTTGAAAGCCTAATCGTCGGAGGAGTCTGCCGCTACGTTGGTTATGGGGCATATAGGCTGCCATAATCCGGTGCAAGTTGAGGTCAGAGAAGAGGTATGCGATCGCAACAGGTATCGACTCGGCCATATAGCCTTGACCTTGATATTGGTCGGCAATACTAAAGCCTAAGGTGCAGGACTGAAATGCCCCTCGCACTACATTTGAGAAGTTGATAGCCGCAATAATCTGCTGGGGATTGTGCCGATCAAACAGGAAGAACTTGATGCCTTGATCGTTGAGGAATGCATGGGTGCGATCGCGAATCAATACCCGCCAAAAGTTGGGTGTATAAAACTCCACCGGTTTAATCGGCTCAAAGGGGGCTAAATGGTCTTGATTAACGATGAAATACCTCAGGATGGCATCAATATCATCTTCTGTTGCCATTCGTAGAATGCCGCGCTTACACTGCAACTTGGGAAACTTCGGCATGGGTTGATTCCGAATTGACGGCCAATTGAAGCCTAACTTAGGGCTTATATGTTGAGTTGGTCCAGGGCAGTATCTAAAATGCTCTGGTTCTGGGAGGTGCTAGAACTGCCCATTTCTACTGCTAGGGATAAGCCCAGTAGCGTAATTTCTGGCGGAAAGCGTTGGGTATCGCAGAGGTTCATGGTTAAAAAAGGACAGCAAAACAGTGCCAACTTGAGTTCCTGTCGCCAGGTTTCAGGGAGTTGACCAGAAGCTTTTAGGCGCTCAAGCAAGGGCTGGAGTACATGCATGAGCTTTGATTGCAGGAATCTTAGACGTATAGCTGATGGTCGAAAATCATGATCCACTTGGATCTGGTCTGCTGAGATCTCTAAGTTAATGGATAGGTCTTTGGCGATCTCTTGGGGGAAATACAGCCAAATCGCAAATACGTTATGGAAGATCGGCTTCGTTAGATCTAAAAAGGGTGAATGCCGTCCGGCAAAGGCAGGATCAAAATAGATCAGGGTTTCTGCGTCTTCATCTACGAACACATTGCCATTATGAGCATCACCATGACCGACAACAGAGGGAGTAGAGGTTGGGACAAGCTTTTGACTGGCTGTTTGAATAATGTCAGCTAGGGTGTCTTGGTAAGGTATGCCATTAATCTGCCAGGTTAGTTGAGCGAGTGGGTCAAAGTTCAGGGTGTGTTCTGGTAGCTTGACTTCTTTGCCTGCGTAAAACTCGTGATATCGTCCTCCGACTAGGCGATGGACAAACAGTTGGTGAATGGGGACTTCGGCATGGTCTTCGGCTGATAAAGGCTGCAGGGTTTGCTGATAGATGGCCCACAGGTCTTGGTCTGCTTTTTCCTGCAGGGCAATAATCTGGTCAGCTCCGCCTCGCTGTCCCGTTTCAATCTGACGAGCCACATCAAACAGAGATGGGGATTCAAAAAACTCATAGACCAGCAGCTGCTTACCCCATTCTGTTGAGCTAAAAATGGGCTGAATAATGGGATAGCCTGCCTCTGCCATGATCGTGGAGTTGTAATACTCATGAATCAGGCTTTGGGGTTCAACGTGGGTTTTGAAGAACAGTTTGTCTCCTTCCACGGTATGCAGAAATCCATTAATGGAGTTAAGGGATACCGCCGAAGGACGTACCTGTACCTGCTCCACATTGAAAGGGAAATTGTCATTGACGAAGTCCTTCAGCAGGGCATTCGCCGCTGCCTGATCAGAAAACTGTAACGTCTGAATCTGATACAGGAGTTGATCGGACACGGTAACCCTCCACCGCCCCTTACGGGAGCAGGTTCTTACGCTCACGAATGGCCATGGCATGGGCCGGGAAGTCTTCATGCTCCGCCAAGGTTTGAGCCGTATGGCCCAAGCGATCAAAGCCTTCTTTTGTTAAATAACCAATGCCAGTGCGCTTGAGAAAGTCGTATACCGATACCGCCGAGTAGGAGCGAGCAAAGCCTCCCGTAGGCAGAATGGCGTTGACGCCAATGCAGTAGTTGGCCGTTGGAATGGGGGTATAGGGACCGAGGAGAATTTCACCAGCATTCTTGATTTTGCCGAGAACGCTGAGGGGGTCTTGTACCAGAACTTCTAAATGCTCAGGGGCATAATCGTTGAGGAAATCAATCGATTCTTCCAGGCTGGAGGTGAGAATAATACCGCCATAAGAAGACAGGCCCTTCTGACAGAAGTTTTTGCGCCATTCAGGCAACTGCTGCATATAGTCGTCTGCATGTTTGGACGCGGCCTTGGCTAGGTCTTCGCTGTGGGTAACCAGTAAGCCTGCCGAGTCGGGACCATGCTCTGCTTCTACCAGCAGATCTAAGGCTGCAATCCGGGGGTCAGTGGTTTCGTCCGTAAGAATAATCGATTCACTAGGACCAGCGGGTAAGCCAACATCAACGGTGCCGTAGAGCAGGCGCTTGGCGGCGGAGCCATAGACGTTGCAAGGTCCAGTGATTTTATCGACTTTGGGTACTGTGTCAGTACCGATCGCCATGCCTGCGATTGCTTGGATGCCGCCTAATTTGTATACATCTTTCACGCCTGCCAGTTCAGCTGCGACAAGAGAGGCAGGCTCTACGGTGCCGTTTTTGTCCGGTGGTGTACAGACAACAATTCTTTCCACTCCGGCTACGACCGCTGGCACGCTGAGCATCAGCATCACTGAGGGAAAGGAGCCTTTACCCCGAGGCACATATAGTCCAGCACTGGCAATAGGGGTGACTTTTTCCCCAGCAAAGACGCCGCCATCGATTTCGGCAAGCTGCACTTCTTCTGGCATTTGCCGTTCGTGCACTTCTTTGATGTTGCGATAGGCTTGCTCAATCGCGGCTTTGATTTCGGGCTCGACTTGCTCGCGGGCAACGGCAAATTCGGCTTCGGTCACTTTCAGATTTTCGGTTGTGGCACCGGGAAAATCAAATTTGCGGACGTATTTGATCACGCCCTGATCACCGTCAGCGCGAATCTCGTCAATGACTTCTTTGGCGACAGCTAGCGCCTGTTCAATATCTAACTCGGCCCGTCGTTTGATGGAAGCGAGTTCTTCAGATGTCATCTCTGACAACCGGAGAATCCTGACCACGTGCTGTCTCCTTTAAATCAATAAACGACGACCGATATATGTCGTCGAGCGGTGTATAAGCATTACTAGCTTAGCTCAGAAGCGGGGTCAACAAACTTGAATGTATGGGTAAGTTGATTGAGCCTATCTCTGATGACGGTATGGCAGTGATAGCCCAATTGAAGGAACTAGGGTTGAATCCATCAAGGTTGAGGTTATACCAATTTGAGCCTAAAAGCGTAATCATAAAATTTGTAAAACCCTTTGTTGGCAAAGTTTCATAGCAAATCAAAATTACACTTTTTGATGCTTATTGGTATTAGCAACGTTGAATCAACTGTATAGGCGTGGTGTGCTTATTTTCTTTCGTCGCCGTTTTCTTCTTCATGTAACGTTTGCTCTAAGATCCATAACTCTGCTTCTGCTGGACTCCAGACTTGGTGAATAATCTTACCTATCCTCCGATCATCAATTACGTAAGTGTCGTCACCATCGGGCCAACGACCATAACTGAAAGGTGATGCCTTCAAAATGTCTGCTCGGGATCGTCCTGCCAGTAGCTGATCAACCCTTTTCTGACGCAGTTTGTACTGCTTTTGGGCATGTCGTCGTTTCTGCCAATGCTGGAGAGGCTGAGCGCTGATAAGGGCCAGGGTAACGAGAGACAAGATGATCAAGGCCAATACCGAACCATCTGCAGCTATGTTTGCCAGTATCACCATCATCAACAGCCCAATGACGATACCGACTATCTCAATGCTGTTGGTGAGTTTTGTAGGGAGTTGCCTATAAATTTGGCAAACCTGTTTCATCTCAAAACTGTGGCAGTTGTATTGTTGGTCCTTCTAGTTGGCAGCCCAAAAATTGCGGAAATCTTCGTCTGACTGGCTCAGTTGCGCCCATTCCACTCCCTTGTTGGTAAATTTTTGGGCTAAGCGTTCACAGGCAGGCCGCTCTGTCGCATAATGTCCAGCATCAATCAGAATCAGGTTGCGATCGCGACTCTCTTGAAATTGATGAAACTTACAGTCCGAAGTCAGATATGCCTGGGCACCTGTTTGGCTCACGGCTGAGATATAGCTAGCTCCAGACCCTCCGAGTACTGCGACCCGTTCAATAGACTGCTGTCGATCTGCTGTGGGTGATACCAATAAATCGGTAGGCTTCAGAGTAGCTTGAATGTTGGCGAGGAGCTGTTGCAGTGTTAGAGCGGGTTTAAGATTGCCGACGCGACCGTATCCCAGGCCATCTTGGGTTGGTTCTACGGGTTCGGCATTTTGCAGCTCTAAGAGTTGAGACAATACATCTGCTGTGCCATCTGCGACTTGATCAAAATTGGTATGGGCACTGTAAACCCCAATCTGATGAGTGATGGAGAGGCGAACCATATCGCCAATGGAATCGCCCTTTTGTACTGACTTCAGAGGGCCAAAAATTAAGGGATGATGGGCAAAAATTAAATTAATAGGTGTGTTCTGCTGCTGAAGTGCGATCGCTTCTTCCATCACCGCTAAGGTTGGCGTTAAACAGACCAGTACCCGAGCCGGTTGATCCAAAATCCCCGGTTCAATCTGCCAACCACAGTTATCCCACTTCTCCTGCCAGGACGGGTTAGCCCAGCTTTCAAACCACTCAATCAGTTCACTAATTTTCATCGTCATCACTTACCTTGCTGAGATGCTCAGGCTTTGGTTCGGTCGTCGTTGACCGATTCGTCTATCCGACTTTCAACCTTACAATAGTGGCGATTTGCCTTCACGCAATACACCTAACATTCTTATACCTATTAAATGAAACTCACCAACAAGTTGAATTTGCCCATGCCCTTATATCGGGCTGTGGAGTGGCAAAATGCTCATCATTCTGTGGGGAAGGCAGATCTATCCGACATTCAGCAGGTACTAACCATCAAGGGATAATTTTGAGGTTGTCTCTCAACGCAAGTCCATGTATTCACCTCAAGAGATAGACGTTCAGGATATTGACCATCTCGGTATTATTGCCGGTATCGTCGATGAGATCGGCATTGTCGAAATAGTGGATCGATTATTAGGTACTCACGAGCAAGAGAATGTTAGTTGTGGTCAAGTTGTCAAAGCCCTGATTCTAAATGGTATGGGCTTTTTGAGTGCTCCATTGTACTTATTTAGTGAGTTTTTCGAAAGCAAAGCAACCGAGCACTTACTCGGTCAAGGTGTACTGCCAGAGCACCTCAACGATACCCGTATCGGTCGAGTCCTCGACAAGCTCTATGCCTATGGTGTGACCCAGATATTTATCCATGTGGCAATGGCAGTCGTTCAGAAATTCGATGTAGCTCTAAGGTGTGCGCATCTAGATGCGACAAGCCTTAGTGTTGAGGGGCAATACTTAGATAAACCACAGGTTGAGGCGTCAGACGAATCCCCCTCTGCACCTGAGTCCCCCTCCCCTGCACTGGCTGAATCAGAGGAGCCGATACCCGTGAAAATCACCTACGGCTACTCACGGGACAATCGTCGTGATCTCAAGCAGTTTGTATTGAACCTACTGGTGAGTGGGGACGGGGGTATTCCTTTATTTTTACAAGTGGGCAACGGTAATGATGCGGACAAAAGTACGTTTGTGCCTATCATCCATGAATTTAAGCAACAGTGGAGTCAGCAACAGCCAGAGGTGATTGTTGCTGATAGTGCCCTCTACAGTGCCGACAATCTGCAAGCATTAGGAAGTACATCTTGGATTAGCCGAGTTCCAGCAAGTTCAACGGCAGCCCAAGACTTATTACAAGGGCTGCCGGGTTCACAGTTTCACCCCAGTGCTCTCAACGGCTATAGCTTTGTCGAAGTATGTAGTACCTATGGAGAGATTCAACAACGGTGGCTGGTGGTTGAAAGTAAAGCTCGCAGAGACTCTGGACTCAAACAAGTGCAAAAGCGGATTGATCAGGCGTTTAGCCAAAAAACTACTGCACTTAAAACCCTCTGCAAACAGACCTTCTTGTGCCCTGCAGATGCTTTAGCTGCAGCCCAAGATTTTGGCAAAATCCTCAGGTATCACACCCTTGACGATCTCAAAATCCACAAAAAACCTCATTATTCAAAGGCTGGACGACCGACAAAAGCAACGGTTGTGACTCACTACACCTATTCTATTGAGGCTACCTTAACCCTCAATGAGCCAGTCATCGAACGCTATCGGCGGCAAGCAGGTCGTTTCATCTTAGCCACCAATCTCTTGGAACAAGAGCAATGGAGCAATGATGATATTCTGCGCGAGTATAAGAACCAGCAGGCGTGTGAAGGAGGCTTTCGCTTTATCAAAGATCCACTCTTCTTTGCCTCTAGTGTTTTCCTGAAGACACCTCGGCGTATCGCTGCCTTAGCCATGATCATGGCCTTGTGTTTGATGGTCTACAGCTTAGGACAACGACAGTTAAGAAATGCACTAGAACAAGTACAAACAACTCTCCCTAATCAGAAGGGGAAACAAACTATGAAACCTACGTTACGTTGGATTCTCCAATGCTTTCAGGCCGTCCATTTAGTTTGGCTTGATGGTGCCAAGCATCTCATCAAGCTCAACAGCAGGCAGCAACTTATCTTGCCGTTCCTTGGGAAGGGCTGTAAAAAATATTATCTGCTCTGCTAGCTAGCCTGCTGAATGTAGGATCTATCTTGTACCCAGTTGATCGATGCGCCGCTAATTGCCTGGTTGAGACGTCAATACAGTGATCAGCTAGAAGAAGATATATCAGAACGACTGTGGCCCCTGTATGGCACCCTGATGCATTCGATTTTGGAAGAGTTTGCAGCAGAGGAAGAGCATGTAGAAACGGAGGCTATTGCTGAGGTGGATGGCTTTCGGATTTCGGGTCATATGGATTTGGTGGTGACCGCTGATGGCCTGTTGCAGGATTACAAATTCACCAGTTCATGGGCCGTGAAATCTGCCAAGACCGAGGGCAAAGTGGAATGGGATCGACAGCTGAATGTCTATCGATTTTTGTTGGAAAACGCCATTGATGGCTCAGGGATTCCCCATCTTTCAACAATAAAGAAGCTGCAAATTGTGGCCCTGCTTCGCGATTGGGGGCCACGCCATGAAAGAGATGGCTTAAAACCTGTGGAAGTGATTGAGGTGCCCTTATGGTCTGAGGCTGAGTCTTTGGATTATATGCGAGATCGCATCCAGCTCCACCAAGCGGCTCAAGGTGATACGCCACCTTCAATGTGCTCACCGGAAGAACGTTGGGCAACCCCAACCACCTATGCCGTGATGAAAAAAGGCCGCCAATCAGCCCTCAAAGTATGCCACTCGGAAGCCACAGCTCAGGACTGGATGACAACCCATAAAAAAGGCGAGTGGGTCGAACAACGTCCGGGGCAGAATAAACGCTGTGAGTCCTATTGTGGGTTTGGTAAACAAGGATTTTGCCCGTATCAGGCCGCCAGTTGAGAAGAGGTACGGATTTCCGTAGCAGTTGTCTTGGGGCTAGGGTGAGTTTGTCACGGTATCATGATGCCTCTAACTTCAGTCTTCGATATATCCGTAACTTTAGATGCAGAAGTGTGGTGCCCAAAAGCTTAGGATGCCACCACACTAATAATCCAAATTTTTCATTTGCCCGAACTCAATGTACACAATGTCAATGGGCTACAAGCCTTAGGCATTTACCTCTTATTAGGTACACCGCTATGTCTAGCTATTCGGACCATTTGGAAAATGTGAGTCAAGAGCATTCCCAAAATGTATTTCCTACTGACACAAGCTCTGTTGTTGGTGAAACTTATTTATCTCATCCAGTGTTTGGCCTACTGGTGAATTTATGCGTTATTGATGCGCAAAGTGCACTATTTGCAAGTTTGTATGCCAAAAGACTTTTTTTTCTCGTGACTTCGTCTAATTTGAGTTTAGAAATCGATAGTATCAGCCGAGATGATGCAAGAGTTGCTCTAGAAAAACGATTAGCAGTTTTGCGTAAATCTGGTTTTAATCAAGATTATGAGCAGCTTAAAGGAGTCTACAAAAGTACCTTTAGCCGTTAATCAAAAGTATATGGGGGCTGAATATGATAGGAACCTTGACAATCTGTTTTTACTGCCAAAAGTGATGGCGAGTGAGAAGTCTGATGTCTGCTGTGAGATCTATTGCACTTTTCATAGATCTATACCTAATCGTTGAAGAATGTCCCCAAAGCGCTTCTGTTTGAGTAGTTAAAACCCATTTGAAATAAGGCTGTTGATTCAATGCTGTGTAGCTATGTCAACCAAACCCCTTTTCTTGAGATCATTCGCATCTCCAATATTCAGAATTGGTATTTTGAAAAGGTGGTTTTTCAGCAGCAGCGAATTCTATTTGATTGTCAGGCTCAAGCAATTTTAGAGGTCTATTCCAGTGAGTTTTCTACAGCCCTGCTGGTCGATAAAATTGCCTGCGAGGTTCTCCAGGTAGAAACGACCGAAGAATACTTTGAGCAGTCGGCATAGTTCTCAGAACTAACAAACAAGGAATGAACCATGTTTGGGCTTCTATTTGCTGAAAGTTGCTTGATATATCTCACGAAGCGCATCGTGAAACCCCCAACCCGTTTGTGAGGTGTCTTGCACAATTGTGCGACATCGCCGTTCTGCCACACCCTGTAAGCCATATTTAGCAATGGCTTTAGTGGCTGACTCAAACATGCTCTCCATGCTGTTATAAAAGGGCTCATCAATATCGCCATAGGCATCGGTAAACTTAACCCCCTGTTCCACGTAGAACAGCATCATGTCCACTAAAGCAGCGGGATCACGGCAGACTTTCTTGTAGTCATTCACCGCTTTGCGGGCCACTGACAGTCGGGCTTTGCCAAAGCCCCGCGCCGGGAAAAATTCATGCTCGATGGTTTGTTTGTAGTTTTCCCCTACATACTGCTCAGTTTCGGGGCTGAGTTTGAGTTGATAATATTCTTTGACGGACTTAAACGTTTTAAACAGCTCACTAATCTCATCGGTGAGTTCCTCTTTTGAGGCTTGCTTGAGATGTTGTTTGAGTGTGGTGAGATTGGTTTTTGAGGGTGCCATTTATTTCAAACCACCAGAGAGTTGATATTATTCCGCTTCAGCTTCAGCCGGAGACCATAAAAACGAGATGCCTAAGAGAGCAAAGCCAATGGCTGCAATTGCTTTCATAAGCTGTGTGGGTAGCAACTGGCCAACCCCTTCTCCTAACAACACACCTAACAAACTGGCAAAGATAAGTGCCGAGGATGTGCCTAAAAAAATGGCCCGAGGATGTTGGCAATTTCCGCTGAGAGTAATGGCTGCCAACTGACTTTTATCGCCCAGTTCCGCTAGAAACACGACGACAAAAGTGATCCCTAATAACTTCCAATCCATTCGCCTTGGCTCCTGAGTTCTAGAGGTGTACCGTATCCCAAATCAGCAAGACCGCAATGAACAACAAGCTGGCACCGGTCACGGTATTGAGTGTCGCTGCTGACACCCGACGAGCGAGCCACTGGCCAATGATCACCCCGAATAGGCTAGTTGTGATCAAGGCAGCAGCAGCACCCAAAAAAATAATCCAGGGCGATTGAGACTCTGCAGTCATCAATAGCGTACTCAACTGAGTTTTATCTCCTAGTTCTGCTAGGAAGACCGTGACAAAGGCTAGCCCAAATTCCTTGCTGAACCCTTTGCTGGGGTCAGGTTGTTGAGTATTCGTTGGTTTTGAAGCCTGATGATTAGCAGGGACTGAATTGATATCACTCACGGTAAGCCTAAACAAAAATGGACCTGCGACTACCTTCACATCGCAGTTGACTAGCCCCATTATGCCTGGAAGGGGGAGCTAGAACCCGATCTCACGTTCAAACCGGATGCTTTCTAAGCTGCGGTCACCGTAAATGGCATCGATTTGTTGGCGACAACATGCGATCGCAAAGTCACTCAAATCCTCAGGATCGACGCCATACATGCGTTGAAAGGATTTCGGCTCTACCCGGCAAAACTGAGGTCGATCCGCATAGATTTTGCATTTTCGATGGTCTGTATCAAAGTGAATGCACCAGCCGTCGGAGCCCACCAAACTTAAGTAATGCTTCCATTCTTCTGGGGTTAAATACTCTTGAACATCAGGGCGCTCCGTTGGATCGAGATGGCAACAGGCCCCACATTGCTCGATGCAACACCAATTTGCCATACCTTTGGACGACCTTATCCTAAACAGCTAATTACAGATTGCAGGATCAAGATTGAATAGCTTAAAACTTTCACCTTGATCAGAGCTAATAAGCTAATCCTATCAAAATCTCCCTTCCACGTGATCCCTTAACCAGGTAGAATAGAGGGCGCGTTCGCTAACAATATTTGAGTTAATCTGGGAGACAAGGATGGACTTACTAGCTGCAATCAATTTACAAGTTGTACTTCAACTAACTATGCTTGGCGCTGTCGTCATTGCAGGCCCAATTGTTGTTCTGTTGGTTGCTCTTCGGAGTAACGCAACCTAGGGTAACTTTGCCAATCTGTTGGCTGAACAATGATACCAACGCTGCAAGCGTTTTAACTCCTGCTCTAATAATCCCGTCTCCGGGAAATCAGAGCAGGGGTAACCTATTTCTCTAAAAGCAGAAACAATTGTACTCGGTGCAACCCACCATTGCTGTCCTAAGTTCAGTAAGTTGAGAGGTTCGTCACCGTTTTTTGCTATTTCAAACTTTAGTTTTGCCTTCAATTCCTCGGCTGGCAAAATCGCTGGACTATGGTTGCGGATATAAATCTGCTGAGGCCTTGCCAAGGATAGTAACCAGCGTAAATGGGTCCAAGAGGGCGGTAAAGACCATAGAATCAGGCAGTCACAGGGACGGCTAGGCCGATCATATTCTACGGTTCCAGGCAGGGTTGTTGTCGATACGTAGGGACGCTGGTAGCCGTACATCAATATATGCCCGTCAATGCCTTTGAGGACTTGGGGCCAGTCTCCCAAGCTTGACCACTTTATGGCTTGTAGTAGTGCAGAAGACACGGTTGGTTCAGGACAGTGTAAGGCTACTTGTTGTCGGACGACGGGTGCCCCTTTATCTGCTTGGGCCACCACAATGGGAGTATTTTTCTGTGGGTTGGGTTGGGCTTCAACGGGTAGCCGAATACCTAAAATCTCCAGCTCCAGATTGGTTTGCTGGTTCCAAGTGTTTTCTCTTAGGCGATAGGCAATGTCGAGGCGCTGGGGTAAAGGATGATAGGTGCCCCACCGCCATGCCATACCTTTGATTAATTGGGTCTGCTCGTCGTCTGACTCAGATTGGGAGAGGGTGAGCTTGAGATGGGTTTTGTCTTTGCCGACAGGCCGCTGCTCCACCACCTCAACATTTGCAGTCCAAAAAATGGGTTCAGGATTGCCAATGCCGCAGGGATGTAGTTGGTTGATTTGCTCGTATAGGTCCCAATTAAGCTGAGAGAAACGGGCTTGGGCATCGACTGTCACTAGGGGCTTGAGCTGATCAGTCTGTAAGGTTTGGTGGGCGTAGTTACGAAGGTGCGATCGCATCTCATCCAACTGGTCTGTTGCTAAGGAAAAGCCTCCTGCTGCCCGGTGCCCTCCATAACGTCCTAGAGACTCATGACAAGCCTGTAGTGCCGCAAACACATCAAATTCAGGAATCCCCCGAGCTGACCCACGGATATGGGTATGGTCTTCCTCTTCATAGGTAGCAATAAACACGGGCAATCCATAGCGTTCTACTAACCGGGACGCCACAATCCCAATCACGCCATGATGCCAACCGGGATGAACCAGCACAATCACCCACTCGCCTTCTGGTTGCCACGGCGCTTTCCCCTGGCAGACTAGGGTCTCAACTAATTCGATGGCCTCTATCTCAATGTCTGCACAGAGCTGACGTCGATGCTGGTTGGTCTGCTCACACTGCATGGCTCGGGAAAACGCTACATCTGGATCATCTGTTGTTAGTAACTCAATAACCGTTTGTGGATCGGCAATCCGGCCCACGGCATTGATGCGGGGGCCGAGCCGAAACCCAATGGCATCGGGTTTAAGGGCTTGATCTGCAGATACACAGCCAGATACTTGCATCAAAGACTGCACCCCGGCTAACCGAGAGTGAGGCAAGAGGGCTAAGCCTCGCTGGAGCCAGCGGCGGTTGACCCCCACTAATGGTGCTAAATCAGCAATGGTGCCTAGGGTAAAAAGCTCTAGCAGTGGGGTAATCAGGGTGGCATTGCCTTGCTCTTGCGCAAGTAAGGTGGCTAAGACATAAGCAACTCCTACCCCTGCTAACCCTCGATAAGGGGAGTCTTCTGGTACTAACTTGGGATTAAGAATGGCATTGGCAGGGGGCAGTTGAGGGGGCAGATCATGGTGATCTGTGATGATCACAGTCAATCCCAGCTCTCGGGCTCTAGCAATGGGGTCATAGGCGGCAATACCGTTGTCTACGGTTAACACCAGCTTCACGCCATCTGCTGCGAATTCTTCGACGATGCGTTGGTTAATGCCATAGCCTTCCTGCATCCGGCTGGGTATCGCATAGTCCACTTCCGCCTCTAAAGCTCGCAGGACGCGCAGCAATAAAGCAGTGCTGGTCATGCCGTCTGCATCGTAGTCACCACAGATGGCAATTTTGTGTCGAGATGCGATCGCATCCTGTAACAACGTTAAGCTAGAGGCCAAATCCGGGAATGCTTCAAGAGGAGAGGGTAAGCTCTGTGACTCTGGTGCCAAAAACTGTTGAGCGGCTTCGACAGACTCTATCCCTTGGTTGGCTAATACTGCAGCCAAAAGAGGCGATAATCGGGTTGCGATCGCAATCCTGTCTACTAGAGTTTGTTCTGGATCAGCAATTTGCCAGCGTTGCTGCGGAAAGGATGGTTTCGGCACAGGAAAAATTGCGTTAGGCCACTTCCACCATCGGTCATAGTGGGGCTCCACCCCCCAATCCGAGATCAATAAATTAATAATCCCTACATTTGACGAATTAGAATGGAATCATCGGAACAACCAATCCTAGAGAAGATGGCAGGACAGTCAGAGCGCACTGCCGTAGACTTCGATACAGAATTCCCGACAGCCTTAACGGAGGCTGAAAATACTCTCCAACAAATTAGAGATCGTTATCTAGAGATCAAAACTGCTCAGGCTGAGCAAGCTCAGTTGGAGAAAAAGCTAGCAGATGTGCAGACTGATATGTCTGCCAAAGCCCAAACAGAGCAGAATCTAGCAGCGCTGCAAACGGAGCTGGAACAAATTCAAGACCAGATCCATACCCTAGGTATGACCCTAGAAAGCCAACTCTGGAAGTGGCATGATTTAAAAGAGCCTTTCTGGCAATTTATTCGATACTTTGGGCTAGGGTTTGCCGTCGCAGTTGTAATCCATAAATTTGCAAGCTAAGGTCTCGGTTCTCAGAATCGATACAGTTGTAAAAGATTAAGGCTTCAGATGACGCGTGAAAAAAGTAATTGTTTAACCTCGCCAGAATCTTTGAATCCTTTGTCTGTTGGTGATTAAGCTAATTTTGACTGGACAGCCACGTCAAAAAAACTGAATCTAAGTTTACAAAAAAAAATAAAATCATTATCATTAGTAACGTGGACACAGCTTTTATGTTCTGTCCCGTAGTTAATTTACTTAACCGCAATCATAACCATGACAACAGTCTTGCAAAGACGCGAAAGCGCCAGCGCATGGGAAAGATTCTGTAGCTTCATCACCAGCACCAACAACCGTTTATACATCGGTTGGTTCGGCGTATTGATGATTCCTACCCTTCTCACCGCTGTAACCTGTTTCGTAATCGCCTTTATTGGCGCCCCTCCCGTCGACATCGATGGAATCCGTGAGCCCGTAGCTGGTTCACTTTTATATGGCAACAACATCATCACTGGTGCCGTTGTTCCTTCCTCTAACGCTATTGGTCTTCACCTGTATCCCATTTGGGAAGCAGCTTCTCTAGACGAGTGGTTGTACAACGGTGGCCCTTACCAGCTAATCATCTTCCATTACATGATTGGTTGTATTTGCTACCTAGGCCGTCAGTGGGAATATAGCTATCGCCTAGGGATGCGTCCTTGGATTTGCGTAGCTTACTCTGCACCTTTGGCTGCTACCTACTCCGTCTTCTTGATCTATCCTTTGGGTCAGGGCAGCTTCTCCGACGGCATGCCTCTAGGCATCAGCGGAACCTTCAACTTCATGTTCGTGTTCCAAGCTGAGCACAACATCTTGATGCACCCCTTCCACATGTTTGGTGTGGCTGGAGTCTTGGGTGGTTCCTTATTCGCCGCCATGCACGGTTCCTTGGTTAGCTCCACCCTAGTTCGTGAGACCACCGAAGGTGAGTCCGCCAACTACGGTTACAAGTTCGGCCAAGAGGAAGAAACTTATAACATCGTTGCAGCCCACGGCTACTTCGGTCGTTTGATCTTCCAATATGCATCCTTCAGCAACAGCCGTTCCTTGCACTTCTTCTTGGGTGCCTGGCCCGTTGTCTGCATCTGGTTGACTGCAATGGGCATCAGCACCATGGCCTTCAACTTGAACGGATTCAACTTCAACCACTCCATCGTTGATTCACAAGGTAACGTTGTGAACACATGGGCTGACGTTCTTAACCGCGCAAACCTAGGTTTCGAAGTTATGCACGAGCGCAATGCTCATAACTTCCCCTTAGACTTGGCTGCTGGTGAGTCTGCTCCTGTTGCTCTTACTGCTCCTGTCATCAACGGTTAATTTGATTAGAGTTCCTAATCATTTAATCTAATTAGCAAGCGGTGTAACCTTTGGGTCTACACCGCTTGCTTTTGGGAATTTGCCAGATTTGGGTAAAACTAAATCTCTACTAAAAACCCCTCAGGTATATCACCTGAGGGGTTTTTATCGGGTTTATTGTTTTGCTGGAGCCGTTTATGAAGTTGTTTGCGTTGTTTTTTCAGTTGTCTTAGACGGGCGGCAGACCGTTTGGATTTGTCATTACGTCGCCGACCGCGGCGGGGAGACTCCCAAGATTTCATTCTCATGGTGGTCAATATGGATTAGAAATGTACCCGCTATCCTAGCAAATGTTTAGAATTATTGAGAAGCATAGAGAAACGAATATGGTCACTTCGCTAGGGAATCAACCTCAATCGGCCACCTGGGAATGGCAAGGTTTTTCGATTCAGTACCAATATGCAGGGACAACCGGTCCTGCAGTCATTCTGATTCATGGGTTTGGCGCTTCTAGTGGTCATTGGCGCAAGAATATTGCTGAATTGGCTCAGGACCATCGCGTTTATGCTGTCGATCTAATTGGCTTTGGGCAATCGTCAAAGCCAACACCGGGCACTCTCACACCTGGGCAAAGTATTGCCTATGAATTTGAGACTTGGGGGCAACAAATTGCTGATTTTGGCCAGGAGGTTGTGGGTAAAGCCGCATGTCTAGTCGGTAATTCGATTGGCAGTATTGTGGCATTGCAAGCAGCAGTATTAGCGCCTCATCTCGCGACCAGTGTGGTGATGCTGGATTGCTCGTTACGGTTACTGCACGATCGCAAACGGGCAGGTTTGCCCTGGTACAGAAAGTTCTCAGCGCCTTTGTTTCAATCCGTGCTTTCTGTGAAACCAATTGGTCATTTCTTTTTTCATCGGTTGGCTCGTCCGAAGACGGTTCGCCAGATTTTAGAGCAAGCCTATGGTAGAACAGAGGCGGTGACGGATGAACTCGTGGATATGTTGATTCAGCCTGCTTCCGAACCAGGGGCTGCAGATGTTTTTCTGGCTTTTATTAACTATTCCCAAGGACCGCTACCCGAAGATTTGTTGGCTGAAATTGCTTGCCCCGTGTTGTGTGTCTGGGGAGCTGATGATCCTTGGGAACCCGTAGAACTGGCACGCGAGTTGACCCAGTTCCGGATGGTTGAAGATTTTATTGTGTTGGATGGGATTGGTCACTGTCCTCAAGACGAAGATCCGCATCAGGTCAACCAGATTGTTAGTAACTGGATTGCGACACAACTGGAAAAAAGTTAGCCTTCGTACCATCCACTTAAGGCTGTTGAGGATTCGTCAACCTGTGGAAGGTATAGGTTCCTTTCACACCTTGGGCATAGAAATAAAGGAAGAGTCCTCCAAATCCTATTGCTATAGGATTAATGCCTGCATTAGCGTCAAGAGCAGCAATGATTTGCAGCAATTTACTCAAAATAAAGTAAATCAACATCAGTACAGCGCAAGCGCGTATTTTCTTATAAATACCAAACGTAAAACCTGCCGTTAGCAAGACATCAATCCATAACAAGTCTCCTCCTTCTGACCCTGATAGTACCAACATGGCCAGCAACGTAATAACGGTCGTAACTGTACCTGCAATCCAGGCTGTTTTGATCTGCTGATTCGCCTCCTCTAATTCTTTCTTAGGCGGTGGCAATGGTGGTTGGTTTTGCTGGCTAGAAGGATTGGGTGGGGTGGAATATCCAGGTGTCTGAATATCTGTAGAAGGTACACCTGTCGGGGGTTGTGAGATGGGGAAAGGGGCAGATTGGGGAGGCGGCACATAGGCAGGTAAGGGTTCGGGCGGTGCCTGAAGATCCGTAGGAGGCAAGTTTGATGGAGGGACAGGAGGAGGCTGAGTCGGTGAGGATGGCGCTACTGGCCTGGAGAAAGGGGGTGGGCTAGAAGCTGGACTCACCTCAGTTTGCTGGCGAGATTGTTCTAAACCTCGATCTAGATCTCGTAAACGTTGCAGAATAATTTGCGTGTTAGCTGGCCGATCCTTGGGCAATCGGGCCATCAAGTCATCCACTAAATTTGCGAAGGGGGGTGAAATGTGGGTTGCTGACTCTCGCCATTGGCATTGGTCGCTATAGGGATCGTAGATACTGCTATCGGTAGGCTCTTTGCCAGTTAACAGATAGATCCATGTTCGACCCAGGGCATAAAAATCGGACTGCATCACGGCCTGTCCATTCATCTGCTCGGGGGGCGTGAACCCCATGGAATGAATACCAGTTACCCCTTGAGCCCCTTGCTTGGCCATGTAGGTTTGGGTTACAGCTCTGACGGCACCGAAGTCAATTAGCACCATCTGTCCATCCGGGCGCAGCATGATGTTGGATGGTTTGATATCGCGATGGAAAAATTGTTTAGCATGCACTTCATCCAAAATAGTCATGATTTGCATCAACCATTCCAGGGCTAGCTGTTCACTGATGGGCCGAAACTGACGCTGTTTCATATAGCCGCATAGATCTAGCCCCTCGATTTTTTCCATGATCAGGCAATGTAGAGAAGTCTGGCTATCCCGTGGCCAAAAGATAAAGTGGCCATCGGTGTCGACATGGGGAATGCCAGGATGACGCAGTTGGCTAAGGACTTGGGCTTCCCGTGTAAACAATTCAACGGCTTTGGGCTGCTGATCGATCAAGACTTTGAGAACTTTAGGAATGCCACTATTGCTGGTACCTGTGGCTCTAACTACTTCGCGCACTTCATAGGTTTTGCCAAATCCGCCTTGGCCAATGACTTGGGTAACGCGATATCGACCTTCTAGGAGGAGCTCTGACCCACAGGTTTGGCAAAATACGCTGTTGTCAGAATTTTCTGGCTTGGAACATTGAGGGGCAATACAGAGGGTCATATTAAGAGCTTGCTCTTAGTCGCTGAGAGCATATTACTCTCCCATTGTCTGGCAAAAAAGCTGAGTGAAGCCTGGACGTTTAATATCTAGTGTGGACTGCCTGATGTTAGAGCGGTTGTGGGTGATTTCCCCATCAGATTATCCAAACGCTTTAAAACCATGAGGGCTAAACCAATACTCAGAGCCAGCAGTCCCCAATAAATATCGATCCATGGCTGCTTTTGATCGAGGGCCAGACCGCCTAGAGCGGGCCCCAGAAAATAGCCGACTGCCCAACAGAGAGAATTGATGGATAGATACACTCCTCGGAACTCGATGGGGGCTAAATCAGCGACTAAAGAGGAGGCAATGGGCATGTAAGCGACGGTTGCGATCGCAAGTACGCCCAATCCCACAATTGCCCATATCAGCGCGCCTTGGCTTGCTAGACCGGTCATCCCAATCAACAAAAACCCGAGGCCCCAGCAACCCACAGAGGTCATCAGTCCCTGGGGATAGGGCCACCGTCGTAGAAAGCGGGCCACCGGCAGTTGACTCGCCACGCTTGCCCCCAAATGCCAAGAGAATAATCCCGTAATGACCACTTCTGAAAGTCCAACACCCTGCTGAGCAAAGTTTTTGAAATATAACGGCATAGTGCTATAAATCTGAGCAAGATAAGTGGTAATCACGATATTGGCAACAATGTAGGTGCGTAATCGTCGATCTTTGCTAGCAATCATCCAACCTTGCCAACCATGACGACCCCGAGTGTGAGGATTTGAGGTTTCGGAAATTGTGAAATAAACAACCCCAAAAAACATCACAAAGGAGACGGCATCAATGATAAAAAGGGCTCGATAGGCTTGAGTGAAGGCAATCCAGCCACCTCCCAAGATCACCCCTAATCCTAAACCGGCACTGTCGGCGAATCGAGTAATGGTAAACGCTTCCTGGCGTTGTTCGCCTGCACTGAGATCGGCAATGATCGCCTCTGTGGCTGGCCAATAGAGGCCCACACCGAATCCCATCACTATATTCCCGAGGACCAGCATCCAAAATGAGTGGGCAATGGCGATGATACCAGCTGCGATCGCAGAAATAAACAGAGACAACAACAAGGTTCGCCGTCGACCCCACCATCGAGAATCCGTCATGGATCCGCTCAACACTCTGCCCACAATTCCCGAGATGGAGGCACTGCCAATGGCAAATCCGACAGAGGTGGCAGTGAGTCCGACTTTATTCACAAAGAAAATTTGCAAGAAATACAGTGTGAAGCCCGTGCCCATTTGTGAAAGCAACCGTCCTGCCGCTAAAATCCATACTTGCGGGTCTAGGACTGGAATCCAACGGGCCCACCCCTGCCAACGGAAAAATTTCATTATGTTAAGCTTTCTCAGAATAATAGACTGAACATAGGGAGCGTTTTAGGAACTATTGTGGCGAAATTTCTCTTAATAACTGATTTAGACAATACGCTCGTCGGCGATCGACCCGCCCTCGAACAGCTCAACCAGACCCTCATGCAAGTCCGGCAAGAGCAAGGACTGTTGCTAGTCTATTCCACAGGACGTTCCTTAAACTCATTCAATCAATTGCGGTCCCAAGAACCGATGCTGCTTCCAGATGCTTTGGTGACGTCTGTAGGCACTGAAATTTACTATGGCGGTAGCACCACCCCTGATCCAGATTGGTCTGAAAAACTCAATCAAGGGTGGCAGCGTCAAGATGTCTTATCGATTACCGCTCACTTTAATGATTTAGTGTTGCAGCCTGAGGCGGAACAAGGTCCCTATAAAGTGAGCTTTTTTATAGAACCCACCTTAGCGACTGATCTATTGCCTCGCTTAGAAGTGGCTCTCCATATTCGAGGCTTAGACGTCAAGCTGGTGTATAGCGGTGGCAAAGATCTAGATATCCTGCCCCTCCATGGGGATAAAGGACAAGCCATGCAATACCTGCGGGGGCAATTTGGCATTCCTGCTGAGAAAACCGTTGCTTGTGGTGATTCTGGTAACGATCAGGCTTTATTTAGTACGGGACCAGAACGAGGCATTATTGTTGGTAATGCCCGCTCAGAGCTGCTGCAATGGCATCAAGAGCATCATAGGGATGAGATATACCTCGCCAAAGCGAAGTGTGCGGGCGGTATTTTAGAAGGGCTCCGTCATTTTAGTTATGTCAAATGATTGGTTTTCTTCAGGGATATGTAGTTAGCCTCCAGCAAACCAGTACCCATCGAACCTTGTTGACCTTGGATGTGAATCAGGTGGGATATGACCTCTATGTTCCCGGTCGGATTCGTCAACACTTGCCCCCAGACAATGAATCCCTGCGAGTGTTTACCCATTTGCAAGTCCGAGAGGATCAAATGGTGTTGTTTGGATTTGCGGTGGTGGCGGAGCGCGATCTGTTTCGTCAGCTGATTGCCGTGAGCGGGATTGGCCCTCAGTTGGCCTTGGCTTTAATCGATACCTTGGGTTTACAGGACCTGGTTCAAGCCATTGTCAATAGCAATACGAAGATATTGGCAAAGACCCCCGGTGTTGGGGCTAAGACGGCTGAACGTATTGCCTTAGAACTGCGATCAAAATTGGCTGAATGGCGGGATCAGGCGGGTTTAAAAACCTTACCGAGTGCAGGGCCCATTGATAGTGTGCAAGAAGACGTAGAGATGACGCTCTTGGCCTTGGGGTATACCAGTCAAGAAGTGATGCGGGCGTTACAGGCTGTGGGGCAAAACACGGCGCTGGCCAAAAATGCAGATACTGAGGCCTGGATTCGAGAAGCTATTGCCTGGCTAAGTCAATAGCTTGCAGGCTTGAATGGATGGGGATGGCTTCCTGGAGCGGTCATGGGACATATCTTGTGTCAGATAGGGTGGATCTGGGGCGATATAGCAATACAATTCTTAACAAGCCTGTTGCGAATGAGGTCACTTTTTGTCACCTTTAGGTACTGACAAGGTCACTAAATTATTTTATTGAATTGAATATAGATATTTATGCTTATCTCTATTCCTTTAATAATGAAAAAAATACCCAATCACCTTGTTAATCAATGGATAACAAACGCTTTTCAAAGCTACCTAGAAGATAAAGAGCGCCAAATTTACTTAACACGAATACTGTCTCTTCTGACCCAGTCTGATCAGCTTTGGTCAGCAGCTAGCCCTTTGTACGAAGAGGCATTGCAGCAAACCTTAAGCCAATTTTGTCAGGACTTCAATACATCTACTTTGGATGTTCAAGACTATGGAGAGTGGTCCAAGCTCGTCCAATCCTTTAATCGAGACTTGCAGCAGCGATTTCGGCAGTTGCAAGCTACTCAGGACTCAAATCGGCTAGATCGAGAAGATTTTTCGTCCATGAAAGACTCAGTCAAAGCCGTGTCGTCCTTAACAATTCAGATCTATGAATGGGTCAGAAGTGACATTAAGGGCGATTTAAAAGCGACTCATCTGACCAATTATCCAGCCGTGAACTGCCAAACCTTGATTGAGAGACGATTGCCACCCGAACAAAGCTGGGAAGATATTTCAGCCGATTTAGGACTCTCTGTGAAGGTGATCAGTCGTTTTTATCACCAAGAATGTTTGCCCCGGTTGAGGCGCTGTGCGATGGCTAGGAATGCATTAGTCAGACCGAAAGCTTGCTAGACTTTTGCTGCTTTGAAGTTTTGGCACTGCTGGATAAAACGTTGGGGTATCTCGGGCTGCTCCCCCCAGTGGAGGTGCAAGTACGAGGCGTGAACGTTATACCGATGCCAGCCTTCGGAAATCTCGGATGGGTGGGAGGCGGTCTCCCTAGAAAATGTGTAGATTGGGCTATCCCCCTCATGATCGAGTTCGGAGTGGTGGAATTCATGCCCCCAAACGGTTGTTCCTGCGGTGATTAGGGGCGTATCTTGGGTTGCGATCGCACATCGATACCCAAGGGTTAATCGCTTCGCCATTTTGACGTTTGTCGGTAACACGCCGACCATCGGCAACGTTTTCCCCTGTAAAGTTTGTAAGGATTCACAGAGATACATCAGCCCGCCACATTCGGCATAGGTGGGTAACCCAGCAAGAATCGCGGTTTTGAGGGTCTGTCGAACGGTGACATTCTGGGATAAGTCAGCGGCAAACATTTCAGGAAAGCCGCCACCGAGATAGAGTCCATGGATATTATCGGGGAAGGTTTTGTCATGGATGGGGCTCCAAAACACCAGCTCTGCACCGAGCTGCCGGAGCTGATCCAGATTGTCGGCATAGTAAAAACTAAAGGCTACGTCTTTTGCGATCGCAATTCGGATTGCACCGGACGGTGTGGGAGCAGTCAAAGAGCTAGATTGAGGCGGGAGATGTACTGCCTGTGGCGCTGGAGAAGTGTGAGCGATGGATGGGGCGGGCGCTTGCGTTGCTAATAAAGGCAATAAGGCTGACCAATCAAAACAACGATTCCCCACTGCTGCTAATTGCTGTAAAAGACCTGCAGTCCCTTCTAACTCCTCGATCGGGACTAGACCTAAATGACGATTAGGGATGTGGATGGAAGGCTGTCGCTGCAAGACCCCCAAAATCCTAACGGAGAGGGGTTGTAACGCTGACTTTAAACTTTGAAGATGACGATCGCTGCCCACACGATTGAGAATGACCCCTGCAATCTGAATCTGTGGATCGAATGAGATATAGCCGTGCACTAAGGCCGCGATAGAGTCGGATAAGCGACTACAGTCTAGAACTAAAGCGATGGGTAAATTTAAAAGCCGAGCAATATGAGCAGTACTGCCTCTTCCTTTTTGCCCTCTGGCGCCATCAAATAAGCCCATAACCCCTTCAATTAGAGCATAGTGGGTCTGCTGGGTATGGGTTTGAAATAGTCTCTGGGTATAGGTGTCAGACGTGAGAATGGGATCTAAATTTCGGCAAGGTCGATGGGTGACCACCGTGTGAAACATCGGATCAATATAGTCAGGCCCCACCTTGAAAGATTGCACGGTTTCCGGTCGACCTTGCAAGCTCGCTAGGATAGCAGCAGTCACAGTGGTTTTGCCCACACCACTTCGATCAGCTGCTATCACTAGTGACATGGATGGTCCTCTTCAATACGGTATTGCTACACCTCAAAGATGCTGTGCTAGCGTACAACATCTATGTTCAGAAAGTGAACTCTTCTCCCTCAAAACCTCTGATAGTCGGTGTCTTCGCGGAGTCTCCGTAGGTTCACGGGGAATTAGCCTTGAGGGAAAATAAAGAAATCAGTAATCCTACGGTTTTGGGTCCCTAGTAAACCCACTATTGTCAAATTTAGAGGTTGAATTTTTTATCACTGTTAAGGCTCCGTTACGGGTGATTGGCAATCCTGGGAGCCTTGGTTACTAAAGCATTTATTTCCAACGGGGGGAACCATGGGAATATCCATTTATCCTGACTGGCAACTGGGTCGAGCATCTTTTAATCAAAAACGGCGAGCACGCAAGCAGAGAACCCACCGGTATAATCAGGGGCAGCTAGGAACCGAGTTTTTTCTGGAAACGAGTGCCGATACTTCGGTCAGCTATATGACCGCGCAAGGTCCTGTGGTCCGTCCAGGTGACTATATTGACATTGCAAGTCCAGACGGACACCTCAAATTTCAGGTTGATGAAATTGAATATTACAGCGATCCAGCGGATATGTGGATGGCTCAGCTTTACCCCTTAGCAGCATGACACGCTGCTAAGGGAGTACTGCGATACTGCGAGTCTTCTCGCCTTTGAGGTGCTTTAGCTCGATGCCAGCTGTACCATTTGTGCGGTTACGGCAAGACTTTCGGAATATAAAACGTCTTGGTCCCAGCGTTGTAATTGTTGGCTGAGCAAAGTCTCAGAGGATTGATCCTGCAGTGGAGTGACATGCTGAATGCGGCAGGATTGGGCTCCGCCGCCGGCTTCCATGCGCATACAGCCTTTTGTTTCTGAACAAAGTACCGTGCAACAATCCGCCTGTAAATTGGTGGAGGCTAGTTTCAGATCAATCATGTCTCCGGCGACTTCCCCAGGTTGGGTGGGTATGGCTGCTAGTTCTGCTTGAATCGTTCGCTGTTCGGAATTGACAAATTGAATCCGTTTGAGGTCATAGTCTCCACCTTCGGAGGTGAAGGCAACCGGTTGCCATTGCAGGCGACTGGCTAACCAACCCAAAAACATCAGTGCTTGGGCCGGATTTCCTTTCTCATAATCTAATGTGACGCGATCGACTTCGCTGAGGGCGGCTCTTCTGGTCGGTGGATCAAAAGCTTCTGCCGTTAATTCTTGCCAAGCCGCTAACCGTCGCCAGTTGAGGTCAACGATGTTGGTCCCTTGGGACATGAGTTCTTGCAAATGAATCAGCTCTGATTGAGCATCTTGATATTGGCTGGAATCGACAATCACAGCAGTGCAGGAAGTGGCTAACCGCTGGAATAGCTCCATATTGGCGGCAGGCAAAGCCTTCCACCACAAAAATTTGGGGAGGCCACCAATCATGAGGGACTGGACCAGTCCGCCTACGCGGTCAAGGGCAGTTTCGGTGCCCTTGAGAGAAATATACTCACAGCAAATCAGTGAGCTGCGGTTCTGCTTTTTGACAGGGCAGTAGGCAGAAAGCTGAGCCGATACCCCTTCGTCTTCACCGGCCATGGGGAAGAGGGAGATGACTCGACAGGGGCTTTGGCTTGCGATCGCATCTGCAATACCGGCCCCCCCAGCATCCAATACATAGCCATCATTCTGAGCCTGGCTGAGTTGCTGTTCCTTCATTGCCTGACGCAGTTGGGCGAGAGTTTCAGGATTTGGCTTGCCTGTTTCTGCCAATCCGAACTTCGTTTGGGCCGATCGCAGCGCTGCCCCCATGCGTGGGCCATAAATGCCATCCACGGGGCCGGTATAAAATCCCAACGCAGCCAGAAGCTGTTGGGTTTCTTCCGGTTCATAGACGATTAAGCTAAAGGTCGCTGCTCGGGTGGCGGTGGGAAACATACCGCCATTGCCCGAAGAATTATAGCTGGTCCAAATCTTGCTTAACTCAGCATTGATGTCATTCAGGGAAACGTCTTTTGGGGCTTGTAAAGAGACGATGGGAGCAGATTTAGTAGTCATAGACCTGATGAAGACAAAGGGAATGGAGAAGGAATCACAAATATTAGTGTTCAGGGATTACAGCCGACGCCAGCGCCGACCATCGCGATTAAGCAATAGTTCAGCCGCTTCCGGTTCCCAGGTCCCGGCCTCATAGGTGGGCACTAGGGCAGGATCTGTGGGCACTTCCCAGGCCGTTAACGCAGGGGTTAAAACTCGCCAAGACTCTTCAACTTCATCCCCACGGGTAAAGAGGGTTTGATCCCCCAGCATGGCGTCCAAGAGTAAGCGATCATAGGCATCCCCCGTGGATTGGCCAAAGAAAGAGCCATAGCTAAAGTTCATGTCTACAGAGCGGGTCCGTAAGTCTGGTCCGGGCATCTTGGCTTCAAATCGTAATGAGATCCCTTCATTAGGCTGAATGCGCATGACTAATACATTTGGATTCGCCTGCTGGGCAGCGGATTGAAAGATTAAGAATGGCACTTGGCGAAAATGGATGGAAATTTCTGACACTTTTTTGGGCAAGCGTTTGCCAGTGCGCAGATAAAAGGGCACTCCTTGCCAACGCCAATTGTCAATCAGTAGCTTTAAGGCTACATAAGTGGGCGTGGTGGATTTGGGATTAACACCGGGTTCTTGGTGATAGCCGGGCACCTGCTCGCCTTTCATCCAGCCCTGGGTATATTGGCCGCGAATGGCGGAGTTTTCTAAATTATGGATATCTGCCAAGCGCATCGCTTGGACCACCTTGACTTTCTCCGTGCGAATCGCATCTGCATCCAGAGAGTTAGGAGGCTCC